>CADCSY010000065.1 GCA_902805555.1 uncultured Acidimicrobiales bacterium | reverse complement strand
AACGGGCTCACCCCTCCAGCGCTCGGACATGTCCTCGTCCTTGATCCGCTGCTGGAGGAGCACGATGCCCTCGAGCAGGGCCTCGGGTCGCGGCGGGCAACCGGGGACGTACACGTCGACGGGGATGATCTGGTCGACGCCCTTGGTGACCGAGTACGAGTCCCAGTAGGGGCCACCGCTGTTGGCGCAGCTGCCCATGCTGATGACGTACTTCGGGTCTGGCATCTGCTCGTAGAGGCGCCGGATGGCGGGGGCCAGCTTGTCGGTGACCGTCCCGGAGATCACGACGAGGTCCGCCTGGCGGGGGCTTGCCGGGAAGGGGATGACCCCGAGGCGCATGA
The DNA here is from genome assembly GCA_902805555.1 of uncultured Acidimicrobiales bacterium. Lineage (GTDB taxonomy): Bacteria > Actinomycetota > Acidimicrobiia > Acidimicrobiales > CADCSY01 > CADCSY01. The sequence continues at coordinate 22,101 of CADCSY010000065.1, read as the reverse complement.
CGTCGTAGCGGGGGGAGCCGAAGGCGGCGCCCATCTCGATGGCGCAGCAGGCGAGGCCCCACTGGTACACCCACAGCGAGTAGCTGCGGCTCAGGCTCAGGAGGTGGGTGAGCGGCTTGGGGAGCTTCCCCCGCTCGACGAGGCCCATCTAGCTCGCCACCTGCGCATCCCGCATCGCTACGCCCACCGGAGGACCCCCTTGCGCCAGGCGTAGACGAGGCCGAGCGCGAGGATGACGATGAAGATCGCCATCTCGATCAGGCCGAAGACGCCGAACGACTCGAGCCCGATGGCCCACGGGAAGATGAAGACCGCCTCGACGTCGAACATGACGAAGAGGAGGGCGAAGATGTAGTAGCGCACCTGGCTCTGGCCGAAGCCGGCACCGACGGGGTCGACGCCGCTCTCGTAGTTGATGCGCTTCTGGCGGCTGGGCCTGCTCGGCTGCACCAGCTTGCCGAGCCCGAGCATGGCTGCCACGAGGAGCCCGGCCGCGAGGCCGAACACCGCGACGGTCAGGTATGCACGCAGGAACTCGGACACGTCAGTGGACCCTAGTGAAGGGCTTCACAGGTGACCAAAGCGCGGGTCGGGCGGCGCACCGCCCGAGCGTACATCGCACCCTTCCGGCGGCTCCGGGCGCTGCGCCGGCTCCCCCCCGTCGCCGCTGGGGGGCCGAGGCCACAGGTGAGGGCCGGTCCCCCATGGCCGCAGCCGGGACCGCTGCGCACTCGTGGACGGGCGCCGGTCGTGCGGGTGCCGCTACGGGGCGGCGCTGAGGAGGACCGGCACCGCGTCCCTCGCGAAGTCGGCGACCAGGCCGGGGAGGATGCCGATGAGGAGCGTGAAGGCGACTGCGGCGGCGAGGCTCACGCCGGCGCCGAACGGGATGGCCACCCGGTGCCGCCCGGTGGCGGCGTCCCCCTCCGCCTCGTCGCCGGCGAAGTACATCGTGACGATGATGCGCAGGTAGAGGAAGGCGGAGATGACGGCGGTGACCATGGCGATCACGGCGAGGGCGTAGCTCTCGGCCTCCGCCGCCGCCCCGATGACGTAGAACTTCGCGAAGAAGCCTGCCGTCAGGGGCACCCCCGCCTGCGACAGCAGGAACACCGTGAACGCCAGCGCGAGCACTGGGCGCTCCCGGGCCAGCCCCCGGTAGTCGTCGACGTCGTGGGCGGCGTCTCCCCGCCGACCGACGAGGGTCACCACGGCGAAGGACCCGAGGACCATGAACGCGTACGCGAGCAGGTAGAACAGCGCGCCGGCCACCCCCCGCTCGGTGTTGGCGTGCACCGCCACGAGGCTGAAGCCGGCGTGGTTGATGGAGCTGTAGGCGAGCATGCGCTTGACGTCGCGCTGCACCACCGCCAGCACCGCCCCGACGACCATGGTCAGGACGGCCAGCACCCAGATGATCGGGCGCCAGTCCGATGCGTGGTTCGAGAACGCGGAGAAGAACACCCTGAGCAGGGCGGCGAACGCGGCCGCCTTCGAGGCCGACGCCATGAACGCGGTGACCGGCGACGGCGCCCCCTGGTACACGTCGGGGGTCCACACGTGGAACGGCACTGCGGCGACCTTGAACCCGAGCCCCACGAGCAGGAGGGCGAAGCCGGCCAGGAGCAGCCCCTCGGACTCGAGCACGTTCTGGCTCAGGAAGGCGGCGATCTCGCTGAGGTTCGTGGAGCCGGTGGCTCCGTAGACGAGTGCGATCCCGTACAGGAGGAAGGCCGAGGAGAACGCGCCGAGCACGAAGTACTTGATGGCCGACTCCTGGCTCTCGACCCGCCGGAGGTGCATGCCGGCCATGACGTAGAGCGCGATCGAGAGGATCTCGAGGCCGAGGAACACGACGATGAGGTCGTTGGCCATGGCCATGACGATCCCACCGGCCCCCGACAGGAGCATGAGGGCGTAGAGCTCGGGACCTTCGAGGTCCTCCCGCCGGAGGTAGTCGTCGGCGACGAGCGCGGCGAGCGCGATCGAGAGCGCGATCAGCACCGAGAAGAAGACGGTGAAGCCGTCGATGGTGAGCGCCCCGACGAGGGCGGTGAACTCCCCACGGGCGGGGTCCTGCACCCGGTCCCACAGGGCCACGGAGGCGATGATGGCGCCGGCGCACGTGAGGACCGTGAAGAGCGCGTACGTGCCCCGCCGTGGTCGGCGGGTGGTGAGGGCCGACAGCGTGAGCAGGAGCAGCGAACCGCCGACGAGGACGAGCAGCGGCGTGATCGCCACCCACTCCACCTCGGGCTTCACGAGCAGGTCGCCCTGCTGGGCCAGCACGGCTGCGGTCGACGTCATCCCTCCCCCTCGCCACCGGTCTCGGCGCCGGCCTCCTCGGCCTCCTCGGCGCCCTCTTCCTCGACGGCTGCCGGACCGACCACCTCGACGGCCCCGGTGCCCTGCCGGGTGACCGCCGGCTCGGTGAAGTCCGATCGCTCCTCGATGTGGGTGATGAGGCGGCCGACGGCGGGCTCGATCCGCTCCAGGACGGGTCGGGGGAAGACGCCGAGGAACACGATGAGCGCGAGCAGGGGAGCCATGACCGCCCCCTCCCGCCACGTCATGTCGGCGAACGTGGCGTTCTCGTCGTCGGGGTCACCGTGGAAGACGCGCTGGTAGGCCCACAGCAGGTAGACGGCGGCGAGGACCACGCCGAACGTGGCGACGACCGCCCACCACCGACGGGTGGGGAAGCTGCCGATCAGGATGAGGAACTCGCCGACGAAGCCGTTCAGGCCGGGGAGCCCGATGCTCGACATCATCACCACCGTGAAGACGGCGGCCATGACCGGCGCCGCCCGCTGGAGCCCTCGCAACGAGGCGATCTCGTAGGTGTGGCGGCGCTCGTAGAGCATGCCGAGGAGGAGGAACAGCGCACCCGTCGAGATGCCGTGGTTCACCATCTGCAGCACCCCGCCCTGGAGGCCCTGGCTCGTGAACGCGAACGTGCCCAGGACGATGAAGCCGAGGTGCGCCACCGACGAGTAGGCCACCAGCCGCTTGAGGTCCCGCTGGACGGCGGCGACGATCGCGCCGTAGATGATCCCGATCACGCCGAGGGTCACGAGCACGGGCGCCGCCCAGGTGGCCGCCTCCGGGAACAGGTACAGCCCGAAGCGGACGAACCCGTACGTGCCGAGCTTGAGCATGACGCCGGCCAGGATCACCGAGCCGGCGGTGGGCGCCTGGGTGTGGGCGTCGGGCAGCCAGGTGTGGAGCGGGAAGATCGGGCACTTGACGGCGAAGGCGACGGCGAAGCCGAGGAAGAGCCACCGGGCGGTGGTCTCGGCCAGGGCCTGGGCCTCGGCGATCTCGACGAGGTCGAACGTGAGGACCCCCGTCGCCCGCTCGTGGAGGAACGCGAGGGCGATGATCGACACGAGCATGAACGCCGACCCGAGCATCGTGAACAGGAAGAACTTCAGGGCTGCGTACACGCGCTCCCCGTAGCCCCACCCGCCGATGAGGAAGTACATCGGCACGAGCACGATCTCGAAGGCGACGAAGAACAGGAACAGGTCGAGGGCGAGGAAGACGCCCATGCACCCCGCCTCGAGCAGGAGGAGCCACGCCATGTAGCTCTTCGTGTCGTGGTGCGGCTTCACCCCGATGAGGGCGAGGGGGAACAGGATCCCGGTCAGGACGACGAGGAACAGCGAGATGCCGTCGACGCCGAGGTTCCAGGAGATGCCGAAGGACTCGATCCAGCTGTGCTTCGAGGTCTCCTGGAACCCGGGCTCGTCGATCACGAACTGGGTCATCAGGTAGACGCTCATGGCCCCGGTGACGAGCGACATGCCGACGCCCACGAGCCGGCTCAGCTCGGGCCTGCTGGCCGGGGTGAGGGCGAGCGCCAGTGCGCCGAGCGCGGGGATCACGATCAGCGCCGTGAGGATGGGGAACTCGGGCGACTCGGCGTGGGCCTCGGTGGCGAGGAGGGCGGGGGCGAGGAGGGAGCCCATCAGATCCCCGTCCTGACCACGAAGTACGCGAGGAGGCCGACGGCGCCTGCGGCGATCGACAGGGCGTAGCTGCGGACGAGGCCGGTCTGCACGACTCGCAGCCGGTCGCCCCCGTTGCGGACGAGGGTGGCCACGCCGTTGACGGCACCGTCGATCCCCGTGCGGTCGGCGGTGGCAGCCGCCTCCGCGCCGGCGCGACCGGGCCCGCCGACGAAGGCGGAGATCGCCTGGTCGTAGTGCCACGCCTGGAGGAGGACGTCGGGCTCGACCCGCCGGGCGTCGATGCGGTGCCGGAGGTAGACGAGGGCAGCCGCCGCGATGCCGAGCAGCGCGGCCACGACGGCGACGCCGGCGAGGGCCACCTTGGTGCCGTCGCTCACGTCGATCTCCGCCTCGGTCGCCTCGACGACGGGGTGGAGCCAGTCAGCGAGGAAGTGGGTGCCCTCGAAGGGGAGGTTGAGCCCCCCGCCGACGACGGCCAGGCCGGCCAGCACGAGCAGCGGCACGAACATGGTCCACGGCGACTCGTGGGGCGTCACCCCGCCGTGCCCGGCGTGGTCCGCGGCGCCGGCCGAGCCGTCGTGGTCGGCCGCCTGGGCTGCGGCCACCTCGGCCGACGGCGCCTCCGACTCGCCGGGAGCGTCCTCGTGCAGCGCGTGCTCACCGTCGACAGCGCCGCCCCAGCGGGGCTCGCCGAAGAAGACCATGAACACCTGCCGGCTCATGTAGAAGGCGGTGAGCAGCGCGGTCACGAGGCCCACGGCCCACAGGACGGGGTGCTTGGCGTAGGCGTAGAGCAGGATCTCGTCCTTCGACCAGAACCCGGCGAACGGGGGAACCCCGGCGATGGCGAGCCAGCCCACGATGAAGGTGGCGGCGGTGATCGGCATGAACCGCTTGAGGGCCCCCATGCGCCGCATGTCCTGCTCCTCGTGGAGGCCGTGGATCACCGACCCCGCGCCGAGGAACAGCAGCGCCTTGAAGAAGGCGTGGGTGATCATGTGGAAGACGGCAGCCACGTAGGCGCCGGAGCCGACGGCCAGGAACATGTAGCCGAGCTGGCTCACGGTGGAGTACGCCAGCACCTTCTTGATGTCCCGCTGGGCCACTGCGACGGTGGCGGCGAAGAGGGCGGTCGCCGCTCCGACGACGGCGATCAGGGTGGGGACCCAGTCCTCGGCCTGAAGGAGCACCGGGCTCAGGCGGGTGAGGAGGTACACCCCCGAGGTGACCATCGTCGCTGCGTGGATCAGCGCCGAGACGGGGGTCGGACCGGCCATGGCGTCGGGGAGCCACACGAACAGCGGCAGCTGGGCCGACTTGCCGCACGCGCCCACGAACGCGAGCAGGGCGATGCCGGTTGCGGCGGCGACGCTCAGCGCAGCGGCGTTCTCGAGGATGCCCGTGCCGTCGCCGTTGACGTAGCTCAGCGTGCCGAGGGTGACGAAGCTGAGGAACATGGCGAGCATGAACCCGACGTCACCGATGCGGTTCGTGACGAAGGCCTTCTTGCCGGCCGAGGCGTTGGCCTCGGAGGTGAACCAGAACGAGATCAGCAGGTAGGAGCAGGCCCCGACGCCCTCCCATCCGAGGAAGGTCACGAGCAGGTTGTCGCCGAGCACGAGCATGAGCATCGAGAAGGCGAACAGGTTGAGGTAGGCGAAGAACCGGTGGAACCCGGGATCGCCGTGCATGTAGCCGATCGAGTAGAGGTGGATCAACGTCCCGACCCCGGTGACGAACAGGACCATCGTCATCGACAGCGGGTCGACGAGGAAGCCGAGGTCGACGTCGAGGCCACCGGCCGCCACCCAGGTGAAGACCCGGTAGACGTGCTGGCGCTCCTCCTCGGGGCGCTCCACCAGCCCGGCGAAGGTGACGGCACCGGCGACGAAGGACCCGGCGATCATCAGCGTCGCCAGCCACCCAGCCCACGGCTCGCCGATGCGGCGGTTGCCGAGCACCAGGATGGCGAAGCCGAGCAGCGGCAGGGCAGGGATCAACCAGACGGCGTCGAGCATCTGCAGGCTTCCTAGCCCCTGAGGAGGCTGATGTCGTCGGCGTCGGCGCCGGGCTGGCGCCGCAGGATCGCCACGATGATGCCGAGGCCGACCACGACCTCGGCGGCTGCCACGACCAACACGAAGAACACGACCACCTGGCCGCCGGTGTCGTTCAGCATCCGGGCGAAGGTGACGAAGCTGATGTTGACCGCGTTGAGCATGAGCTCGACGCACATGAACATCACGAGCGGGTTGCGGCGGACGAGCACGCCTGCGCCGCCGATGGTGAACAGCAGGGCCGACAGCACGAGGTACCAGGTGGCGTCGACGTCCATCAGCGCCCCGATCCCGAGCGGGTGCGGCCGAGGGCCCCCACGCCCTTGCGGTCCTGCACGTCCTCCGCGGCCGGCTTGCGGGCCAGCACGACGGCGCCCACCACCGCGATGACGAGCAGCGCCGAGGTGGCCTCGAAGGCGAAGAGGTAGTCGGTGAACAGGACGCGGGCGAGCTTCTCGAGGTTCGTGCCCTCCCCGTCGAGGGCGCTGGACGTCGACCTGGCCCCGCTGCTCACCTGCACCGCCCGGACCGCCAGCAGCACGAGCAGCCCCACGCTCGCCAGCGCCACGACGCCGGCCGCCGGCCGCTGGCCGCCGATCGGCTCCGTCTCGATGCTGTCCGCCTGGTCGACCCCGAGCAGCATGATCACGAACAGGAAGAGCACGACGATGGCGCCTGCGTAGACGATCACCTGCACGGCGGCCAGGAAGTGCGCCTCCTGGGCGACGAACACCACCGCCACCCCGAACAGCGTCATGATCAACATGAGGGCGGAGTGCACGGGGTTGCGGGCCAGGATCACGCCGAGGGCCCCCGACAGGATCACGAGGGCGGCGAGCACGAACACGATCGTGTCGACCATCAGTGCGACCCCCCAGCGGCGGTGTGCGCGCCGCCATCGGACGAGTGGTCGCTGCCGTGGCCGCCGTCGTGGCTGGGCTCGCCCTCGCCTCGCGCCAGGTTCGGGCCGATGTCGTGCGGCGGGGCCAGCTGCACGTCGGCGGCCTGACCCTGCTCGGCAGCCCGCACGCCGTACCCCAGCTCGCCCGACCACAGGGACCGGCCGGCGTAGGCGGCGGACCCACTCGGGCTCGTGGCCCGCATCCACGCCGACGTGTGGGTGTCGTCGCCCCGGCGCCAGTCCTCCCACGGCAGGTGCTTCGGCTCGCCGTCGTCGCCGACCAGGAGCTCCGCCTTGGTGTAGATGGCGTCCTCCCGGTTGGTGAAGGAGAACTCGAAGAGCTTCGACTCGGTGATGGCCTCGGTGGGGCACGCCTCCACGCACAGGTCGCAGTGGATGCAGCGCAGGTAGTTGATCTCGTAGACGAAGCCGTAGCGCTCACCTGGCGAGACCGGCTCGGTCGGGGGGTTGTCGGCGCCCCGGACATAGATGCAGCGGGCCGGGCACACCCCGGCGCACAGCTCGCAGCCGATGCACTTCTCCATGCCGTCCTCGTAGCGGTTGAGGACGTGGCGGCCGTGGTGGCGGATCGGCTTCGGCCTCTTGCTCTCCGGATACGTGGTCGTCACCCGTGGCTTGAAGATCTCCTGGAAGGTGACCTTGAAGCCACCGAAGAAGCCCATCAGCGCACCCCCGCGTCCGTCAGCTCGGCCGACTCGTTGGGCAGCGGCTCTGCGAAGGCGTCGCGGCGGCGGTCGGCGACCCGGATGGCGCCCAGGAGGCCGCCCGCAGCGACGACGGCGATGCCGAAGCCGACCAGCACGACCACGACCACGTTCCACCCCTCGTCCCGGCCGATCTGGATGGCGCCGAGCAGGAGCAGCCACCCGAGCGACAGCGGGATGAGCTGCTTCCAGCCGAGGTCCATGAGCTGGTCGTAGCGGAACCGGGGCAGCGCAGCCCGGAGCCAGACGAACAGGAACAGGAACGCCAGCAGCTTGATCGTGAACCAGAAGAAGCTCCACAGCAGGGGTGGGCCGATCGGGGCCGGGCCGTCGGGACCGCCCAGGAACAGCGTGACCATGATCGCCGACATCGTGATGGTGTTCATGAACTCGGCCAGGAAGAACATCCCGAAGCGGATCGAGGAGTACTCGGTGTGGAACCCGCCCACGATCTCCTGCTCCGCCTCGACCAGGTCGAACGGCGGCCGGTTCAGCTCGGCGGTGGCAGCGATGAGGAAGACGACGAAGGGCACGAAGCCGGTGCGGACGATGTTCCAGTCGAGGACGGATCCGGCCTGGGACGAGACGATCTCGTGGGTGGAGAGCGACCCGCTCAGCAGCACGACGGCGACGACCGACAGGCCGAGCGCCGCCTCGTAGGACACCATCGAGGCCGAGGCCCGCACCGACCCCAGCAGCGGGTACTTCGAGCCCGAGGACCAGCCCGCGAGCATGATCCCGTAGACGGCCACGGCCGACATGGCCAGCAGGAACAGCACGCCGACGGGTGGGTCGGCGACCTGGAGGAAGGTGTCGTTGCCGAGCACCCGCAGGGTCCCGTCGTCGTCGCCCCGGAACACGCCCCCGATGGGCACGATCGTGAACGTCAGGAACGCCGGTGCCACCGAGAGGTAGGGGGCCAGTCGGTAGACGAGCCGGTCGGACCGGTCCGGGGACAGGTCCTCCTTGAAGATGAGCTTGATGCCGTCGGCCAGGGTCTGGAGCAGGCCCCACTTGCCGGCCCGGTCGGGGCCGACCCTGCTCTGCATGTCGGCGATGATCTTGCGCTCGAACCAGATCATGAAGATGACGCCGACCATGACGAACGTGAAGCCGATCAGGGCCTTGACGGCCACGATGCCGAGCACGCCGAGGTCGAGGCCCCCGTTGAAGACCGGGTCACCCACCGGAGGCCTCCCGACGAGAGGAGCGGCTGCCCACCGGGCTGGCCTCGGCCAGCGTCTCGAGGCGCACGTCGGTGACGGCGGTGGTGGCGTCGATGAGGTCGGCGGCGCCACGACCTGGCTGGTTGAACACGAGCGCCGCCGTGCCCCGGGGGACGCCGAGGTCGGCCTCGGCCACGAGCACGAGCGTGGTGCGGCTGCTGGAGAGCCGGATCCGGGACCCTGAGGTGAGACCGAGCCGCTCGAGGTCGGCGGGGTTCACCCGCAGGGGCGCACCGACCGCCAGCGGGGCGAGTGAGGGCGAGTGCGCCACGAAGGTCCCGGCGTCGTACAGCCGCCGACTCGCGACCAGGCGGAGCGAGTAGCTGTCGAGCCTCGGCGGACCGCCCGGGCCGCCCGGTCGGGCGAAGCGGATGGTGCGCGGCGCCCGCCGCTCCTCGGCCGCCCCCTCGGTGCCGCCGCCCGACGGCTCCCCCACCGTCGTCCCCTCGGTCGCGGCGTCCGCGGTGCGGGCGATGGCCTCCGCCTCGCCGCCCCCCTCGGCGGGGGTGGTGCCCTCCCCGTAGTCGGCGGTGTCACCCTGGGCCCCGAAGGCGGCAGCCATCGAGTCCGCTCCTCCGGCGCCCTCCGGGCCCGGTCCCGAACCCGTCCCGCTGCCGAGCGCCGACTCCTCGGTCTGCACGTTGCCGGGCAGGTGGTCCATGCCCTGCGAGGCGGCGGCGTTGCTCCCCGGCTCGTCGACCTGGCTCATCGTCGGGGGCGGTCCCTCGGTCTCGACGTCGAGAGTCGCCGCCGGCAGCAGGCCGTCGAGCGCCTCGGCGGTCCGGAGCCGGTCGCTCGTGAGGCCGGCGTGGCTCGGCGCGCACCGCTCGATCTCGTCCCAGATCTCCTCGAGCGACTCGACGCCGAGGTCGGCCCCCATGCGGGAGGCGAGCTCGACGGCGATCATCCAGTCGACGCGGGCCGAGCCCGGCGCGGTGACCTTCTGGTTGAGGCGGCTGATGCGCCCCTCCAGGTTGGTCGTGGTGCCGTCGCGCTCCCCGAAGATGGCTGCGGGGAGGACGACGTCGGCCAGCCGCGACGAGTCGGTGAGGAACGCGTCGACCGCGACGACGAAGCCGGCGGCCGCGAGGCCCCGACGTGCGAGGTCCCGGTCGGGGAAGTCCGAGAGGGGGTCCGCCCCGAGGAGGACCAGGCCGCGGATCTCACCGGCGGCGGCGGCGGTCAGGGTGCCGGTGGCGTCGAGCCCCTCGGCCTCGGGCAGCGAGCCCCAGGCGCTCGTGAACCAGTCACGACCGTCGGCGAGCGTCACCCGGCCGGGCAGGATGCCCGGGGCCAGCCCCATGTCGAGGGCGCCGTGGACGTTCCCTCGCCGCAGCGCCGACAGGAAGGTGCTGCCGGGCCTGGCCTCGAGCAGGGTGGCGGCGGCGGCCACCGCCGAGTCGGGGGACTCGGCCAGCGATGCCCGCCCGAGCACGCACACGACCGGCCCGTCCCCGAGGAGCGACGCTGCCTCGGCCACCTCCGGCCCGGCCCCACGACCGCCGGAGAGGAGTGCGCCCATGAGCTGCGCCACCTCGCCAGGGCGGTGGCGGAGCGAGGCGGCGGCGAGCCGGCTGAGGCTGGTCTCGGTCGGGCTCAGCTCGACGAGGCGGAGGCCCTTGTGCACGACTGCGTCCCGGAGGCGCAGGTACAGCACCGGCAGCTCCTCCTTGATGTCGGGCCCGAGGAGGATCACGGTGCCCGCCGCGCAGGCGGCGTCGATCGTGGCCCGGGGGAGGCCGAGGACGGCGGCGGCGGGCAGCCCGTCGCCGAGCTGCGCGTCGACGTTGTCGGTGCCGAGGACGGTCCTGGCCAGCTTCGACCAGACGTAGGCGTCCTCGTTCGCCAGCCGGGCGCCGCCCAGGACGGCGAGGGAGGAGGCACCGTGGCGGTCACGGGCGGCGCCGAGCCCCTCCGCCACGGCCGTCAGCGCCTCGCTCCAGGAGGTCTCGACCAGCTCGTCCCCCTTGCGGACGAGGGGTGCGCGAAGACGCTCCTCGGCGTTGACGGCCTCGAAGTCGAAGCGGCCCTTGTCGCACAGCCAGCCCCAGTTGACCGGGTCGACGTCGATGCCGAGGTGGCGCACCAACGTGTTGGACGAGCTCTGGACAGCCATCCGACACCCCACGGCGCAGGCGGTGCAGGTGGACTCGACCTGGTCGAGGTCCCAGGGACGGGCCTTGAAGCGGTACGGGCGGGCCAGCAGGGCCCCGACCGGGCAGATCTGGACGGTGTTGCCGCTGAAGTACGAGGCGAAGGGGTCGTCGGGGAACGTGTTGACCTCGGTGGCGTTGCCCCGGTTGATGAAGGTGATGAGGGGGTCTCCCGCCACCTCCTTCGAGAACCTCGTGCACCGGTCGCACAGGATGCAGCGCTCCCGGTCCATGTAGACGAGGTCGCTCAGGGGGATCGGCTTCGCGTAGTGGCGCTTCTCCTCGACGAAGCGGCTCTCACCGGGACCGAAGGCCAGGGTCTGGTCCTGGAGGGGGCACTCCCCGCCCTTGTCGCACACCGGGCAGTCGAGCGGGTGGTTGATGAGGAGGAACTCGAGGACGCCGTCCTGCGCCTTCTTCGTGACCGGGGACTCGGTGGCCACGGTCATGCCCTCCGCCACCGGGATCATGCACGACGGCTGCAGCGCGGGGCCCCGGCCGGTGTCGACCTCGACGATGCACATGCGGCACATGCCGACCGGCTCCATGCGCGGGTGGTAGCAGAAGCGGGGGATGTAGGTCCCGGCCCGCTCCGCGGCGGCGATGAGCAGCTCGCCGGGCTGGGCCTCGACCGTGCGGCCGTCGATGGTGATGCTGACGGTCGTCTTCACCTCGGTCTGCTCGCTCATGTCGTCCGCTCTCGGCCTGCGGCCGGGCCGCTCGGGCCACGCTCGCTCATGCTGTCCCGCTCTGGGCCTGCGGCCGGGCCGCTCGGGCCACGCTCGCTGCGCTCGCTCATCGGCCGGCCACCCCGGCCAGGACCTCGACGGGGACGGGGCGGGCCGCGGCATGGCGGCCGCCCTGGATGTAGGCCTCGAACTCGGGGCGGAAGCGCTCCAGCGCCGAGGCGATGGGCGACACGGCCGAGGGCCCGAGCGGGCAGATCGTGGTCTGGCGAGGGGGCCAGGCGATCCCGGGGCTGATGTTGTCGCACACGTCGAGCAGGAGCTCGAGGTCGCTCCACCGGCCGTCGCCGGCGAGGATGCGCTGGAGGATCTGGTGAAGCCAGGTCGTCCCCTCACGGCAGGGCGTGCACTTGCCGCACGACTCGTGGGCGAAGAAGCGGACCACCCGGGCGCAGGCCTTGACGGCGTCGGTGGTGTCGTCCATCACCACCACGGCCCCGGAGCCGAGCATGGAGCCGGCCTTGTCGACGGTCGCCTTGGACAGCGGCAGGTCGAGGTGCTCCTCGTAGAACCACGGCGCGGAGGCGCCGCCGGGGATGAACGCCTTGAGGGTGCGACCCTGGCGCATGCCCCCGCCGAGCACGGGGGCCTCGATGAGGTCCCGGAACGTGGTCTTGCCCATCTCGACCTCGTAGACGCCGGGGTTGCGGACGTGGCCGGAGAGGGCGAAGAGCCGCATGCCGGCTGACTCCTCGGTGCCGAGGGCGGCGAACGCGGCGCCACCGTTGGTGACGATCCACGGGATGTTGGCGAGGGTCTCGACGTTGTTGACGATCGTGGGCTGCAGGTACAGGCCCTTGACCGCCGGGAAGAACGGCGGCTTGAGGCGGGGCATGCCCCGCCGGCCCTCGAGGCTCTCGATGAGGGCTGTCTCCTCGCCCACGATGTAGGCCCCCGCCCCCCAGTGCAGGACGACGTCCATCGACCACCCCGAGCCGGCGATGTCCCGACCCACCAACCCGGCGGCGTACGCCTCGTTGAGGGCCGCGGCCAGCCGCTCCTGGGCGAAGGCCATCTCGCCGCGCACGTAGATGAACGCCTGCTTCGCCTCGACGGCGTAGCTGGCCAGCAGCACCCCCTCGATGAGCTGGTGGGGGTCGCGCTCCATGAGGAGGCGGTCCTTGTAGGTGCCGGGCTCGCTCTCGTCGCCGTTGACCACGAGGTAGCGGGGGTGCACGTCGGGTGGGAGGAAGCCCCACTTCGTGCCGGCCGGGAACCCGGCGCCTCCACGGCCCTGCAGGTTGGCCGCCTTGACCTCGCCCATCACGGCGGCCGGCGACGTGCGGAGCGCCGAGCGCAGGGCGGCGTAGCCCCCGGTCCGCTCGTAGCCGGCCAGCGTGTGGCCGTCCTCCAGGTCGAAGCGGGTGGTGACGATCTTCGGGGCGTCGGTGACGGCCATCAGCCGACCTCGGGCGCCAGGCCCACGGCTCCGACGCCGGCCCAGCGCCCGGCCGGGATGGTCTGGCGGAGCCTGGTGGTGGTGCCGTGGGGCGGGATCTCGTCGCTGCGCCGACCGGCCCGCAGGTCGTCGACGAGGGCGTCGAAGCCCTGGTGGGTGATGCGGTGGAAGTAGCGGTAGTTCACCTGCAGGCACGGGGCCTCCGTGCAGGCGGCGATGCACTCCACGTCCTCGACGGTGAACATCCCGTCGGCGGTGGTGGCGCCGGCCTTCACCCCGAGCCGCTGCTCGACGTGCTCGAGCAGCTCCTCGCCGCCGAGGAGCTGGCAGGAGATGTTCGTGCAAACGTTCACGAGGTAGGTCCCGACAGGTTCCCGCCTGAACATCTCGTAGAAGGAGCAGGTGCCGAGGACCTCGGCCGGCGTCAGCCCGAGCAGCTCGCCGATGTGGGCCATGGCCTCGTCGGTGACCCAGCCGTCCTGCTGCTGGGCGACGTGGAGGAGGGGGATCAGGGCCGAGCGCGAGCGCGGGTAGCGGGCGATGATCTGGCCCGCCAGCACCTCGTTCTCGGGGGAGAGCCTCGCCATCAGGAGCATCCTGCCAGAGCCCGGTCGGGGCACGGAAACCGGCCGCACGTCACCGGTCGACCTCACCCATGACCGGGTCGATCGACGAGATGACGGCCACCGCGTCGGCCATCAGACCGCCCTTCATCAGGTGGGGCAGGGTCTGGATGTTGACGAAGCTCGGCCCGCGGATGTGCATCCGGTACGGCTTGGCCGAGCCGTCGGAGACGAGGTAGCAGCCGAGCTCGCCGCGCGGCGACTCGACGGCGACGTAGACCTCGCCCTCGGGCACCCTGAACCCCTCCGTGAAGATCTTGAAGTGGTGGATCAGGGCTTCCATCGACTCGTCGATGCGGGCCCGTGGCGGCGGCGTCACCTTCTTGTCCTGGATGCGCCAGTCCCCCGCCGGCATCGCCTCGATGCACTGGCGGGCGATCCGGATCGACTCCCGGATCTCGTTCATGCGGACCGAGTACCGGTCGAACGTGTCGCCGTGGGTGCCGACGATCACGTCGAAGTCGACCTCGTCGTAGGCCAGGTAGGGCTCGTCGCGCCGCAGGTCCCAGGGCACCCCGGTGGCTCGCAGGGTCGGCCCGGTCGCGGCGAGGGCCACGGCCTCCTCGGCGCCGATCACACCGACGCCCTGGCTCCGGCCGTGCCAGATCGGCTGGCCCGAGAACAGCTCGTCGTGCTCGACCAGCTTGCGCTCGAGCGAGTCGAGGATGGCAGTGACCGTGCCGTGCCAGTCGTCGGGCAGGTCGGCGGCCACGCCGCCGACCCGGATGTAGTTGTGGTTCATGCGCAGGCCCGACGCCTGCTCGAAGAACCGCAGGAGCGAGTCGCGCTCGCGGATGCCGAAGATCATCGACGTCGTCGAGGCCATGTCCATGCCGTTCGTGGCGAAGAACAGGAGGTGCGAGGCGATCCGGTTGAGCTCGCACATGAACATCCGGATCCACGTGGCCCGGGGCGGCATCTCGTCGGTGATCCCGAGCAGCTCCTCGGTCGCCAGGGCGAACACGAGCTCGTTGAACATCGGCGACAGGTAGTCCATGCGGGTCGTGTTGGTGGTGCCCTGGAGGTAGGTGAGCTCCTCCGCCGTCTTCTCCATGCCGGTGTGGAGGTAGCCGATGATCGGCTTGGTCCGCAGCACCTCCTCGCCCTTGAGCTCGAGCATCAGCCGCAGCACCCCGTGGGTGCTGGGGTGCTGGGGCCCCATGTTGATGATCATGGTCTCGTCTTCGCTGCCCGCCGTCGACGCCGACAGCTCGGCCGCCGCCGCCTCCGAGAGGCGCAGCACCGCTCCCGACTCCCGCAGGAGCTCGGTGGCGGAGATCTCGCTCCGGGAGCGCATCTCCTGGCGGCCCTCGTACGTGGCGTACGGGTCCATGACCGTCACGTCGGTCTCGTCGACGGTTCGCTGCTCGTCGGCCTCGCCGCCGACGTCGGTGCTGGTGTCGGGAGTGATCGTCATCGCCGGTCCATCCTCGTCCGGGCCCCGTGGGGGCCGCTCATCGGTTCGGTTCGACCCTCGCGCCGGTGCCCTTGAACTGGACCGGGATGCGGCCGACCCCGTCGTCCTTGCGGAGGGGGTGGCCCTCCCAGTCCTCGGGCATGAGGATCCGGGACAGGTCCGGGTGGTCGGTGAAGACGATGCCGAACATGTCGAACACCTCGCGCTCCATCGCCTCGGTGCCCGGGTAGCGAGCGAAGAGGGACGGCACGGTCGGGTCGGACTCGGGGACCTGCACCCGCAGCCGGACCCGCTCGCGGCGCCGGAGGGAGGTGAGGTTGACGACGAGCTCGAAGCGCTCGACGACCACGCCGTCGGGGACGAGGCGACCGGCGCCGTAGGTCAGGTGGTCGACGCAGGTGAGGTCGGAGCAGAGGTTGAAGCCCTCGTCCTGGAGGGCGTCCACCACCGCGAGGTAGGTGTCGCGGGTGGGGTGGAGCACGACCTGGCCCCGGCTCCGGCTGACGGGCGCACCATGGCGCTGCTCGGGCTCGGGGGGCGCCGCAGGAGCGACCTCGCCGTCGGGGGCGGCGACCTCGCTCACGTCGGGGTGGCGACGTGGGTCGGCCGGCGCGACAGGCTGACCGGCATGGGCTCGGCCTGGCCCTCGACGTGGACGCCTGCGCCGGCGCCGGTGGCCGACCGCCGCTTCGTGATCTCGCCGGTGCTGATGAGCTGGTGCAGCGTGAGGATCGAGTGGAGGAGCGTCTCGGGGTTGGGTGGGCACCCGGGGGCGTAGACGTCGACGGGGACGATCTGGTCGACGCCCTGCACGATGGCGTAGTTGTTGAACATGCCCCCCGAGCTGGCGCACACCCCCATGGCGAGGACCCACTTCGGCTCGGCCATCTGGTCGTAGACCTGGCGCAGGACCGGCGCCATCTTCTGGCTCACCCGCCCCGCCACGATCATGAGGTCCGCCTGGCGGGGCGACGGGCGGAAGACCTCCATGCCGAAGCGGGCCAGGTCGTAGTGGGCGGCGCCCGTCTGCATCATCTCGATGGCGCAGCAGGCGAGGCCGAACGAGGCGGGCCAGACGCTGTTGCGGCGGGCCCACTTGACGACGTCCTCGAGCGTGCCGGTGAGGAAGTTGTGCTCGAGGCCCTCGAGCCCCCGTCCTGGCGTGCTCCTGCCGGGCAGCTGCATCAGACACCTACCTCCCTGCTCGTGGCCTCCGTGCTCGCGGGCTCCCTGCTCGTGGCCTCCCCGCTCGTGGCCCCGCCGGACGCGCCGGTGCCGACCGGGACCTGCTCCGCGGCCACGTCGTCGGCGGCGGGAGGCGACGCCTCGCCGTCCACCTGGCCCCGGGAGGGGATGCGCCGCACCGTCGAGGACGACGTGCGGTTGGCGTCCACCGTGCCGTCGAGGCGCCGGGTGCGCCGGAGCGGCCCCCAGTCGAGGGCGCCGTTGCTGATCAGGTACACGAAGGACACGAACACTGCGACGGAGAACACGAGCATCTCCACCAGCCCGAACGCACCCAGCTCCCGGTAGATCACCGCCCACGGGTAGAGGAAGATGATCTCGATGTCGAACACGATGAAGATCATCGCCACGAGGTAGAAGGTGACCGGGAACCGCTCCGGGTTGTCGCGGGTCGGGACGATGCCGCTCTCGTAGGGGGCGTCCTTGGCGGAGGTCGGCCTGGTCGGAGCCAGGAGCTTCGACGTCGCGATGCTCAGCACCACGAACCCGACGGCCAGCACGAACATGACGACGAGCGGCAGGTAGTCGTCCATCGGTCAGGCCGAGGTGCTCACGCCACGGGCGGCGTCGGATGCCTTGTCACGGCGGTGGAGGGCGCTGCAGGTGACACCGAAGAGGATGGCCGAGCCGATCGTGATGAGGGCGGGCGGGAAGCGCCGGTTGCCGAGGTCCCGCTCCATGACCACCGTCTGCACCGGAGCCGACTCGTCGAGGCGGGGCCGGGGCGGGGTGGTGCCGAACTCGATGCACTGTGCGCCCGGCGGGCACTCCTCCTCCGGATCGGTGAGGGTCACGACCTCGACCACCTCCTGCACCTGCACGACCGCGTAGTGGGCGGGGTGGGGACCGGGGAGCCGCTTGGCGATCCCCTCCTTGCCGCCGACCTCGTACACGTCGAGGGCCTGGTAGTCGCCCGTCTCCTCGAAGGGGGCAGCGCTCGAGTCCTCGGAGACGAGGGCCTCGTCGGCTGCGGCCTGGATCTCACCCCGGCGGGTGTCCCCCTCCGGCACCTCCTCCCAGGTCGAGAGATCTCGGGCGTCCTCGAGCTGGGCGGCCGAGGTGTCGCTCTCGTCGTCACCGGTGACGATCTCGATGGGGTGCCAGGTGGGGACATCGCCGACGAGGCCGATCCCGTAGACCCACCACTGGAGGCCCATGATCGTCATCCAGCCCATGAGGCCCGCGAACGCGACGAGGAAGCCGAGGCGGGAGCCGACGTTCGTGCCGAGCAGCAGGTAGGTGGAGCCGCAGAGCACGATGACCCCCACGGCGACCGCCAGGAAGCCCCGCATGAAGGGGTCCCAGGTCAGCTCGAAGGCGAGCGGGAGGGCGGCCACGAGTCGCGCTGTCACTGGTCGGCCTCGCTGGCCGCTCCGGTGGGGCCCTCGCCGGCCCCGGCGCCGCCCGCCTCCCCGCCGGTGCCACCGGCCTCGGGCTCGCCAGCGGCTGCGTCGCTCTGCCCGCCCTCGGTCTGCCCGGTGCCCTCGGCCTGCCCGGTGCCCTCGTCGTCGAGCTCGCTCGTGCCGGCCTGGCCCGACTGGCTGCTGGAGGGGCCACCGTCCTCCTCGGCGTCCTCGCCCCCGGCGCCGACGTCCTCGTTGGCGTTGCCGGACGCACGCCCCTCGGCGCCTGCCGTGCCGGCCGACGCCGCGCTGCCGCCCTCCCGCTCGTTGAGGAGCCGCTCGTACTCCACGATCGAGGCGATCTGCCCGGCCGTCAGCACCTGGGAGAAGTACGGCATCCGGCCGCTGCTCTGGCCATTGAGCCCGTACCGCTCGCCGTCCTGGGCCCCCTCGGTCACGAAGCCGATGTGGTCCTCCCGGCTCGGGAACTGGTTCCTGGCGTTGTAGAGGGGCGGACCCATGGCGCCGCTCCCGGGTGGCCGGGGCTCGTCGTAGGACCAGCCGAGCGTGTGGCACCGGGCGCAGTTCGTGTTGAACAGCGCAGCGCCGAGGGTGGCGGACTGGGCGCCCGCCTCGCCTGCGCCCTCCTCCAGCCGCGCCAGCTCGGCCTCGGCCAGCTCCGTCGCCTGCTGCTGCGCCTCATCGGGCGTGATCTCGATGCTGTGGAGGTAGGCGATCAGGTTGTCGATCTGCTGGTCGTTCATCGGACCACCGCCCTCGAGGCCCCAGGCGGGCATGGGCGAGAAGGGCCGGCCGTAGACGAGGACGTCGTAGATCTGCTCGTCGGTCATCCGCAGCGTGACGTCGTTGAGCGACGGCGCGTACCAGTTGACCTGGCGGAGCTGCCCGGTGTCGGGGTCGGTCAGGGTGTAGGCGACCTCACCACCGACACCGGCGAGGCCACCGTGGCAGCCGGCGCAGTTGAACCCGCCGTCGGCGGTGGCGGCGAACAGGCCCTCGCCCCGTGAGGCGAACACCTCGTCGAAGTCGTTCACCGCTCCCGCCTGGCGACCCGGCTCGGCCAGCCAGTACAGGGGCAGGCCGAGGCCGATGAGGGTGAGCGAGATGAGGCCCCACGTCAGCACCCGGTCGAGGCGGGGGCCCTCGAGGCCCTCGTCGTCGAGGTAGGGCTTGCGGTTGGCGGCCAGCTCGATCTCCGAGCCGATCTCCGGCTTGGCCTTCTTGACGTTGGCGACCAGGTAGAGGATCCAGCCGACGGTGACGAGCAGCGCGACGACGATGCCGAAGGACTGCTGGGCCGTGATGGCCAGCACGGGACGATCGAGCACGTTAGTGACTTCCTCCGCTGACGCAGTGGGGTCCCTCGGCCTCCTGGCCGGTGGAGTTGGTGCCGATCGGCACGCCCTGGATCACGAGGCCGGTGTCCACCGACACCGTGCCACCGCTGATCGCGACCGGGAACATGTCCATGCCCCGGGGCGCGGGGCCACCCTTCTTCTCGCCCACCCGGTTGTACTGCGAGCCGTGGCAGCCGCACTCGAACCACTGCGAGGTGTCGCACCACGGCACCCGGCAGCCCAGGTGGGGGCACTTCTGGTACAGGGCGATGACGCCCTGCTCGATGCCCGGCAGCACGGCGTCGGAGTAGATGCTCTGGGCGCTGCTGATGCCGCTCGAGGGGAACGGGTTCAGGTAGAAGCGACCCTCCGACACGTAGAACGGCTCGCGGGAGCTCGTGGCCTCGGAGAGGATGTCCTCGAGCTTGCCGACGGTGATCGTGCCGCCGAAGCCGCCCTTCAGCGTGGGCCACAGGAAGGCCAGGCACGCAGCGCCGAAACCGGAGAGGCCGAGCCCGAACATGGCGATGATGCTGCGGTTGAAGAACTGCCGCCGGGTCACGCCGATGAACTCGGGGTCGGGCGGCACGTAGGCGACCGGGGCCGAGGCGGGCCGCACCGGCTCGATGTCGGTGCCAGGACCACGGGCGGTGCGGGCGGCCGCCAGCTCGACCTCGCGGCCGCTCACCGCGCCGGCCTCGTCCTCGTCGGCGAGGAACGGGCTCTGGCCGCGGTCGCGCCTGCGGGCCTCCCGGCTGAGGGCGGCACCCGTGTCACGACGGCGTGACGTCGTGAACAGGACCAGGGCGCCGAGGGCGACCAGGACCGGGATGGCGATGGTGAGGACGGTGGTTCCCTCCATGGATGCGCTCCTAGAGCTCGAAGAAGAGGCCGTCGGTCCACGGGAACACGAAGTTGAACCCGGGACCTCGGAAGAACGACCCCATCAGCGTGAGGACCGCCCAGAACATCAGGAAGACGGTGAACAGGCAGATGGCGAACTTGCGGTCCTCGGGCCTGTTCGACGGGTTCCGATCCGTGTACGGGGCCAGCATGAGGGCGAACATGCCGATCCCGGGGATCGTCACGCCCGCCACCATCGGGTGGAACAGCGCCAGCAGCTCCTGGAGCCCGAGGAAGTACCAGGGCGCCTTGGACGGGTTCGGCGTGAGGTTGAAGTTCGCGAGCGTGAGCAGCGGGGCGTTGACGAAGGCCGAGAACACGAGCAGGAAGGCGGTGACGGCGAGCGACGCCACGAACTCGCCGACGAGCAGGTGGGGCCACGTGTGGACCTTGTCGGTGGGACGGGCCTTGACGTCTTGGATCGAGCCGGCCTTCACCACGGTCAGGAGGCGCTGGGTGTGGCCCTCGGGTCCGGTGGCAAGCGGCGGCGCCTGGGTGGCGGTGGCGGCGGCCACCGTGGCTCCGGCCGACGGGCGCTCCGCGGTGGCGACACCTCCGCCGCCGCCCTCGCCCTCGGGCGCGCCGCCGGCTGCCTTCTCCCGGGCCGCCTTGGAGCGTGCGAGCAGCGCAGCGGGGATCTTCCCGCCCCCGCCCGCCTCCCCGGCGTCGGCGGGGGCTGCGGCCGCCGGGGCGGGCGCGGCGTCGCCGCCAGCGCCCCCGGCCTTGGCCGCCGCCTTGGCCTTGGCCTCCTGGGCCCGCTTGAGGAGGTGTTCGGGGATCTCCGTCATGTCTCTCCTCCTCGTCCTACAGCGGCCCGGAGATGCCGCCGTCCTTGCGCACCCGCCAGAAGTGCACCGCCATGAAGATGACGGTCACGAACGGGAGCATGAGGACGTGGAGCACGTACCAGCGCAGCAGGGTGTCGGTACCGATCTCGACCCCGCCGAGGAGCACGAAGCGCACCTGGCTCCCGAAGACGGGGGTGTAACCCATCATGTTCGTGCCCACCGTGACCGCCCAGAGGGCCAGCTGGTCCCAGGGCAGCAGGTAGCCGGTGAAGCTGAGCAGCAGCGTCAGCGTCAGCAGGATGACGCCGATCACCCAGTTGAACTCCCGGGGCGGCTTGTAGGCCCCGTGGTAGAAGATCCGGGCCATGTGCAGGAACACGGCCAGCACCATGAGGTGCGCGGCCCACCGGTGCATGTTGCGCACGAGGAGCCCGAAGGTCACCGCCGTCTGCAGGTTGTAGATGTCGTCCCAGGCCTGCGCCGCCGTGGGCCGGTAGAAGAACATCAGGAAGATGCCCGTGACGGTCAGCAGGATGAAGAGGAAGAAGCTCAGCCCGCCCAGGCAGAGCGTGTAGCTGACCTTCACCGCGTGGCGCTTCACCTTCACCGGGTGGAGGTGGTAGAGCACCGAGTTCATGATCACGTAGGACCGGTTCCGGGGGCTGTCCGTGTAGCCCTTCCGGAAGATCGACCCCGGCCGGAAGATCGAGTTCCAGGCCTGCGAGCCCTGGATCGTCTCCCCCAGCTTCGACAGCCGCTCGGCCAACGCCTCGCTGCGGCTCTTGCGCTCGAGCGCCCGTGCCATCGGTCCGAGTCTCCTAGAACCGCATCCCGTAGGAGTAACCGTGGTTGTCGTCGCGCTGGTGCTGGTCACCGTCGCGCGCCGCCACCCCGGTCTTCCCCATGATGATGACGCCGGTGGGGCAGCGGTCGACGCAGAGGCTGCACCGGGTGCAGACGTCCTCGTCGACCACGAAGATCACGTGGTCGTCCGGGTCGATGCCGGGCTCCACGGTGTTGGTGGCGTCGGTGATGGCCTCGGTGGAGAGCATGTGGATGCACTTCCACGGGCAGATGTCGACGCAGCCCTCGCACATGATGCACTCGGACTGGTCGATGTGGAGGAACTGCTTGGGCTTGACCGACCGGCCCAGGTCGTCCGGCGCGACCTCCTGGAGGACGTAGTCGCCGGGGAAGCTCGGCATCGGCGGGTTGGCGTCGGTCTTCGGCATCAGGCCTTCTT
>CADCSY010000064.1 GCA_902805555.1 uncultured Acidimicrobiales bacterium | reverse complement strand
CGGCCGGCCTGCAGGGGTCCCCGCCCGCCTGGCCGTGGCGCTGGCAGCAGGCGCGATCCTGTTCCTCCCCTGGCTGCCCGCCTTCCTCGCCCAGGCCGGCTCCACCGGCACCCCCTGGGGCGCACCCATCCGCCCGGCCGCCGTCCTCTTCGCCAGCACCGACGCGTGGGGCGGGACCTTCGGTGGGGGCGACCAGGGCGAGTCCACCTTCCTCGGGCTGTCCCTGCTCCTCCTCGCCGTGCTCGCCCTCGTGGGGCGGGCCGTCGGCGCCACCCGGATCGAGCTCGAGCTCAGGACCCGGCCCGGGGCCAGGGCGGAGTGGGCGGTGATCGTCCTCACGCTCGGCGTCGCCGTCGTGGTCGCGTACCTCACCAACGCTGCGTTCGCCCCCCGCTACACGTCCGTCATCCACCCCCTCGTCGTCCTCCTCGCCGGGCTCGGCGTCCTCGTCCTGCCCAGGCGCGCGGTCCAGCCCCTCGTCGTCGGCGTGCTGGCCCTGGTGGGGATCACCTTCGGCCTCGTGAACCTCCTCGGCGACCGCACCCAGGCGGGTCAGGTCGCGGCCGCCATCCAGGAGGAGGCCGGGCCCGACGACCTCGTCGTCTACTGCCCCGACCAGCTGGGGCCAGGGACCAGCCGGCTCCTCGGCGGCGAGCTCCCCGGCCTCACGTTCCCCGACGGCGGCGACCCCCGCTTCGTCGACTGGGTCGACTACGCCGAGGGCCTCCGTGCCGTGGAACCGGCCGCCTTCGCCGACGACGTCGTGGCGCAGGCGGGAGGGGGCGACATCTGGTTGGTGTGGTCCGACCGGTACCGCGGTGCGAAGCAGGCGTGCGAGGCGGTCGTGGACGAGCTCGAGCTGCGACGGCCGGCGTGGCGCGTCGTGGTCGAGGAAGGTGCCCAGGCCGAGCACGCGTCGCTCCACCACTACCCGGCCCCCTGAGCCGACGCGCCCCGCCGGCCCGGCCTCCCGCCGAGCAGCCGCCGCCTCCGACCCGGCGCACCCTGACGATGGGTCCGGTGCCCGGCGAGGGAGCCACCCCACGCCGTTTGGCCGCGAACCGTCGCCGGGGCTGTGGGCGTGACCTGCTCCCTTGGCGGGTCGGGGCTGGGCGTGTGGCCCGGGTACCGTGCCGCCCGTGATCCAGGTGGCGCCTGTCGAGTCGGCGCCGCTGGTCGAGGGTGGGGATCCCGTTCCGCCGGGGGAGCGCCTGTCTCGTCCGGTGGTGGTGGGTGCGTGGGTGCTGGTGGCTGTCGGTGTCGCCCTGCGCCTGGGGTCGACGTCGCCGTTGTGGCTCGACGAGGCGCTCAGCGCCAACATCGCGTCGTTGCCGGTGGGCGACCTGCTCGACGCCCTCCGCCGCGACGGCCACCCCCCGCTCTACTACCTGCTGCTGCACGGGTGGTCGGGTCTCTTCGGTGAGGGTGACCATGCCGTGCGGGCGCTGTCCGGCGTGTTCGGCCTGGCGACGTTGCCGTTGGTGTGGTTCGCGGGCAGGCGGGCGGGGGGCCCGGCGTGCGCGGTCGGGGTGACGGTGCTGTACGCCACGTCGCCCTTCGCCATCCGGTACTCGACCGAGACGAGGATGTACTCGCTGGTCGCGCTGCTGGTGGTGGCCGGGTGGCTCGCTGTCCGCCGGGCGCAGGACCGTCCGACCCTGGCCCGCCTGGCCCTGGTGTCGCTGCTGGCCGGCCTCCTGCTCCTCACGCACTACTGGAGCCTGTTCCTGCTGGCTGCGGTGGGCGCCTGCCTCTTGGCCCAGGTCGTGCGGGACCGTCTTGCCGGCCGGCCTGCAGGGGTCCCCGCCCGCCTGGCCGTGGCGCTGGCAGCAGGCGCGATCCTGTTCCTCCCCTGGCTGCCCGCCTTCCTCGCCCAGGCCGGCTCCACCGGCACCCCCTGGGGCGCACCCGCCCGCCCGGCCGTCATGCTCTTCCAGACCCTCGGCGACTGGGGCGGCGGTCCCGCGAGCGAATCCCTCTTCCTCGGGCTGTGCCTCGTCCTCCTCGGGCTCCTGGCACTGCTCGGGAGGGCCGTGGACACGAACCGGATCGAGCTCGACCTCGGGACCCGCCCAGCCGCCAGGGGGGAGTGGGCGGTGGCGGTGCTCACCCTCGCCCTCGCCGTGGTGGTCTCCTACGCCTCCCGGGCCGCCTTCGCCGGGCGCTACACCGCCGTGATCCACCCCCTCGTCGTCCTCGTGGCGGCGCTCGGCGTCGTCGTCCTCCCGGGCCGGCGCCTCCGGGTCGCCGTCGTGGGCGCCATCGCGCTGGGAGGCGTCGGCTTCGGCGTCGCGAACCTGCTGATCGATCGCACGCAGGCCGGCCAGATCGCGGACGCCATCGCAGCGGAGGCCGGACCAGACGACGTGGTGGCCTACTGCCCCGACCAGCTCGGGCCGGGGACGACCCGGCTCCTCGGTGACGAGCCCCCCGGTGCCACGTTCCCCGAGGCCGGCGACCCCCGCTTCGTCGACTGGGTGGACTACGCAGCCCGGGTCGAGGCCGGCGATCCGGCCGCCTTCGCCGACGAGGTGGTCGAGCGGGCGGGCGCCGGCGCCGTCTGGCTGGTGTGGTCGGGGCAGTACCGGACGGTCGAGGGCGTGTGCGAGGAGCTCGTCAACGCGCTCGCCGCCCGGCGGCCGGGGTGGAGCGTCGTGGTCGAGAGCGGCGACCAGTTCGAGCACGCGTGGCTCCACCGGTACGCCGCACCCTGAGCCGGTGGCGCCGGCGCCTCGGTGGCGCAGGGGAGGCGGCGGTCGCCTCCTGGCTCGTGGCCCGCGTCGCCGTCGGCCTGGGCTTCCTCGCCGCCCACGGTGCGGTCGACGCCCTCCGACCCGGGTCGCCCCCGCTCGCCCTCAGGCAGGGCCTCGTGGCCTGGGACGGGGCCTTCTACCGGGACATCGCCACGATCGGCTACAGCGAGCTCCCCGAGGAGGCGCTGCGCTTCTTCCCGCTGTTCCCGCTCCTCGGACGGTGGCTCGGCACCCTCCTGCCCGGAGGCGCCACCACCGGGCTCGTCGTGGTGGCCAACGCCTCGGCGCTGGTCGCCGGCTGGCTGCTGCACCGTCTCGTCGTCCACGAAGGAGGGTCCGAGGACCGGGCTGCCACCGCCGTGTGGCTCGTGGCGCTGCTCCCGGCGTCCTCGGTCCTCGTGCTCGCCTACACCGAGGGCCTGTTCCTGGCCCTCACCCTCGGCGCGTTCCTGGCCCTGCGGCGGGGGAGGTGGGGCGCGGTGGCCGCGCTCGGGCTGCTGGTCGGGCTGTGCCGGCCGAGCGGCGTCCTGCTCGCCCTCCCCGTCCTGATCGAGGCCGCCCGGGGGCTGCGGACCCTCCGCTGGCCCGGGCTGCTCACCCGTGCCGCCGCGGTCGCAGCCGCCCCCGTCGGCACCGGGCTGTACCTGCTGTGGGTGGGCGACCGCTTCGGCGACCCGCTCATCCCGCTCAGGACCCAGGGCACGGGCGACCTGAGGGGACGGTGGGTCGACCCCGTCTCCCGCATCCTCGACGCCGTGGCGGACGCGCCCTCGGAGGGGTTCCTCGGCGAGGCGCTCCACCTGCCCTGGATCGCGCTCTTCGGCCTCCTCGCGGTCGTCGTCGGTCGCCGGCTGCCGGCCCCGTACACCGCCTACACGGCGGCCGTACTCGTGCTGGCGGTGTCGGCCGAGAGCCTGGGCAGCTTCGAGCGCTACGCGCTCGTCGCGTTCCCCCTCGCCATGGTGGCCGCCGACCTGCTGCGCCAGCCGCGGCTCGTGCGGGTGGTGCTCGTCGTGTCGAGCGCTGCGCTCGCCGTGTTCACCGCCATGACGCTGCTCATGGTGTTCGTCCCGTAGCCCTCGGCCGTAGGTTCGAGCACGTGCGCTCCGACCGGCGGCGACCCCACCCGAGCCGCCTCGCTCCCGAGCACCCCGACTTCGCGCGCATCATGGCGGCCCACGACGCCGCCGAGGCCGCCGGCGAGGCCGGGTACGCCGATCCGAGGACCGGGTGGTGGGTGTTCACCTCCGACGCGCTGGCCGCCAGCGGCGCGTGCTGCCAGCAGGGTTGTCGCCACTGCCCGTGGGTCGGTGGCTGACGCTCCGGCACCGTGCAGGTCTACCTACTGGTCGGTAGGATCGGCGGATGGCCATGGACGCTGACGTCGCCCTCCTCGAAGCCCTCCACCCCGTCGCCGAGTCGCTCCTCGAGCGCCACCTCGGCAACGCCAAGGAGTGGTTCCCCCACGAGCTCGTGCCGTGGAGCGAGGGTCGGGACTTCGAGCCCGGCGAGGTGTGGGACGAGTCGCAGGCACCCATGGACGAGGCCGTGCGGAGCGCCCTGTTCGTGAACCTCCTCACCGAGGACAACCTGCCGCACTACTTCCGCACGATCGACCGCCTCTACGGCGAGGACGACGCCTGGGGCGCGTGGTCCAAGCGCTGGACGGCGGAGGAGGGTCGCCACGCCATCGTGATCCGGGACTACCTCACCGTCACCCGGGCCGTCGACCCGGTCGCCCTCGAGCGTGGCCGGATGTCGCAGCTGAGCGGGGGGCAGGTGCCCCAGCCCGCCACCGTCGCCGACGGGCTCGTGTACGTGACCCTCCAGGAGATGGCGACCCGCATCTCCCACCGCAACACCGGCCGCCTGCTCGCCGACAAGCGGGGCTACGAGATCATGGCCCGGGTGGCCGGCGACGAGCAGCTCCACCACATCTTCTACCGGGACACGGCGTCGGCGCTGCTCGAGATCGACCCGTCGATGGTCGTGCTCGCCATCGAGCGCAACGTGAAGGGCTTCGAGATGCCCGGCACCGGCATCCCCGACTTCTCCAAGCACGCCAAGGCGATCGCCGATGCCGGCATCTACGACTTCGCCGCCCACCACGACCACATCCTCCAGCCGATCGTGGTCAAGCACTGGGGCCTCGAGCAGCTCGAGGGCCTGAGCCCCGAGGCCGAGGAGGCGCGGTCCAGCACGCTCGAGTTCATCCGCCGGGTGGGCAAGGCGGGCGCACGCATGGCGGAGCGGCGCGCCGTCCGGGCGGCCAAGGCCGCCGAGCGGGACCCGGTGCCGGTCAGCGCCTAGCGCCGAGGGGGGCGGTTCCTCCCGCCCGGACCGCCCCTGCTGCGTGCCGACGCCCCGGCGCGCAGCCCGCAAGGACGGAGGCGCCGTCCTGCGACGCGGCGCCCGGCGGGTGCGTCAGTAGACGACGA
>CADCSY010000063.1 GCA_902805555.1 uncultured Acidimicrobiales bacterium | reverse complement strand
CGTGGGGATGGGTGGGTGGGTCGGGAACGTCGGGGACGCCGGCACGGCCCGTCCTGGCGTCCGCAGTGGCGCGCGCAGCGGTGCAGGGGTCGTGCGTGCCGGCGTCGGTGGTGCGGCATCCGACGGGCTCGGGACGGGCTGGGCGCGCTCCCCGTCGAGCAGCTCGTCGAGCCAGGCGATGTCCCGCTCCGTCGACTCGGTGTCGTGCTCGAGGAGCGAGCGCACGTAGCGGTCGAGGCGATCGCCCCTCGCGCCCATCGTGCGCCGCCCGTCGCCGAGCCGCTGGACGAGGGTGGCCCGGCGACGCTCGAGCAGCTGCAGCCGCGTCGCCTGATCGGTGAAGCGGCAGAAGGCGAGCTTGACCGGGAAGCTGCGCTCGTCGTCGGCGGGGTCCGAGATGAGCTCCGCCAGGCGGGCCTCCCCGGTCCTGGTGATGCCGTACACCTTCTTGTTGCGGGGCCCCCGGGTGACGGCGCGACGCGATGCGTGGAAGGCAGCCGCCTCGCCGGTGAACGAGCCGGTCATCGGCATGGCGGGTGACGCCGGGTCGGCGCTGCCGGCGGCGACGGCGGCGACGGCACCGTCCCGCTCCAGGCGGTTCAGGGCCGGATAGAGGGAGCCGAACGAGACGGCCGACCGTGCGCCCACCACGTCCCGAAGCCGCTTCTTCAGCTCGTAGCCGTGGAGCGCACCCTCCTTGAGGAGTCCGAGGATGGCGAGCTCGATCACCACCACAACGTATCGGCTCGATATATCGAACACAACTGTATGTCGCCCCGCCCGACCGCCCGTGGGTGGGGGAGCGGTCGCTACCCTTTGCTCGATGACATTCCGGGCCGACCGCTTGGGTGCCGGGCGCCCTGGTGGCGGCGGGTCGACGCCGGGCGAGATCGACTACCGCCTCGCCCGCCACCGACTGCTGTCCGAGTACCGCAAGGGCCGGCTCGCCCGCCACGAGCTGTGCGACGCCCATCCCGAGCTCATGCGGGCCGCCCGCAACGTCGGCGAGCCGACGGATCAGCGCTGCCCCGTGTGCGACGAGACCGACGTCGTGCTGGTCTCCTACGTGTTCGGGCCCCGCATGCCCCCCCAGGGCAGGTGCGTGACGACGAAGGCGGAGATGACGAAGCTCCGGCGGGGTGCGGCGGAGCTCGCGTGCTACGTGGTGGAGGTCTGCCCCGCCTGCTCGTGGAACCACCTGGCCCGGGTGTTCCTGGTGCAGCCGATCAAGCCCCGCAAGGCCAGGTCCACCCCCTCCGCCTGAGCAGGCCGGATCGGCACGGGCCCCGGGCGGGCCGGAGGGCGCCGTCGGTGCGGGCGCACCCCTGCGGCCCGCCGTCGGCGGCGGTCCGCTCGTCCCGGCCGGCCCGGGGGTGAGGCGCAGGGGGTGGGGGAACGGTGCGCCCATGGCCGTCACCCGTCGTCGCATGCCCCACCCCCCCTCCGCCGTGCTCGCCCTCCTCGCGGACGGCCGCCGCTACGCCGACTGGGTGGTCGGCGCCAAGCGCATCCGGGCTGTCGACCCCACCTGGCCCGAGGTCGGGAGCGAGTTCCACCACACGGTCGGGGTCGGACCGCTGTCCACCAGCGACACCACCGAGGTGCTGTCCTTCACCCGACCCGACGGGCCCGTGGTGCTGAAGGCGCGGGCGTGGCCGACGGGAGCAGCGAGGGTCACGATCGCGTGCGATCCGACCCCCGAGGGCTGCGAGGTCGTGATCGACGAGGTCCCGCTCGAGGGGCCCGCCAAGACGGTGCACAACCCCGTGCTCGACGGACTGATCCACCTCCGCAACGTCGAGTCGCTGCGGCGCATGGAGCGGACGCTCGCTGCGAGCTGAACCGCCGGCAGCGGCGTCGCCTCAGTCGACCTCCTGGTGCGGGTAGTGCGTGCGACAGGGGCTGCACCAGCGCTCGACCTCGTCGAGGACCTGGATCTTCTCCTCGGTGTCCCATGCCGCCGGCGTGACGTACATCCGGTGGACGGGCACCACGTCGGTGGCGTCGCCACCGCAGCTCTCGCACCGCTCCGTCGCCGATCCCATGCCGCGACGGTAGTGGCAGGTCCGCGCCGGGCCGGGCGTGGGGATCCGGCCGGTGGGTACGCTCGAGGTGCCGCCGGCAGCCTTCCTGGCGCTGGACGGTAGGAGGAAGATCATGGGCCCGCGTCCGCGCATCACCGCCCCGTCCGTCCGCTCGCGCAAGGTGTCCTCGGGGCACCCGCCGCTCGTGATGGTCACCGCCTACGACGCCCCCGGTGCGCGCATGGCCGACGAGGCCGGGGTCGACCTGCTGCTCGTCGGGGACTCCGTCGCCATGGTCGTGCTCGGCTACGACGACACGCTCAAGGTGACGGTGGACGACATCGCCCACCACACCGCAGCGGTGGCCAGGACCGCCCCCCGGGCGCTCGTGGTGGCCGATCTTCCCTGGCTCAGCTACCACCTGTCGGTCGAGGACACCGTGCGCAACGGCGCCTCGCTCGTGCGGGCCGGTGCGTCGGCGGTGAAGCTGGAGGGCGGCGCCAAGCGGGTGCCGATGGTGACGGCGCTGGTCGCAGCCGAGATCCCGGTCATGGGACACCTCGGCCTCACGCCGCAGTCCGTGCACGCCATGGGTGGCTTCAAGGTGCAGGGCAAGGAGGCCGGAGCGGCGCGCACCCTCGTCGAGGATGCGTCCGCCCTCGTCGACGCCGGCGTGTTCGCCATCGTCCTCGAGGGCGTGCCCGACGTCGTGGCCCGCATGGTCACCGACGCCGTCCCCGTCCCCACCATCGGCATCGGCGCCGGTGGTCACTGCGACGGCCAGGTGCTCGTGCTCCACGACGTCCTCGGCCTCGAGGACAGGATCGCGCCGAAGTTCGTCCGCCGGTACGCCAGCCTCAAGGCGGACGGCACGGCAGCCCTCGCCGCCTTCGCCGACGACGTCCGCAGCGGCGCGTTCCCCGACGACACCGAGACCTACCACCTGGCGCCCGAGGTGGCGCTCGAGCTCGGCCTCGAGCCGGAGGTGGCGCAGGTCGGCGGGCCGGCGGCGGACGGGTCGAGCGATGTCGGCCGGCTCTACGGCGGTGCCACCATGTCTGCGTGATCGAGCCCGGCAGGCAGAGCGCCGCCGCCTCGACCCGTCCATCGCCCGTCGACCGTGGCGCTCCGTGGCGGTGACGGCCCGCCGCCTCGTCGGCTCCCGAGGGTGGGGGCTGGCCGGGGTCCTGGCCACCGTCGCGGTCGCCTCCGCCGCAGCCTGCGGGAGCGCCGACGACGGTGCGCCTGCGGCGGTCCAGGGCGCCGCACCGGCTGCGACGTCGGACGGCACCGGCACGCCCGGCTGCGCGGTGAGCGGCGACGAGGCCCGGCGACCGCTCGAGGGCTTCGGCGAGGTGGGGTTCCGGGTCGCCGGCGAGGACGGGTCGACGTTCGACGGCTGCGC
The DNA here is from genome assembly GCA_902805555.1 of uncultured Acidimicrobiales bacterium. Taxonomy (GTDB): domain Bacteria; phylum Actinomycetota; class Acidimicrobiia; order Acidimicrobiales; family CADCSY01; genus CADCSY01. Next base: position 1,885 of record CADCSY010000063.1, on the reverse strand, counting down.
GCTGCTGGCGGATGACCCGGGGGCACGGGCCCAGGGCCTGATGGGCCAGCGGGACCTGCGAGGCTTCGACGCGATGGTGTTCCGCCACGACGGACCCTCGAGCGGGGGGTTCTACATGTTCCAGACCACCCTCCCTCTGTCGATCGCCTACGTCGCCCCCGACGGCACGCTCGTGTCCAGCGCCGACATGGACCCGTGCCCTGCGGCGGAGGCCTCCGACTGCCCCACCTCGAAGCCGGCCGGTCCGTACCTCCACGCCATCGAGGTGCCCCAGGGGGACCTGGCCCGGCTGGGGATCGTGCCGGGCGCAGTCGTGACCTTCGAGGATCGGCGCGCGCCGTGAGCGCACCCGGGGAGGACCGCTTCGGCGACGGGCTGTACGACGAGGAGACGGTGGCCGCCATCGAGGGGTGGGAGCGTCCCCTCCCTACTCCGGCGACGCCGCCGTCGACCAGGGGCTGGCGGAGGAGTGCGGCGGGAGCGGTCGTCGGCGCGGCCCTGCTCGGGATGGGGGAGGCGCTCGAGGGGAGGGCCCTCCGGGAGCGGCCGCCGATCGTCATCGACGACCCGGGTGAGGCGCCCGACCCCGATGCGCTCGTCGACGTCGACTTCGACCCGCAGTCCCCCGCCGGCACGACGGCGAGGCACCTCAGGCCCCGGTGAGGCTCGATCGGTCCGGCTGGGGGCCTGCCGACCCGGACGCCGAACCCTCGCAGGTCGGTCCTCGTCCGAGCGTCACACCCCCTCCGTAGGTTGTGGCTCCATGGGCCCCGGGCGTACGCTGCACCGTTCCAACCAGCAGGCCCTGCTCCCGACCGTCGGGAGCCCCGAGCGCCAGTCGCCGGGTCCACAGGGAGGTGAAGGCTCGCTCATGCGGCCGTACGAAGCCATGTTCGTCCTCGACCCGGCGATGGAGGAGTCCGCCGTCCAGGCGGTCATCAACCGGAGCACCGCCCAGGTCGAGTCGTCCGGGGGCACCGTCAACCGGGTCGACAAGTGGGGCAAGCGTCGCCTCGCGTACGAGATCCAGAAGAAGCAGGAGGGCTACTACGTCCTCATGACGACCTCCGCCGAGCCCGCCACGATGGACGAGCTCGAGCGCAACCTGCGCCTCGCGGACGACGTGATCCGCCACAAGATCGTCCGGATCCCCGACAACGCCGGTGGGCGCACCTTGCCCCCGAGCGCCATCGAAGAGCTGATGGCCAGCGGCCGCCGAGGCGAGCGCGGTGAGCGCGGCGACCGCGGTGACCGGGGTGACCGGGGTGACCGTGACCGTGATCGGGACTGAGCACCGGAGGTACCTGGATGGCTGACAACACCGTGACCCTCGTGGGCAACGCGACCCGCGACCCCGAGCTCCGCTACACCGCCGGAGGCGCCGCCACGGCGAGCTTCGGCCTGGCGGTCAACCGCCGCTGGCAGAACCGCCAGACCCAGGAGTGGGAGGAGCAGGTCTCCTTCTTCAACGTGGTGGCCTGGCGGGAGATGGCCGAGAACATCGGCGAGACCATCACGAAGGGCACCCGGGTGGTGGTGACGGGGCGCCTCGAGCAGCGCTCGTGGGAGACCCCCCAGGGCGAGAAGCGCACCGTGGTCGAGGTCGTGGCCGACGAGATCGGGCCGAGCCTGCGCTGGGCCACGGCCACCGTCACCCGCAACGCCCCCCGGGGCGGCGGCGACGGCTCCTTCGGGGGCCAGAGCGGCGGCGGCTCGGGCGGCGGGGCTCCCCGGCCCGCCCAGAACACCCCCCCTGCATACGACGACGAGGAGCCGTTCTAGATGGCACGCAAGGCAACATCGAGCCGCTCCGAGCGCAAGCCCAAGGACAACGGCAAGAAGATCAAGAAGAAGGTCTGCATCTTCTGCAAGAACAGCGTCGACT
>CADCSY010000062.1 GCA_902805555.1 uncultured Acidimicrobiales bacterium | reverse complement strand
GGGAGGCCGGCGCCTGGCAGGCCCTGCGCGATCCCGCCCGGGCAGCGCCGCTCGAGCTCGTGGGTGACTTCGACGGCGACCTGCTGTACGAGGTGGTCCCGGAGGATCCCACTCCCTAGCCGGGTGGGCTTCCCGTCCGGCGCCTGTGGCGGTCGACCGTGGCGCCGGTACGACTGGCTCGATGTCCGGTGGTCGGGACCGTTCCTCGGGCAGGGCTCGGCTCCGGAGCACGAGGGGCTCCGTCCCTCCGGGCGGGTAGGGATACGCTCCCGCGGTGCAGACGGCACCTGACGCCGCCTCGATCTCCCCTGCACGCAGCGACGCACGGACAGGCGGTGGCCCCTCCGGCGGTGAGCGTCCCCGCGAGGACGCCGAACCGCCTCCCACGGACCGCAGGCGCTCGCGGCTCGTCCTCCTGCTGCTCCTCGCGTTGCTCGCGATCCCCTTCGTGGCAGCCGTGGTGGGGCTTCGGGAACCGCGCTGGTACCCGACCATCGACGACGCCCAGACCGAGCTTCGAGTGCGGGACGTGTGGGGGCCCGACCCGCCGCTGACGGGGTTGGGCGGACGGATCGGGGCCGGTCTCGAGCAGGGGAGCCATCCCGGTCCGCTCAGCTTCTGGTCGCTGTCGGTCTTCTACCGGCTCTTCGGAGCCAGCAGCTGGGCCCTCTACGCTGCGACAGCCACGCTGCACGTGATCGCGATGGGGTGCACGCTGTGGCTGGCCCGCCGCCGGGGCGGCACGGCCCTCCTGCTCGGCGTGGCGGTGACCGTCGCCGTCATGGCCCAGGCCTACGGCGGCCACGCCCTGACGTTGCCGTGGAACCCGTACCTGCCGGTCCTCTGGTGGCTCGTGTTCGTGATGGGCGTGTGGTCGTTGCTCTGCGGCGACCTCCGCGTGCTCCCCCTCACGGTGTTCGCAGGTTCGTTCTGCATGCAGACGCACATCTCCTACATCGGCCTGGTCACCACGCTCGGCGGGGTCGGCGCGCTGTCGGTGGCTGCGTGGATCTTCCGCAGGCGCGCCGACGTCGCTGCTCGCCGTGAGGGGATCGCGCTCGCCGCCCTCGGAGCGTTGCTGGGGGTCGTGCTCTGGTTCCCGCCGTTGGCCGAGCAGGTCACGGGGTCGCAGGGTGGGAACCTGAGGATCATCGCCGAGCACTTCGCCGATCCCCCCGAGGCGTCGTTCGGGTTGCGCCTGGGGATCGACTACCTGCTCGTGAGCTTGAACCCGTGGCACCTGCTGACCGAGCCGGTGATCGAAGGCCGGCCGTTCCTCGGGGGCACCCCCACCCTCCCCGGCGGGCTGCTGCTGGCAGCGTTCGTCGGTTCGGCTGCGATCACCTGGCGTCGCCGTCACCGGACGCTGCTGCGACTGCACCTGCTGCTCGCGCTCGCCCTCGTCGTCAGCTTGATCTCGGTCAGCCGGATCTTCGGGACGCCCTGGATCTACCTCACGCTCTGGGCGTGGGGCCTCGGCGCCATGGTCACGCTCGCAGTCGCCTGGAGCGCATGCTCGCTGCTGTCCGACCTTGTCGCCGCCCGGGCCCGTCACCCCCTCGCCGTCGCGGGTGCCGTCGGCCTCGTAGCCGTCTCGGCGCTCCTCGGCCTCAGGCTGGCCTCCGATTCGACGGACCTGGAGCCGTCCCCGCCCGAGGTGTCCCGCGCGTCGGCCGTCCTCGTGCCCGAGGTCATCGCCGCCCTCGAGGACGACGTCGCATCCGGCGACCGGGGCGGCCAGCGCTACCTCGTCACCTGGGACGACGCCCGCCACCAGGGGGCGTACGGCTACGTGCTGTTCAACGAGCTGGAGCGCGCAGGGTTCGACGTCGGGGCCCCGGAGGCCGCCCGCGTCGCCGTGACGAGCCATCGCGTGCGCACCCCTGGGGAGGCGACGACGCACGTCCACGTGACCTCGGGATCCGGCATCGAGGTCTGGCGCTCGAAGCCGGAGTTCGAGGAGATCGCGACCTACGCCCCCTTCGGGCCCGAGGGCCTCGACGAGTTCGACCGCCTCAGGTCCGAGGTGGTCGCCGAGCTCGAGGACGCCGGCCGACCGGAGCTCATCGGCCTCATCGACGAGAACCCCGGCGGCTTCGGCCTCCACACCGGGTTCTCGAACGAGCTCTACGACCGGATCGACCGGATCATCGAGCTCGACGTGCCCATCGCCGTGTTCAGCGGCCCTCCCGGCCCGGACGGCTGATCGGGCTCCTGGACCTCAGGGGAGGCGCCGCAGCACCTTCAGCGCGCCCAGGCGGGTGGGCGACTGGTGGTGCGAACCCTTCGAGGCCGCCAGCTCGTGGCGGTGGGCGAGGTACCACTCGTACGACTCGACCACCATCGAGGCGTTGGAGTGGGCGGGTCGCCACCCGAGCTCGGTCTGCGCCTTCGTCGTGTCGAACCAGAGCGACTCGCCGTAGAGCAGCCAGTGGTAGGGGGCGAAGGGGACGAGCCCCACCCCGCCGAGGGCCTTCATCGCAGCCCGGGCGGGGGCCAGCGGCAGCGACCGGACCCGCGACCCGGTGCCGGCGTGGTCGACGAGCGCCTGGAGGGTCTCGCGCATCGTGCCGAACTCGGAGGCGCCGATGTTGTAGGTGGCCGGGCCCTCCCGCTCGCCGGCGAGCAGGCACGCCGACGCGAGGTCGTCGGCGTGCACGAGCTGGTAGCGGTTGTCGCCCGAGCCGAGCACGTAGACCGGGGCCCCCTCCGCCACGAACTCGAAGAGGATGGCCATGATCCCGAGCCGGCCGTGGCCGAGGATGGTCCGTGGCCGCACGACGCTCACGTCGAGGCCCCCCGCCACCGCGTCGCGGCAGAGCACCTCAGCCTCGAGCTTCGCCCTGCCGTAGGCCTCGAGCGGCCGGCACGGCGACGACTCGTCGACCGGGTTGCTCTCGGGGATGCCGAACACCGCGCTCGTCGAGGTGTGGACGACCTTCGCCACGCCCGCGTCCCGCGCCGCGATGAGCACGTTCGCCGTGCCCAGGACGTTCACCGACCAGAAGAGGTCCTTGTCCTTGGCCAGGGGGACCTGGGCGACGTTGTGGAGCACCACGTCGACCCCGTCGCAGGCCGCCCGCAGGGCGTCGACGTCGCGGACGTCCCCGGTCACGTGCTCGACGCCCGAGCCGTCGGCCGGCGGGTTGAGGTCGAACGTGCGGACCTCGTCTCCCTGGGCGAGCGCCCGTGTGGCCAGCTCGGTGCCGAAGTAGCCGCTCCCGCCGGTGATGAGGACGGTCCGGCTCACAGCTGCATCCCTCGGTCGAGGCACCAACGGATGCTGGTGCGCATCCCGCCGAGCAGCTCAGTGGCGGGCTCCCATCCGAGCTCGCGACGGGCCTTGCCGATGTCGCAGGCGATGGTGTCCTTGAGCTCGCCGAGCACGTGCAGCGGCTGCACGTAGCGGCCCTGCGCCTGGAGCGCTCCATCGAGGCCCGCCGCGACGGTCCCGGCGAGGGCCGGGAGGCGCAGGCCGCGCCCGGACACCGGGAGGCCCTCCTCCTCGAGCGCCTGGCGGACCGTGGCCACGATCTCCCGCAGCTCGTACGGCCTCGCGTCGGCGATCCAGTACGCCTGGCCGGGGGCACCGGGCGCCACCTCGGCTGCGAGGAGGGCGTCGACGAGGTTGCCGGTGAAGACCATCGAGCGCTGCTGCGACCCGTCCCCGATGACGGGGAAGCGCCCCTTGCGGATCGCCGAGAAGAACGTGCTCTGCCGTGCCGGCTGGAACGGGCCGTAGAACCATGGCGGGCGCAGGATCACGGCGCTGACGTCGCCGCGGTCGTGGCCCCGCTGGACGAGCTGCTCCGCCTCCAGCTTCGAGCGGCCGTAGCCGAGGTAGGGGTTGAACGGCGAGTCCTCGGTGAAGCGGTCCGTGGGGGCCTCGTTCGCCCCGAACGGGGAGTTCGACGAGACGTGGAGGAAGCGGCCTGCCCCGCTGCTGCGGGCCCGGTCCAGCACGATCTCGGTGCCGCCGACGTTCACGTCGAACAGCTCGCGCACCTTGCCGGCGGGGTGGATCACCGACGCCGCGTGGAACACGGTCGCAGCCCCCAGACCGTCGAAGAGCCTCGAGACGGCTGCAGGGTCACGGACGTCACCGACGACGATCTCGACCTCCCGTCCGAGCAGCTGGAGGAGCGGGCCGTCCTCGACCCGGTGCACGAGGCAGCGCACCCGCTGCCGGCGGCCCACGAGCGCCCGGACGAGGTTCTGCCCGAGCCAGCCTGCGGCACCGGTGACGACGACCTCGGGAGCCGGTGCGGCCTCGTCGACCCCGCCGCGCACCTCGCTCACGTCGAAGCCAGGAACTGCTCGGCGTTGCGTGCGGCGATCGTCATGATGGCCGCCTGCGGGTTGACCCCGGGGGCGTCTGGGAGCAGCGAGGCGTCGTTCACCCGCAGGTTCTCGTAGCCCCAGACCCGCCCGAAGCTGTCCGTGCCCGTCCGGTCCCTCGTCTCGCCCATCCTGATGGAGGAGGTGAGGTGCACGGTCATCAGGTTCGACTGCGTGCGGGTGACAGCGTCCCACCACGGTGCGAGCTCCTCCACCCGGCGGACGGTCGGCGCGCCGATCACCGAGGGCACCAGCTCGGTGGCCCCCGCCGCCAGCAGCGCCTCACCGAGGTGGACGAGCCCTCGGGCGAGGCGGCTGACGTCGGCCTCGGTCAGCCGGTAGGTGACGAGCGGCGAGGCCACGCCGGGCACGGCCACGACCCGCCCCGCGCCCTCGCTGCGGATGGCGGCGTAGTACACCGACACGTGCTCCCAGTCGGCCAGCGCCTCCGGGTCGAGGGCGCCCGAGTCGGCCAGGGCGAGCGCGACGTGCGCCCTGCGGCTGGCCGAGCCCCCGATGGTGAGGTTGGGGGCGAACTCGGTGATCCGGTGCATCGGGACGTCGTCGTGGTCCACCGGGTGGGGGAAGCGCGCAGCGATCTTGATGGTGGGGTGGAGCTTGAGGCCGCCGCCGATGCCGCGGCGGATGCCGCTGCGCTGCAGGAGCGCAGGAGACTGGATGGCGCCACCGCACACGAAGACGTGCTCGGCCCGCACGAGCAGGTCCTCGGGCGTCCCGTCGGGCCGGGTGGCCCGGCAGCGGGCGCCGGTGATGCGCGAGCCCCGGCCGACCAGCTTGAGCACCCGGCAGCCGGGCATGATCGTCGACCCGGCGGCCACCGCCTTGGGGACGAGGGTGCGGGCCATGGTCTGCTTGGTCCCCCGGCCGGCGGCGTCGTAGCGGAACACACGGGGGAACTCCACCGACCGCCACCCGAGCTTCGTCGCGCCCCGCTCGAGGAGCGCCGAGGAGGTGGGGGGTGCGGCCGGCACGTAGGAGACCCCCTGGTCCGCCTCGATGAGCTCTGCGTAGCCGTCGAGGACGTCAGGCGTGAACGCCTCGATCTGGTAGGTGCGGCGCCACTCCTCTGCCAGCGCCGGTGGGAGCCGGTGCCAGAGCCCGCTGTTGACCTCGGTGCTGCCACCGACGCAGCGACCCTCGGCATAGGCGATCGGTGGGTTCCCGAGCGCGGCGCTCGACCCGTGGTGGCGGTACTTGGCCACCATCTCCTCGAGCGAGAACGGCTCGATGGCGTCGGGATCGACCCAGGGCCCCTCCTCGACCACGACCACCTGTCGCCCGGCTGCGGCGAGGCGGGCGGCGGTCGAGGCGCCCCCGGCGCCGGAGCCGATGACCAGGATCTCGGTGTCGAGCGTCCTCATGTGGTGCGGTCCACTGCGAGCTCGTGCTCCGCGAAGAGCACCAGTGAACCGAGGAGCCGCTCGTACTGGCGCAGCAGGCCGATCGGGCTCCGGGCCAGGGAGGAGACGACCGCCCCGGGGTCGGCACGGCGCAGCTTGGCCCACAGCGTGAGGGCCAGGGTCTCCACCACCACCCCGGTCCTGAGGTGCTCGGGCATGGCGTCGAGGGTCCCGTCGACGAACGAGGCGATGGCGGCGCGCGCCTCCGGGTCGGTCGTCTCGGTGAGGGAGGCCACGGCGTGGCGCTCGAACCAGAGCATGGACATCGACGTTACCGGTGGGGCCGGGGCTCGGGATCCACAGGTACCGTGTGGCGACATGGCCGCCCCCGAAGCCGTGGTCGGGGTGGCTCCTGCGCACGACGTGGCCGCCCCCGCCGCGCCCCGACCGGGGCTCGTCGACCGGCTGGGCGCCGGGCAGCGGACGGCGATCGCGGTCGGCGTCCTGCTCGTCGCCTTCGCCCTGCCCCTGTACGGCCAGCTCCGCAACCAGGGCCCCCCCATGGAGGAGGGGTTCATGCTCGTGTTCCCCGAGATGGTGCTCGAGGGTGCCGTGCCGAACCGCGACTTCCTCCACCTGTACGGGCCCGGGAGCCTGTGGGTCCTCGCCGGGGTGTTCGAGGTGTTCGGCACCTCGCTCACCTCCGAGCGGCTGGTGGGGCTGGCCCAGCAGGTCGGGCTGGTCCTCGGCGTGTTCTGGCTGGCCCGGCGGTGGGGCCGGGCCGTCGCGCTGTGCTGTGCGGCAGTGGCCCTGCTCATCATCGTGCCGCCCATCGGGCTGACCGCACTGGCCTGGGTCGGGGCCGTGGCCTTCGGCCTCTGGGCGGTGCACCTCGGCCTCAGCAGCCGCCACGCCGACGACGAGCGGTGGGCTGGGCGGGCCGCGGTCGGCAGCGGGATCCTCGCCGGCTTCGCCCTCCTGTACCGGCCCGACCTCGTCCTGGCGCTCGGGCTCGCCGGCCTCGTCCTGGTGCGGGGGATGCAGTGGAGCCGGGTGCGACGGCTGCTCGTCGGCCTCGTGCTCGGCGCCTCGCCCTACCTCGTGCACCTGGGCATGGCCGGGATCGGTCCGGCGATCAAGGGCATGGTCCTCGACCCCGTCTTCTACCTGCGCGGCGGCCGACGCCTCCCCCTCCCGCCGAGCCCCGACCAGTTCGACGGCTTCCTGCAGCGGGCGGGGAGCCTCGCACCGTTCGGGTGGCCGGTCCCCATGATCGACCCACCAGCGCAGATCACGGTCTGGTTCTTCCTGCTGCTCGCCTCGGTCGCCGTGCTCATCGTCGTCGGCGTCGTGCTGGTGCGGCGGACGCCCGGGTCGCAGCGGGCGCGTGCGCTCCTCGTCATGGCCGCGTTCAGCCTCGGTCTGCTGCCCCAGGCGCTGCAGCGAGCAGACTCGACCCACCTGGCCTGGGTGAGCTGCGTCCCGATGGCCCTGCTCCCCGTGGCGGGAGCGGAGCTCCTGCGGCGGCGGCAGGCCCTCACGCCCCGCCGACGGGGGCTCGTCGCCGGGCTGGCCGTGCTCGTCACGGTCGTGGCGCTGCTCCCCGCCTTCACCGCCAGGTCCTATGCCGACGCCGTGGCCCAGACGTTCGGCCGCCACCTCAACTCGCACGAGATCGAGCACCGGGGGCGGACCTTCTACTCGGGCCGCCCCGACGCCGCGGCGGCGCTCCCGCCGCTGCTGGCCGACGTCGAGCGCATCAGCGAGCCAGGTGACCGGCTCTTCGTCGGCACGTCCGACCTCCGCAAGACGCCGTACGCGGACTCGTTCATCTACTACCTGCTCCCCCAGCTCGAGGTCGCCACCTACTACGTGGAGATGGACCCGGGCGTGGCGAACCGTGAGGGGTCGGGGATGGCGGAGGACGTGGCGTCCGCGGACATCGTGGTGCTGTCCTCGGTGTGGGACGCCTGGGACGAGCCGAACGACGCCCGCATCGTCGGCTCCGACGAGTCCAACCAGGTCCTGCGCGAGCAGTTCTGCTCGGTCGGCACCTACGGGGGCGTCTACGAGCTCCTGCAGCGCTGCTCGAGCTCGTGAGGCGGGGCCCGGCGGGGCCCGATGACCCCGCACCGCGGCTGAGCCCCGTCAGGGGGCCCGAGGCCTGCGGGTAGCGTCGTCCTGATGCGTGCCCTGGTGGTCGTCCCCACCTACAACGAGGCGTTCAACGTCGTCGAGGTGCTGCACGGCATCCGGGCCGCGGCGCCCGACGCCGACGTGCTCGTCGTCGACGACAGCAGCCCCGACGGGACGGGCGCCATGGCGGAGGGCGTGGCGGCCGAGCTCGGCCAGATCGACGTCCTGCACCGGCCCTCGAAGGACGGGCTCGGGCCTGCGTACCGGGCCGGCCTCGGCCTCGGCATCGAGCGCGGCTACGACGTGATCGTCCAGATGGACGCCGACCTCTCCCACGACCCGGTGGCGCTGCCCGCGCTCCTCGGCGCCATCGCAGGGGGTGCCGACGTGGCCATCGGCTCCCGGTACGTCACCGGCGGCTCGATCCCGCACTGGCCGTGGCACCGGCGCGCGCTGTCCAGGTACGGCAACGCCTACACCGGCTTCGCGCTGCGCACCGGGATCGCCGATGCCACCTCCGGCTACCGGGCCTACCGGGTGACCACCCTGGCGGCAGTCGATCCCGCCACCACGAGGGCCACCGGCTACGGGATCCAGATCGAGATCGCCTACCGGATGTCGAAGGTGGGCGCCACGATCGTCGAGGTGCCGATCGCGTTCACCGACCGCAAGCGGGGGACGTCGAAGATGTCGATGAAGATCATCGCCGAGGAGATGCTGCTCGTCTCCTGGTGGGGTGCGCGCGACCGCGCCGGCAGCCGGTCCCGCACGCCGTCGACCCCCTGAGACCGCCTGCCTCCCGGGGTCGCCGCTCGTCGCGCGCCGGGGTTGGCTCAGTACGGCCAGGTGGCCTGGCGGTGGCCGAGGTAGCGGGTGAGCCGGCCGAGCTTGGCGACGATCAGGACCTTGATGACGACGTTGCGGGCGAACCACGGGAGCTCCCCCAGCTGGCGGGCGGCGTTGGTGACGCGCGCCGGCGCTGCGAGCGGCTCCTTGCGGTACTCCGCCATGGAGCCCTCCCGGCCGACGTAGCGGAAGCCGGGACCGGCCAGCAGCGCGGTGGCGATGGCCCCGGTGACCCCGATGGAGCTGAACGAGTCGTGGATCAGGAGCGTGCCGCCGCTCGTGACGCGGGCCCCCCAGAGGACGATGTCGCTGCGGGCGGGCGCGTAGCGGTGGGCCCCGTCGATGTAGAGGAGGTCGATGTCGCCCTCCACCGCGTCGCTCGCCTGCTGTGACGGGAGACGGACGTGGCGGACCCGGTCGCGCACCCCCGCCCGCTCGAGGTTGGCGAGGAACGCCTCGTGGTCGCGCTGGCCCTCCTCGGCCGGGCCGACGATCTGCTGGGGGCCCCGGTCGTTGCCGGCGTGCGGGTCGATCGCCACCACCTCGACGCCCTCGGGGGCGGCGGTGGCGAGCACGATCGCCGAGCGGCCCTGGTAGCTGCCGATCTCCACGATGCGGCTCCCCGGCCGCAGCGCGGCAGCGCGGTCCCAGAGCCGGCGGGCCTGGCCCTCGGTCATCCAGCCCTCGACGTCCGCGATCGACGTGAAGGTGGCTGGGAACGTGGTCGCGGGCGAGGTCAATGTTGGTCCTGGTGGCTCGGCGGGCGGAGCGGGGGCGCCCCACGGGTGGTTCCCCGGGTGGGTGGCGGCCTAGGATACGCGGCCGCCCCGGCGCCTCGTGACGACGGGCCGCCCGCTGACCGAACCATCGAGCCCCAGAGCGTGCCCCGTGACCACGAGCCAGCCCGAGTGACCGTCGTCGATCGCACCGAGGAGATCGCCAAGCTGGGCGACATCGCCGCCGGCGCCGGCCTCCGGCGGATCCACCTCGTGTCGTGGCGCGACCTCGACGACGTGGAGGCGGGCGGATCGGAGGTGCACGCCGCCACCATCGCCAAGCTGTGGTCGGAGGCCGGCATCGAGGTGCTGCTGCGGACGTCCTACGCCCAGGGCCACCCGCCGCTGGCCAGGCGGGACGGCTACGAGGTGGTCCGCAAGGGCGGCCGGTACCTGATCTTCCCCCGGGCGGCCGTCAACGAGGTCATCCACCGCTACGGGCGGCGTGACGGGCTCGTGGAGATCTGGAACGGCATGCCCTTCTTCTCCCCGTTGTGGGCCACCGGGCCGCGGGTCGTCTTCCTGCACCACGTGCACGCCGAGATGTGGCAGATGGTGCTCCCGCCACGGCTGGCCGCCATGGGCGACGCCGTCGAGCGCCGGGTCGCCCCGCTGCTCTACCGGCGGTCACGGATCATCACGCTGTCGCGGTCGTCCAAGAACGAGCTGGTCGACGAGCTCGGGTACCGGGCCGACCGGGTCGACGTCGTCCCCCCCGGGGTCGACCCCGCCTTCACACCCGGCACCTCGCCGAAGTCCGAGCACCCCCTCGTGGTCGCGGCGGGGCGGCTCGTCCCGGTGAAGCGCTACGACGTCCTGATCGAGGCGCTCGTCGCCCTCAAGGAGCGCCAGCCGGCGCTCGAGGCCGTCCTCGTCGGGGAGGGCTACGACCGCCAGCCCCTCACCGCCCTCATCGCCCGCCACGAGGCCGCCTCCTGGCTGCACCTGCCGGGCCGCCTGCCGCTCCCCGAGCTGATCGAGCTCTACCGCAGGGCGTGGGTGCTCACGAGCGCCTCCGCTCGCGAGGGCTGGGGGATGACGATCACCGAGGCCGCCGCCTGCGGGACGCCGGCGGTGGTGACCGACATCAACGGTCACGCCGACGCCGTCTCCCCCGGCCGCAGCGGCCTCCTCGTCCAGGGCGGCCCCGGCCTGACCGAGGGCCTCGACACCGTGCTGTCCGACCACGCCCTGCGGGCACGGTTGTCGGAGGGGGCGCTCGCCCACGCCGCCACGTTCACGTGGGCCGCCACCGCGGCCGGCACCCTGCAGGCTCTGGCCGAGGAGGCCCGCCGGAAGCGCCGGTGAGCCCTCGGGCGGCGGCCGGCGCAGCAGCCCGACTGTGGAGCGTCGGCCTGTGGACGACGTCGCAAGTCACAGGGTTGCGCCTCTGGCCCTCCACAGGACGCCGGGCCCACACTGGCGACATGGGCTACGAGGTCACGGTCAGCGACGGGAGCACCGAGGTCGTCCCCGGTGCCGACACCTACCAGCAGGAAGGTCCGCTCACGACGTTCTTCCGCACCGAGCCGGGGCGGCGGGTGGTCGACGGGTGGAGCACCCGGTTGGCGTCGTTCCGCACCGTCGAGATCGTCCGCATCCGCCGGTTCGAGCACGAGGCCGCCGCCTGACACGCCTGCCTGACCACGGCGGCCTGACCACGCCGGCCCGTCCCGACCGCTACTCCTTCAGGGCCACGGCGTTGGGCGTGACGTTCACCTTCGGCTCGTAGGCGGCGACCTCCACCGTGCGGCCCTCGCCGCCCACTGCGGCGTCCAGCGCCTCCCGACACGGCCCGCACGGCCCGTAGTAGCGGGCCGACGTCGCCTGCGCGCACCTCGGGCACGTGAACTCCAGCACGTCGGTGGTCGGGGGGCCGTCGGCGGTCACGGCCCAGACCCTGCCACGCCCTCGGCGCCGGGGAGGGCACCCCCATCCACGACGCCCTCTCGGGCCGGTCCTCCGCGCCACCGCCGCCCGCGCCAGCGCCCCGGGCACCGTGCGCTCACGGCGCGTCGAGGCGGGCCAGCTCGTCGGGACCGAGCTCGAGCTCCGTGGCACCGATGCTGTCGAGGATCGTCTCGGGCCGGCTGGCCCCGGGGATGGGGATCACCACCGGCGACCTGGCCAGCTCCCAGGCCAGGGCCACCTGCTGGGGGGACACGCCACGCCCCTCGGCCACCTCGGCGAACGGGGCGAAGCGCTCGCCGAGGCGGGCCGCCCTCCCCATCCCCCCGAGCGGGCTCCACGGCAGGAAGGCGATGCCGAGCTCGTCGCACAGGCGGAGCTCGTCCTCCGACGAGCGGAACCGTGGTGAGAACTGGTTCTGCACGCTGGCCAGGGGCAGGATCGACACAGCCTCGCGGATCTGGTCCACGCCGTTGTTGGACGTCCCCCCCATGCGGATCTTGCCGGCCGCGCGCAGGTCGGCCAGCGCGCCCATCGACTCGGCGTAGGGCACATCGGGGTCGGGGCGGTGGTACTGGTAGAGGCCGATCGCCTCGACGCCGAGCGCCCGCAGGCTCGCCTCGCACGCCCGCTCGAGGTGCTCAGGGCTGCCGTCGAGGTGCCACGAGCCGTCGGCCGCGCGGTGGTGGCCCCCCTTCGTCGCCACCAGGACCGAGTCGGCGTCACCCCCCCAGGTGGCGAGCGCCTTGGCCACCAGGCGCTCGTTGTGGCCGGTGTCGGCGGCGTCCAGGCAGTAGGCGTCGGCCGTGTCGATCAGGGTGACCCCGGCGTCGAGGGCGGCGTGGATGGTGCGGATGCCCTGCTCCTCCGGTGGTCGGCCCTCGACGGACAGGGGCATGGCCCCGAGGCCGATGGCGCTCACGGTCGTCCCGGCGATCTGTCGTGTCTGCATCCGCCCCGCCTACCCGAGCCGCTGCTCCTGGGTACCGTCGACCAGGTGGCAGGTGACGACGACCTCCTCGTGGTCGACGGCTCGCTCGCCATCCCCCTCTCCGAGCTGCGGTGGCGCTTCAGCCGCAGCGGCGGCCCCGGCGGCCAGCACGCCAACACCGCCGACACCCGGGTGGAGGTGATCTTCGACGTCGCCGCCTCCCCGTCGCTGCGGCCGCACCAGCGGGCCCGGCTGCTCCAGCGGCTCGGCCCCGAGGTGGTGGCCGTCGCAGCGGACGAGCGCTCGCAGCTCCGCAACCGCGCCCTGGCCCTCGATCGCCTCGCCGGCCGCCTCTCGGTCGGTCTCCACGTCGAGCGTCCGAGGGTGGCCACCCGCCCGACCCGCGGATCGCAGCGACGACGGGTGGACGCGAAGCGCAGGCGGAGCGAGACCAAGCGCCTGCGCCGGCCGACCGAGGGCGACTGACCCTGCCCGCCCTCCGGCGGTGGCGCACCTGTGAGCGAGCGCGCTGACGTGGGCCCCAGGACCGGCCGCTCACGGGGACCTGCGCTCGTGCCGCGCCGGTGTCCCACCCCGGACGTAGCCTCGGCGGGCGTGGAACCTGACGTGGTGCGGCGCGTGTGGGTCGTCGGCCCGCTCGACCTGCGGCGCACGCTCGCCCCCGCCCGACGTGGTGCCGGGGACCCGTCGATGACGCTTGCTCCGGGAGAGTGCTGGCGGGCGTCCAACACCCCGGACGGTCCCGCCACCACCCACCTCCGGCACCGGGGCGGCCAGCTCGAGATCGAGGCGTGGGGCCCCGGGGCGTGCTGGGCCGCCGAGCACGCCCCTGCGCTCGCTGGCCTCCACGACGACGGTGAGGGGTTCGACCCCCGGTGCCACCCGGTGGTGTCGGCGCTCCACCGGCGACTGCCGGGCGTGCGCATCGGCCGGACCGGGGCGGTCTGCGAGGCCGTGGTGCCATCGGTGCTCGAGCAGAAGGTGACCGGGCTCGAGGCGAAGCGGTCGTACCGCAGCCTGGTGCGTGCCCTCGGCGCTCCGGCGCCCGGCCCGGCGGGCCTCACGCTCCCTCCCACCCCGACCCGGCTGGCGGGGACGCCGTCGTGGACGTTCCACCGCTCCGGGGTCGAGCGCAAGCGGGCCGACACCATCACCTGCGCCATGCGTCGGGCGGCCCGGCTGGAGGAGGCGGCCGGCATGTCGCGGGCCGACGCCCACCGACGGCTGCAGGCGTTCCCGGGCATCGGCCCCTGGACCGCAGCGGAGGTCGCCATCGTGGCCCTCGGCGACTGCGACGCCGTGAGCGTCGGCGACTACCACCTCAAGAACCAGGTGGCGTGGGCGCTGTCGGGCGCCGCGCGCGGCTCCGACGACCGGATGCTCGAGCTGCTCGAGCCGTGGGCCGGTCACCGGACGAGGGTGGTGCGCCTCATCGTCGCGGCGGGGGTCCAGGCCCCGAGGTTCGGGCCACGCGCCCCCCTCCGGTCGATCAGGGACCTGTAGGCCGGAGGTCGAGCACCACGACGTGGTGGGGGACGTCGTTGGCCGCCAGGAACCCCTCCCCCTCGACCGACCAGCCGTGGCGCTCGTAGAAGGGGAGGGCTGCGTCTCGCCCGTCGGCCCAGAGGACCTCGACGCCCTGCCCGCGCAGCCGCTCGACTGCCGCGTCGAGGAGCGCGGAGCCGACCCCGCCCCCCTGCGCGTCGGGGTGCACGGCCATCCCCCGGAGACGCCACGCCCGTGCCCCCGGCCGGTGCTCGGTCGGGCACGGCGCCCACGTGGCCACCCCGATCACCGATCCGTCGGCGTCGAGCGCTGCGAGGTGGAAGCTGTCGGCCGAGCCGTCCACGTCGTAGTCGACGTCGGCGTCGGTTCGCCCCTCCCTGAGGACGAGCCGCCGCAGGTCGTGGGTGTCGGCGACGTCGACCTCACGGATCACCTGGCCCGCCACCGGCCCAGCATGGCAGCGGCCGGGGCCCCCGGCGACGGACAGCCTCGGCGCACGGGAGCCCGGTCGACGACCGGCGGTAGGGTCCCGCCGGTGGCTGACCCGGTCCTCCTCGTGCACGGCTTCGCGTCCTCCTTCGAGCACAACTGGCGGGCGCCCGGCATCGTCGACCTGCTCGCCGACGCCGGACGAGAGGTCCTGCCCGTCGACCTGCTCGGCCACGGCGCCGCGCCTGCACCGACCGACCCGGCGGACTACGTGGACATGGAGTCCCCGGTCGAGTCCGTCCTGCCGCCCACCGGCACGGTCGACGCCGTGGGGTTCAGCATGGGGGCCGGCATCCTCCTGCGGATCGCGGCCCGCACCCCGGAGCGCTTCGCCAGGATCGTCGTCGCCGGCGTGGGCGCGAACCTCTTCCGAGACCACGACCCCGAGCCGGTGGCGAGGGCGATCGAGACGGGCGACGGTGGCGACGGCGGGCTGGGCAACCTCTTCGTGCAGTTCGCCAGGGGCTCGGGCAACTCCCCGGCCGCCCTCGCCGCCTGCCTCCGCCGTCCCGAGCGCCGGATCACCGTCGACGAGCTCGGTCGGATCTCCTGTCCGGTCCTCGTCGTCATCGGCGACAAGGACTTCGTGTGGCCGGCGGACGAGCTCGTGGCCGCCCTCCCTGACGCCCGGCTGAAGGTGCTGCGCAACGTCGACCACTTCGGCACCCCGAAGGACTTCGGCTTCATCGACTCGATGCTCAGGTTCCTCGACGCCACCTGACCGGGCTCTGCGGAGCGACCCCGCAAACCCCGGGGCACCACAGGCCGCGCCTGCTCTACGGTCGCCGCAGGCAGCGACACGGACCTGGAGCAGCAGATGCCCGAGAAGTCACCGCAGAAGCCGGCCGGGAAGAAGCCGGGGAAGTCCCTCAAGGAGAAGCGCGAGGCCAAGCGGGGCAAGAAGGTCACGGGTCGCTGACGCAGCGCCGGGCTCAGCCCCCGGCGCCCGCCGTGGCCGCGGTGACGTCGAGCCACGAGGCGTGCAGACCGGCGTAGACCCCGCCGGCGGCGACGAGGTCACGGTGCCGACCCTGCTCGACGAGGCGGCCGTGGTCGAGGACGAGGACGAGCTCGGCCTGCTCTGCGGTGGCGAGGCGGTGGGCGATGGTGATCGACGTCCGGCCCTCGCTCAGGCTCTGCAGCGCGCGGGTGAGACGGGTCTCGGTGGCCGGGTCGACCGACGACGTCGCCTCGTCGAGGATCAGGCAGCTGGGGTTGGCGACGTAGGCCCGTGCCAGGGCCACGAGCTGGCGCTCGCCGACCGAGAGGTGCTCCCCCCGCTGGCCGACCCGGGTGTCGATCCCGGCGGGGAGGCTGTCGACCCACGAGTCGATCCCGAGCTCGGTGAACGCGAGCCGGATCTCCTCGTCCCCGGCGGCGGGCCGTCCGAAGCGGACGTTGGCGCCCACGGTGGTGTCGAACAGGAACCCGTCCTGGGGCACCATCACCAGGCGCGAGCGCAGGGAGCCGGGCGCCACCTCTCTGAGGTCGATCCCGCCCACGACGATGCTGCCCTCGAGCGGGTCGGCCAGGCGGGTCAGCAGCTTGGCGAGCGTCGTCTTGCCCGAGCCGGTTGCGCCGACGAGCGCCACCCGCGCCCGGGCCGGGATCGTGAAGCTCACGTCCGAGAGGACGCGTGCCCCGCCCGGTCGGTACGCGTAGGAGAGGCCGGCGACGACGATGTCGGGGGCGGCCGGCGGGAGAGGGGTCCCGGGATCGGGGTCGACGACCTCGATGGGGATGTCGAGCAGGTCGAGCACCTTGCGCCAGCCCGCCACCGCCGTCTGGGTCTGGTCGAGGATCTCGGTGAACTCCGCCACCGGCTCGAGGAACAGGTTGACGAGGAAGATGAACGCGACGACCTGGCCGGCGGTGAGGCCGGCGTCGGGACCGAGGGTCACACCGGCCACGATCACCGCAGCGACCGTCAGCGACGCGAAGATCTCACCGGCAGGGAAGAGGAAGGCGGCGATCACCCCCGCCCTGATGTTGGCCGAGCGCCACCGGTCGATGGCCGCGAACGTCCGCGCGTTGGTCCGGTCCTCGATGCCGTAGCCCCTGACCACCGCCGCGCCCTGGACCGTCTCCGACACGACGGTGAGGAGCTCGCCGACCCTGGTGCGCACGAGGTCGTAGGCCGCGATGAGGTGCTTCTGGAGGAGCTTGAGGACGAGCGACAGGGGCAGCACCACGAGCACCGCCACTGCGGCCAGCCGCACGTCGTAGACCGCCATGGTGACGACGGTCGCGATCATCACCGCCCCGTTCACCAGCCACGCCACCCCACCCCACTGGAAGAAGATGGAGAGGGTCTCCACGTCGGAGGTGACGCGCGAGACCAGCGCCCCCCGGTGCTCGTCGGACTGGTGGGCGATGCTCAACCGGTGGACGTGGGAGAACGCCTGCACCCGGAGGCCGCACAGGGCCTCCTCGCTCGCCACTGCCAGCCGCTTGCGGGTGGTGCGGGTGAGGAAGGCGGTGGCGACGATGGCCACGCCCCCGATGGCCGCGAGCCGGTAGACGGTCCCGAGGTCGACGCTGCCGCCACGGAGCCCGCGGTCGAGCACCTGCTGCACGAGGATCGGCACCACCACGCGACCAGCCCCGCCGAGCAGCGCCAGGGCGATCGTGATGCCGATCCCCCGCCGCAGCTCCGGGCTGATGGCGAGCCCCCGCCTGAGCACCGCGATGGCGCCGCTGGCGGCCACCGGCTCGTCGTCGAGGAGGACGGCGTCGGCCACGTCCACCGGGTGGTGGTCCGTCGCTCCGACCGCGGCGCCGCCCGGTGCCGGGTCGGTGGCGGCGGTCCGCCCGAGCGGATCGTGCGCCTCGCCTGCACTGCGCACCGGCGGGAGCTCAGCGGCGGCGGGCAGCGCAGCGCCGTCGTCCTGCTCCCTCCCCAGGCCGTCCCTCACGTGCGCCCCGCTCCCCCGCCCCCAGCCCCGGTGGGACCCGTGCTGCCCGCTCCCGAGCGGCCGGTCCGGCCGCTCGGGGCGGTGCTCCCCGCTCCCCGGCCTCCGGCCCGGCCGCTCGGGCCCGTGCGCCCCGCTCCCCGGCCTCCGGCCCGGCCGCTCGGGCCGCGGGAGCTCACGACATCGCCCGGTCGAGCTCGTAGGCGCGGACGAGCCGCTCGTAGCCGGGGACCGCGGCGAGCAGGTCCTCGTGGGTGCCGGCGCCGACCATCCGTCCGTGCTCGAGGTAGACGACGGTGTCGGCCAGGGCGAGCGTCGAGGGCCGGGTGGCCACCACCACCGTCGTCGTCGTGTCGAGCTGGGCCGCCAGGCCCTGGAGGATGCGCGCCTCGGTGGAGGGGTCGACGGCGGAGGTGGCGTCGTCGAGGAGCAGGAGCCGCGGCCGGCGGACGAGGGCGCGGGCCAGCGCGATCCGTTGCCGCTGACCGCCCGAGAGGGTGGCGCCGCGCTCGCCCACCACGGTCCGGATCCCCTGCGGGAGCTCGGCCACGAAGTCCTCTGCGCCTGCGAGGCGCAGCGCGGCGGCGACGTCGGCGGGGCCCGCCTCGTAGCCGAGGAGGACGTTCTCCTCGAGGCTGGCCGCGAAGAGGAACGGCTCCTGGAACACGGTGGCGCAGGTGCCGGCCAGGTCACCAGGGCTGAGGTCGGCGACGTCGACACCGCCCAGGCGCACCTGCCCCTGCTGCGCCCTGAGCAGGCGGGCGAGGAGCAGGACGAGGGTCGTCTTCCCGCACCCGGTCGGCCCCACCACCGCCACGGTGGTGCCTGCGGCCACGTGGAGGTCGATGCCACGGAGCGCCGGGGTGCCGTCGTCGTAGGAGAAGCCGGCACCGACGACGTCGAGGTCGAGCGGGCCGTCGGGCAGGCGGCCGCTGCCGCTCGACGGCGTCGGCGGCACCTCGTCCAGCACCCGCCTGATCCGGTCGTGGCCGACGACCGAGCGGGGGATGTCGCCGAGCACGTAGCCGATGATCCGCAGCGGGAAGGTGAGGAGGGTGAAGAGGTTGACGAAGCTGACGAGCGTGCCGGTGGTGATGGCGCCGCTGTCGATGCGCCAGGCCCCGGCGACGACGAGGCCGACGATCCCGAGCGTCGGGATCGAGTCGAGCAGCGCGTCGAAGGTGGCCCGCTTCGTCGCCACCTCGACCTTCGCGTCTCGCAGCCGCTCGGCCATCGCCCGGAAGCGGGCGCCCTCAGCGGCCTCCGCCCCGAGGGCCTTGACCACGAGGGCGCCGTCGAAGCTCTCGTGGGCGACGGAGGAGACCTCGCCGACGCGGTTCTGCGCCAGCGTCGCCGGCGCTTCGATGCGGCGCTGGTAGTAGGCGTTGAGCCCCACGATGGCCGGCACCAGCAGCAGCCCGACCGCCGCCAGGACCGGGTCGGTGGCGAAGATCCACACGCCGGCCACGACGAAGAGCACCACCACCCCCGACGCGAACGGCATCGGGGCCAGCACCTCGGTGGCGGCCTCGGTGTCGGCGTTGGCGTGGGCGAGCAGCTCGCCCGTCGGGTTGCTGCGGTGGTACTCGAAGGGCAGCGCCTGGTACTGGCGGACGACCGCCCCCCGCAGCGTCGCGTCGATCCGCACCTTCGCCACCGTCGCCATCCCCCGCCGCAGCACGATCGCGGACGCCTTCACCAGGCCGACGACGAGGATGGAGAGGGCGCCGAGGACGACGGTGGCCGTGGGCACGGCCCCCTCCTCGAAGCGGGGGATGACCACCCGGTCGACGACCCGTCCGACGGTGAAGGAGGCCACCACGATGGACGAGGCGTAGATGGCGGCACCGGTGACCGCGAGGGCGAACGGCTTCGGGTGGAGGCCGACCAGCGAGCGCACCACGACCCAGCCGCGGCGCATCAACCGGCCGTCGGTGGCGGGCGGCGGCACCCGTCGAGTATGTCGGCGCGTCCGCCCGGCTCCGCTGCGCGTTCGCGCCGCGCGAGCCTCGCCCGCCGCCCGGTCCACCGTGCCCCTCGCCGGCTCCTCCACGAGATCTTGACCTGCGGTCAAGAAACGGTCATGGTGTGACGACAGTCTCAGTGCCTCTCGTGCGCCCCTCCGGTGCCCGACGTGCGCCGGGACAGCCATCCGACCGCACCTGGCGCACCTGGAGACCCGTGACCATCGCACTCGACACACAGACCGCACCGAGGGCGATGGCCCTCTCGGCCAGCACGACGAGCCTGCTCGGCGTCGCCGGCCTCACGTCCCTCGGCGCCGGTGCCATCCATGCCGCCGCCATCGGCGTCCACAGCGAGCACCGGTCGGCGGTGATCACCTTCACCGCCGTCGCCGCCCTGCAGCTCGCCTGGGGCGTGATCGCACTCCTCAGGGGCAACCGCCTGATCGCATCGCTGGGGATGCTCCTCGGCATCGGCGCGCTCGCCGGCTGGGCCACCGCCAAGATCTCGGGCATCGGCCTGATCGCCGGCCTCGACGAGGCGGAGTCGATCCAGACCGCCGACGGCCTCGCCGCCGCCCTCGCCGTCGCGACGGTCCTGCTCGCTGCCGCTGCCCTGTGGACCACCAGGGGCGAGCGACGCGGCGTGCGGGCGCCCGTCCCGCTGCTCGCGGTCGCCGTCAGTGGGCTCACCGTCTTCGGGATGGTGTCGGCCGGCTCGCACGCCCACGCCGCCGGTGCGCACGGCGACGAGGCGGTGACCGCCGCAGGCGGCGACGACCACCACTCGGCCGGCGCCGCAGCCGCGACGGCCGAGCACGACGAGGACGAGGCCCACGCCGAGCCGGCGGTCGCCGTCCCCTACGACCCGGCCAAGCCGATCGACCTCAGCGGCACCGAGGGCGTGACCCCCGAGCAGCAGGCGCGGGCGGAGAACCTCATCGCCGTCACCCTGCACGGCCTCCCCCAGTGGGCGGACCCCGCTGTTGCCGAGGCCAACGGCTTCCAGTCGATCGGTGACGGCGCCACCGGCGTCGAGCACTTCATCAACCGGGAGAACATGAACGACGACGTCATCCTCGACCCCGACGTCCCCGAGTCGCTCGTCTACGACACGAGCGACGGCGGCCAGCGGCTCGTCGCCGCCATGTACATGACGACCCCCGGTCTGCCGCTCGAGGAGGTGCCGGACATCGGCGGCGAGCTCACGCAGTGGCACACCCACAACAACCTCTGCTACACGCCGGAGGGTCGCATCGGTGGCCTCACCGACGCACAGGGGAACTGCGCAGCCGGGCTCGTGAAGCCGGTCGAGACGCCCATGATCCACGTCTGGATCGAGAAGCACCCCTGCGGTCCGTTCGCGGCGCTCGAGGGCATCGGCGGCGGCAGGATCCTCGAGAGCGAAGAGCGGCTCTGCGACACGGCCCACGGGGCCCACTGACACCGGCGGCGCTCGCGCCGCCAGCACGAGCAGCACGAGCAGCACGGACCGGCGGCCTCCTGGGCCGCCGGTCCCGCGCGTGGGGACAGGCGTCTGTCTCCGACGCCCGCTCGGCCGTGCGCTCGCGAGCCCGGTCAGCCCCCCTTCGGCGGCCCCGCCGAGGTGAAGCGGGTGCCGGGGGGGTCGAGGGCCCACGGGGCGGGCCCCTCCCAGCGGTCCTCGTAGACGAGCTCCCCGACGGGACGCCGCCGGACGGGGCCGTGGCCGCCCTCGGGGTGGCCGAGGGGGATCGTGGCCGCGATCACCACGTCGTCGGGGATGGCGAGGACCTGGTGCAGCTCGGCGTCGACCGCCCGGTGCCACATGGTCATCACCCCGCCGAGCCCACGCGCTCTCGCCGCCAGCAGCAGGTTCTGGCACGCCGGGTACACCGACGCCCCCTCGCTGAGATCTCCGGCCCGGCGGCGACCGACGCAGGCGAGCACCACGACGGGCGTGCGCTCGAAGCGGTCGACGAACTGCTGCATGGACTCGGCCATGCGGGCCTTCGGCGAGCTCCCGGCACCGCCGCTGCCCTGGCGGTAGCCGTCGGCCTCCACCTTCTCGGCCCACGCCGCCCGGAAGCTGCGCCCGAGGATCGACTTGGCCTCGACGGCCCCCGGGCCGTCACGCAGCACGACGAAGCGGAAGGGCTGGCGGTTGGAGCCGGACGGCGCCCGGGTGGCAGCCCACAGCACGGCCGCCAGGTCCTCGTCGGACACCGGCTGCTCGCGGTAGCGGCGGATGGCCCTGGTGGTGGCGAGCCCCTCGAGGAGGCCGACCTCCTCGTCGCTCGCACGCTCGGTCACGAGCGGTCAGAGGTGCTCGGCTGCCGCAGCCTGCACGGCCGCGGTGATGGGCTCCCAGTCAGCCCCCGGCGAACGGGTCACGGTGCAGAAGTTGGCGGTGGCGAACAACGACGCCACCCCGGGAGCGGCGAAGACCGCTGCGGCGAAGGGGTTCGACGCCGCCTCCGTCGGGCTCGAGAACGTCACCATCTCGTCGAAGGTCACGTCGAGCGTGTACTTGGTGGCATCCGGGTTGGGCGTGCTCGAGGGCGTGGCGATGGCCATGGCCGCACCCTAGGACGCGGCCTGGAGCGTCGTGTGAGCGTCCGGGCCGCAGGCGGCGGGTGCGCTCGGACGTCCTCCGCACGAGGGCACGCAGCGAAGCCGCGCCGCCGAGGCCGACCCGGCGGGACCAGCTGGCAATAGCCTCGGTCGGGTGCCGAACGTGTTCTTCCGGACGAGGCCGACGCGGGTCGAGCCGGGGGAGCTCAGGGACCGCCTCGCCGCCGCACTCGCGTCGGCGCTCCCCGGAGCGACGTTCGACGTGGACGTCGGGGACGGCGACGAGGTGGTCGTGCGGTGGCTCGACGGGCCCGCGGCAGCGACGGTGGCCGACGTCGTCGGAGGCGTCGTGAACTGGGAGGTACGTGGCGTCGGCGCCCCCGCCGGCAAGCCGGGGGCCCCGGCCGTGCTCCTCGGCAGGCGCTTCTCGCCCCTGGCGCTCGCCGTCGCCGTCGTCCGCTTCCAGGCCAGCAACGTGCGCCCCTACGACTCCACGAGCCCCGTCGCGGTCGAGCGCCTCACCGCCCTGCTCGAGGTGGAAGACCCCGCTCGCTCCGGCTATCCGGTGCCCGACGCCATGGCGGCGCTGCTGCTCGCCGCCCCCGACCCGGACGGCCTCGCCGAGCGGGTCGGGCCCGAGGCGACGCCGGCCGACCTGCTGGCGACCAAGCTCGGTGTGCTCGGGTGGGACCGCCTCTGGCACGAGGCCTGGTCGGCCGTCACCTGAGGGGTCGGGAGAGCCGCACCGGCGCCGACCGTCGCCCCGCCCGCGCCGGACCGGGCGAGACCACGGGCGGCCCCCCTCCCCACGACAGGTGGGCCCGTAGGCTGCCCTGATGGCCGAGCGGTTCGACCTCGTCGTCCTCGGGATGGGGTCGGGGGGGATGTCGGCCGCCGAGATGGCTGCCACCCTGCCGCTCAGGGTCGCGGTGGTGGAGCGGGCCCGGGTCGGTGGCGACTGCCTCTGGACGGGCTGCGTGCCCAGCAAGGCACTGCTCGCCTCGGCCAAGGCAGCGCACACGATGCGCACGGCCGACCGGTGGGGCCTCCCCGCCGTCGACCCCGAGATCGACACCGAGGCCGTGTGGAAGCGGCTGAAGGCCGTCCAGGAGGACATCGCGACGAGCGACGACGATCCGCAGCGCTACCGGGGCCTCGGGATCGACGTGGTCCACGGTGACGCTCGGCTGGCGGGGCGGCACCGGGTCGAGGTGACCGGGGAGGACGGCCGGGTGCGCCTCCTCGACAGCCGGTTCACCCTCGTCTGCACAGGCAGCCGCCCGAGCGTGCCGGACATCCCCGGCCTGAAGGCCACCGGCTTCCTCACGAGTGAGTCGATCTTCGAGCTCGACCGGGCGCCGGAGTCGCTCGTCATGATCGGCGGCGGACCGATCGCCACGGAGCTGGCGCAGGCGCTCACCCGGCTGGGGGTGCGGACCACCGTGCTCGAGCGGGGCCAGCGGATCCTGCCGAGGGACGAGCCCGGGCTCGCGGCGACCCTCGGCCGGCTCCTCACCGAGGAGGGGGTCGACCTCCGCCTCGGCGTCACCTGCGAGCGGGTGGGGGTGGAGGACGGCCGCAAGGTGGTGCACGGCACGGTCGGCGGGGTGCCCGTGCGCTGGGAGGCCGACGAGCTGTTCGTGGCCACCGGCCGGTCCCCCAACGTCGAAGGGCTGGGGTTGGAGGACGTCGGCGTCGAGGTGGGTGAGGACGGGGTCGTCGTCGACGACCGGATGCGCACGGCCGTCCCCTCGGTCTACGCCGCCGGCGACGTCACCGGCCGGCACCTCTTCACCCACAGCGCCGGGCACGAGGCGGTCCGCGCCGTGCGCGACATGTTCTTCCCCGGCAAGGGCACGGTGTCGGACCTCGTGCCCTGGTGCACGTTCACCGACCCCGAGCTCGCCCACGCCGGCCTCACCGTGGCCGAGGCCGAGGAGCAGCACGGCGCCGCCGCCGTGGCGCACCGGATGGCACTCGCCCGCTCGGACCGGGCACGGGCGGAGGGGCACGCCGAAGGGGAGGTCGTGGTCGTGACCGTCAGGGGCAGGGTGGTCGGGGCCCACGTCCTGGCACCGTCGGCCGGCGAGGTGATCCACGAGCTCGCGCTCGCCATCCGCCACGGCATGTCGCTGTCGGACATCGCGGCGCTCATCCACATCTACCCGACCTACGCGACCACCGTGAACCAGGTGGCGGCGGAGGCGGCCTACGAGGGCGCCCGCCGCTACCACGGCCTCATCCGCCCCGTGCTCGCCTGGCGCCGGGTGGTCGAACGCCTGCAGGCGCTCCGACGGGCCTGACCGGGCGGGGGGCACCCGGCGGTAGGTTCTTCCGTCGTGACCGTCGCTGTGGAGCTCGACGCAGAGGTGGCGGCCGCCCGGGCCGCCTTCCCCCAGGCCCGGAGGCCCGATCGCGTCCGGGACGTCTCCTCCGCCGGCCTCCGGCTCGCCACCTACGAGTGGGGCGACGAGGAGGCACCGCCGCTCCTGCTCGCCCACGGCGGCTTCGACTTCGCCGGGACCTTCGACGTGTTCGCCCCGCTCCTCGCCGGGGCCGGCTACCGCGTGGTGTCGTGGGACCAGCGCAGCCACGGCGACTCCGAGCACGCCGCCCTCCACAACTGGGACGCCGACGTGCGCGACGCGCTCGTCGTGCTCGACAGCGTGTCGCAGGACGCCGTGCCCGTGGTCGGCCACTCCAAGGGCGGCGGGCTCATGCTCCAGCTGGCCGACGCCTGCCCCCACCGGGTGAGCCACCTCGTGAACCTCGACGGGCTGCCGTCGAGGCGCACCCCACCGGACGTGCCCGACACGGAGCGGACCCGCCTCCTGGCGAGCGACCTGGCCGCCTGGCTCGACCACCGCCGGAGCGCGGCCGAGGCGACCCGCAAGCCCGGCACCCTCGACGAGCTGGCGGTGCGGCGGGGCAGGATGAACCCGCGCCTGCCGATCGGCTGGCTCCGCTACCTCGTCACCGTCGGCGCCAGGAAGGACGTCGACGGGTGGCGCTGGAAGATCGACCCGAGCATGCGCATGGGCGGCTTCGGGCCCTGGCGGCCCGAGTGGTCGCTGCTGCGGATGCCGGGGCTCGGCATGCCCTTCCTCGGCGTGCTCGGACTCGAGATCGAGCCGATGGGGTGGGGCACCGCCCCCGAGGACGTCCGTCCGTACCTGCCACCCGGGGCGTCCTTCGTCACCCTCGAGGGCACGGGGCACTTCGTGCACATCGAGCGCCCGACCGAGGTGGCCGGGTTGATCGTGGACTTCCTGGCGAGCCACCCGTGAGCACCACCACGATCCGCCACGCCAAGGTCGACCTCGCCCTCCACCACCTCCGCCACGGCGCCGGCCTGCCCCTGCTGCTCCTCCACGGACTCGGCGAGCGCTCGCCGGACCGGGTCCCCGGGGCGGCCGGCACCTGGCCCGGTCCGGTCCACGCCCTCGACCTCACCGGCCACGGCGCCTCGACGGTGCCCGCCGGTGGCGGGTACACCTGCGAGGTCCTGATGGCCGATGCCGATGCCGCCGTCGCCCACCTCGGGCCCGTCGCCGTCCTCGGGCGGGGCCTCGGTGCCTACGTCGGCCTGCTGCTGGCCGGGGCCCGCCCGAGCGAGGTCCGGGGCGTCGTGCTCGACGACGGCCCCGGGCTCTTCGGAGGGCCGAGCGCGCCCGCCTCGCCGAGCATCGTCCAGCTGGCGCCCGACACGGGACGTCGAGCTCCCGACCCCTACGCCCTGGTCGAGCTGACGCGCGACGTCCGCCCGGGCGACTACGCCGCCAGCTTCGCCCGCCAGGCGGCCCACCTGTCGGGGCTCGAGCACCCCGTGACGGTGGCCGCACGGGGCCGGCCCCCGTGGCTGGAGGCGGTGGTCGAGGTCGTCGGCGTGCGCGAGCTCGGTGTGGCTCCCGCCCTCGCCGACTACGCCGGTCTGGCCCTCGCCCCACCCGCTGCCTGAGCAGGCCCGACCACGCCGCCTGGCGGGCGTCTGCGGCTAGGTTCGGCGGCGCCGGTGCGCCTGCGACGGGCGCGCCCGACTGGGGGACACGTGAAGGCTGCGGTGCTACGGGAGATCCCGTCGGAGCTCGTGATCGACGAGGTGCAGGTCGACGGACCCGGGCCCAGGGAGGTCCTGGTCAACACCGCAGCTGCGGGCGTGTGCCACAGCGACCTGCACTTCATGGAGGGGCTGTACCCCTACCCGACCCCGGCGGTGCTCGGCCACGAGTCGGCGGGGGTGGTCGAGGCCGTCGGCAGCGACGTCACCTACGTCAAGCCCGGCGACCACGTCATCACCTGCCTGTCGGTCTTCTGCGGGAGCTGCGAGTTCTGCACGTCCGGCCACCCGAGCCTGTGCACGAAGGAGGGCCTCACCCGGCCCGCCGAGGGGCCCCAGCGGCTCAGCAAGGACGGGGCGCCCGTCTTCCAGTTCCTGCACCTGTCGAGCTTCGCCGAGCAGATGCTCGTCCACGAGCACGCCCTCGTGAAGATCCGCGACGAGATGCCGCTCGACCGGGCCGCCCTCATCGGCTGTGGCGTCACCACCGGGCTGGGGGCGGTGTTCAACACGGCCAGGGTCGGCGCGGGCGAGACCGTGGTCGTGGTCGGCGCCGGGGGGATCGGCCTCAACGCCATCCAGGGCGCGGCCATCGCCGGCGCCGGCCGGATCATCGCCGTCGACATGAACGAGGCGAAGCTCGACCTGGCCAGCAGCTTCGGCGCCACGGACCTGGTCGACGCCTCCGACGGGGACCCGGTGGCCCAGGTGATGGAGCTGACCGGGGGCGGCGTCCACCACGCCTTCGAGGCGATCGGGCTCAAGGTCACCGCCGAGCAGTCCTTCCTCATGCTCCGCAGCGGCGGCACGGCCACGATCATCGGCATGATCCCGCTCGGCCAGAGCGTCGAGCTGCCCGGCTACATGTTCCTGAGCGAGAAGAAGATCCAGGGCTCCAACATGGGGTCGAACCGGTTCCGCACGGACATGCCCCGCTACGTCGACATGTACCTGAACGGGAAGCTGAAGCTCGACGAGCTGGTGTCGGCGCGCCGCCCGCTCGAGGAGGTCAACGAGGCCTTCGCCGCCATGAAGGCCGGCGAGGTCGCCCGGTCGGTGATCACCTTCGACTGAACCCTGCGCGGGCGCTCGGGTGACAGGCGGCCGGCGCTCGCTCCTCCGCAGCCGACGGGGCACGTACGTGCTCGCCCTCGCCACCTTCGTGGCGCTGGGGCTGCCCGACGGCGTCCTCGGCGTCGCATGGCCGTCGATCCGGGTGGCGGTGGACCGGCCTGTCTCTGCGCTCGGCGTCCTGCTGTTGGCGCAGACGGCCGGCTACCTCGTCGCCACCGCGGCCAACGGCGCGCTCGTCGCCACCCTCGGCACCGGGCGCCTGCTGGCCGCAGCGACCGCTGTCGCGGCGTGCGGCTTCGGCGCCTTCACCACCGCCTCGGGAGCCTGGATCGTCCTGGTCGTTGCGTCGTCGGCGGTCGGGGCGGCCGCCGGCATGGTCGACGCCGGGGTCAACGCCCACGTGGCGGTGCACCACGGCCGGCGGGCCATGGGGCTGCTCCACGCCGCCTTCGGTGTCGGCGCCACCGCAGGCCCGCTGCTCGTGACGGGCCTCCTGGCCGCCGAACGCTCGTGGCGCAGCGCCTACGGGTGCATCGCCGCGCTGCAGGGCGCCCTGCTCGTCGCCTTCCTGGTCACCCGGGGCAGCTGGCTGCCGGCTCCGGCCGGACCTTCCGAGGGCGGGACGGTCCAGGGCCCGCTCCCCCGGGCCGGCACGACGCTGCTGCTCACCCTCGGCTCGTTCTTCGTCTACACCGGGCTGGAGATCACCACCGGCCAGTGGGCCTTCAGCCTCCTCACCGAGGAGCGGGGTGTGCCGACGACGACCGCCGGGCTCTGGGTGGCGGCCTACTGGGCCTCGCTCACCGGCGGTCGGCTCGTGATGGCCGGCGCCGGCGAGCGGGCCTCGGCCGACCGCCTCCTCGGGGGGGCGACGGTGGGGGCGCTCCTCGGGACGCTGGTGCTGTGGCTGGACCCCGGAGGGGCGGGCGCCGTCGGCCTCCCGCTGATCGGTGCGAGCCTGGCGCCGGTGTTCCCCACCCTCGTGTCCCTCACGCCCGAGCGGCTCGGCGCGCACCGCGCCGCCCACGCCATCGGCTACCAGCTCAGCGCAGCAGGGGTGGGAGCCGCCGCGCTCCCGGGCGCCGTGGCGCTGGCGGTTGGCGGGGGGGGCCTGGAGGCGCTCGGCCCGAGCCTGCTCGCCATGGCGGTGGGCCTGCTCGTGCTGCAGGTGGCGACCCAGCTCCTGGCGAGACCCGTCCGCCGCGACCCGGTCGGGTCGACCCGGTGAGGCGCCACGGCGAGGGAGGAGGAGCGGGGGTGGACGAGCAGAGCACGACGGGGCGCCACGGCCCGGGGTCCAGCGAGCAGCTCGTCGCCTGCGACGGTGGCCCCAACTGGATGGGCTGGTTCCGGGTGCCCTCCCCGGCCCCGCTCGAGCTGCCGGGCGAGGGGGGCGTCTACGTCCTCGACGACCGGGACCCCTCCGAGCTCCGCTACCGCTTCCTCGCCGACGAGTAGCGGGCGGTGGGGCTCGGCGGCCGGCGTGGGATCATGGGGCGGTGCAGTCGGCCCCGGAGCTCATCGCAGGGCGCTACCGGCTCGGCGCCCTGCTCGGCCGGGGTGGGATGGGAGAGGTCCGGGAGGCGCACGACGAGCGGCTGGGACGCCCTGTCGCCGTCAAGCTGCTCCACCCGCTCATGGCAGGTGACGATGCCGCCCGGCACCGCTTCGAGGACGAGGCGAGGGCTGCTGCGCAGCTCGTGCACCCGAACGCCGTCGCCGTCTTCGACTCGGGGGAGCACGAGGGTGTGCTCTACATCGTGATGGAGCGCCTGCCGGGCCGGACCCTCGCCGACCAGATCGCCGAGGGCCCGGTGGCACCCGGACGAGGCCGTGACGTCGGCCTCCAGGTCCTGGCCGCCCTCGAGGCCGCCCACCGGGCCGGCGTGATCCACCGTGACATCAAGCCGTCCAACATCCTCCTCACCGCCGACGGCACCGCCAAGGTGGGTGACTTCGGGATCGCCAAGACGGCCGACGGCCTCGACCACACCGCGACGGGGATGATCGTCGGCACGCCGTCCTACCTCGCCCCGGAGCGGCTGGCAGGGGCGCCGGCGACCGCTCGCAGCGACCTCTACGCCACCGGCGTGCTGCTCTACGAGGCGCTCACCGGGGCCAAGCCGTTCGCCACCGGGAGCCCGCTCGTCCCGGCGGCAGCCGTGCGACACGAGCCACCTCCTCGGCTCGACGCGCTCGTGCCCGACACCGATCCCGCCTTCGCCGACGCCGTCGAGCGGGCCATGGCGGTCGACCCGGCGCAGCGGTTCGACACGGCGGCTGCCATGGCCGCCGCCATGCGGGGTGACGAGGCGCGGCCCGGGCCCGGGGCGGTCGCCGGGCGCCTCGCGCCACCTCCGGGACGGGCCGGGACCACGAGGGCGAGCGCCGTCGCCGGCACCGCGCCCGTCGGGTCCGCGCCTGCGACGACGAGCACGGAGGTCGCGGAGACGGGGCTCCCCGGACCGCGTGCCAGCCGTCGCGGCGCTCGCCGCCGTGGCGGGAGGGCGCTCGTCGTCCTCGCCCTCGCCGGGGTGCTGGCCGTCGCCGCGCTCTTCTCCCTCGGGGACGACGAGACCGGGACGGATGACGGCGGGGTGGCCCCCCCGGCGGGCGGACCCGCCCTCCCGCCGGAGCTCGAGGAGCGTGTCCGTGCGCTCGAGGAGGCGGTCCGGCCATGAGGTGCGTCGCCGTCGTCGCGCTCCTGCTCGCCCTCTCTGGGTGCGGCGGCGACGGGGACCGGGGCATCGCCGGCGAGGCAGCGGGGCCCCTGGCCGACCGGGTCGCGGCGGTGCGGGTCGCCGCTGCCGAGGGTCGGGCGCAGGCGCTCACGGAGCTCACCGCCCTCCGGGAGCTGGTCGATCGCCTCCTCGAGCAGGGCGACCTCAGCGAGAGCGCGGCCGAGCGGATCCGTGCGGCGGCCGACGGGGTCGAGGCGGGTCTCCCGTCGCCACCCGCGACCACCGACACCCCACCTGACACAACTCCCTCGACGGACCCGCCGACCACGACCACCGCTCCTCCGACCACGACCACCGCCCCTCCGGGCACGACCACCACGACGCCGCCGACCACCACGAGCCCGCCGCCTCAGGACCAGGGCGGAGAGGACGAGCGAGACCGGGAGGAGCAGGAGGACGAGGGGAAGCCGGAGGACGAGGACAAGCAGGAGGACGAGGGGAAGCCGGAGGACGAGGACAAGCCGGAGGACGACCGAGGCGACCGCAAGGGGCGCGACGAGGGCTGACGTGCGTCGGCCCCGCGACGGAGGTGGGACCGCCAGCTGACCCGGACGGGCCGGCCGTCCGGCCCGCCCCAGTCGCTCAGCCCAGCAGTGCCTCACGCAGGCCGGCCAGCTGCTCTGGGCGCATCCCCGCCGGGCCGAGCAGGTAGGGCTCGACCCCGCCGTGCCCGGCGTCGAGCGCAGCCAGGGCGGCCTCGAGCACGGGGCGGGGTGCGGTGAGCAGGGGCAGGATGCGCTCGACGTCGACGCCGGCCTCGGCCAGGACGGGTCGGAGCTGGGCGACGCGCACCGAGGCCCGGTACCGGTTCGACAGCTCGTAGTCGTCGAGGACGGTGGCCCGTTCGACGCCGAGCACCGAGAGCACCATGGCGGCCGCCAGGCCCGTGCGGTCCTTGCCCGCCGTGCAGTGGAAGAGCGCGGGGAGCCCGCCGGGCTCGGCCAGGCCGGCCAGGAGGGTGCCGAAGTCGGCGGCGTGGGTCTCGAGGAGGTCGGCGTAGACGTCGACCATGAAGCCCTCGTCGATGCTCGTGACCTCCCCCGCCATGACCTGGTCCATCAGCTCGGCGCTCTCGGCCGCCGCGCCCCCCATGGCCAGCACGACGGAGCGGACGTCTCGGCCGAGGACGACGTTCGGGGACCGGTCCCGCTCGCTGTCGCGCCGGAGGTCGTACACGACCCGGAGGCCGAGGCGACGGAGCGACTCGACGTCGTCGGGATCGAGGGCGTGGAGGGCGTCGGCTCGGAAGAGGCGGCCCCAGGAGGTGCGCCCGCCCGAGCTCGTGGGGTAGCCGCCCAGGTCGCGCACGTTGAGCGCCCCCCGCAGGGCGACCCGCCGCTCGGCGGTCACCACGGCGGCACCACCACCCGTCGGGGCGACCGACACGTAGCGGCGCGCACCGGGTACGAGGGGCAGCCGTACCTCCCCCGTCGTCACCCCCACCTGCAGCGGATGGTCGTGGTCGACCGCATCGGGGGCAGCGCCGACGGCGACGTCGACGGGCGCGCCGGGCGGCTCCACCTGCCACCGGACGACCAGGGCGTCGCCCTCGTCGGTGGCGGTGGCGCCGGTGACGAAGGTGGTCACCGACCGGTGAAGTCGGGCGGCCTGCGCTCGAGGAACGAGGCCATGCCCTCCTTGAAGTCGCGGGTGGCGAACAGCGGGAGGAGCTGGAGGTACACGTGGTGCACGTGGTCGTCGAACGCCTCGCGCTCCGCCATCCGGAACATGCGCTTCGTGGCCCGCACGGCGAGGGGGGCGTTGGCGGCGATCTTGCCGGCCATGTCGAGCGCCTCCTTCTCGAGCTGGTCGTCGGGGACCACCCGGTTGACGAGCCCCAGCTCGAGGCACTCGGCCGAGCCGAGCGTGTCGCCCACGAACGCCAGCTCGGCGGCCTTCGCGTAGCCGACGATGCGGGGCAGGAGCCACGTGCCGCCGCTCTCGGGCAGCACGCCCCGCTTGACGAAGGCCGGGGCCAGCTTCGAGGACTCGGCGGCGATGCGGATGTCGCACCCGAGCGCGAGGTCCATCCCGTACCCGGCGGCTCCTCCGTTCAGGGCGCAGATGGTCGGCGTGTCCAGGTTGTGGAGCACGGTCGGCGGCGCGTCCCGGAGCGCGAGCTCACCGGCACGGCCGCCGATCTCGAGCCCGTCACCCGACGTCATGTCCACGAGGTCGAGACCTGCGCAGAAGCCGCGCCCGGCCCCGGTGAGCACGATGCAGCGGACCTCGGGGTCGGCGTCCGCCTCGAGCAGGGCGGTGGAGAGCGCCGCCAGCATGGGACCGGAGATCGCGTTGAGGCGGTCGGGGCGGTTGAGGGTGAGCACGGCCACACGGTCGCGACGGTCGACGAGCACCTGGTCCATGGTCGGAACCCTACGTGGCCCGCCCCGGAGGCGCCGGCCTCGAGTGGCGGCGGTCGACCGTCGCTCCGGACACCTCGACGGTGCCCGGGATGTCGTCCCCCTCGCCATCCGGCCGGCCTCGAGGGGTCCGCTCAGCCACCGGCTGCGATGATGGCGAGGATGTCCTCGCCGTAGGCGTCGACCTTCGCCTGGCCGATGCCGCTGATGGCCAGGAGCTCCGTGGTCGACGAGGGCCGGGCGAGGGCGATGGCGTCGAGCACCTTGTCGGTGGCGACCACGTACGACGGGACGCCGTCCGCCCGGTAGCGCTCGCTCCGCCACGAGCCGAGCGCCGCCCGCAGCGCCGGCGTCCCCGGCGGCACGAGCACGGCCGGGCGGCCGTCCACCGTGACCACCTCGCCCGGCCGGATCCGCAGCGCGCTCCCGCCCACGTCGAGCAGCACGCCGTCGTCGTCGGCGCTGCGGACGGCGCCGCTGATGCCCCCGTTGGCGACGGCGACGAGCCCCGGCGCGGCCTCGACCCACGCCACCGCGAGGACCTTCTCCGCCTTGCTCCCGCCGGACTTTCCAGCCCTGCCTCCGCCTGCCTTCACCCGCGGCTCGGGGGCCGGCTTGGACCCGCCCGCAGCGCGGGGGTGGGCCTCAGACGGCGGGCGGGGTGGGGCCGTCCCCTCGAGCTCGGGGAGGAACGGCGAGGGCCGTTCCGCATCGGCCAGGACGGCCACCCGTCGGCTCCCGCGGGTGATGGCCACGTGCAGCACCCGCCGCTCCTCCTCCTCGTCCTCGGCCAGCCGGTGGGGCACGAGGCCGTCGGTGACGCCGACCACGGCGACGTGGCCCCACTCCTGGCCCTTCACCCGGTGGACGGTGGCGAGGGTGACGCCTGGCTCCCCGGAGGGGGTGCGGGCGAGCACCCCCCGCAGCCACGGTTCGAAGCCGGATGGATCGGGGTGCAGCGCCGCCACCTGGACGAGGGCCTCGAGGTCGTCGAGCTGGCTGGCGGTCTGGCCCCCCTTCGACACGTCGAGCAGATCCATCGCCGAACCGAGCCCGACGCGGTCCCGCACGGCCAGCAGCACCTGGCGCGTCGTGCCCCCCCGTGCAGCGGCCACCACCATGTCGAGCTCGTCGGCGACCCGCTCCACCTTGGACGCCACCTTGGCGTCGTCGACCCGACCGGCCACCGCCCGCACCTCGTCGACGCTGCGGCACCGGTCGAACCACTTCGTGATCCAGCTCGGCAGGCCCCGGGTGGGTCGCCGGTAGATCTCCACCAGGTCGGCGCCGGACAGGTGGTCGGGGTCGCAGGCGATGCGGAGGTAGGCGAGGGCGGCGCGGGTCCCGGTCCGCTCGAGCACCCTGGTGTCGAGCGCCGGTTCGACCGCCACACCCGCCTCCACGAGCGCGACCTGGGGCGCCAGCAGGAGCGAGCCCACCCGGGCGAGGACGGCGATGTCGTCCGGCCCGGCCCCGCCCGCCTGCCACCCGCGCACGACGTCGACGAGCTCGGCGGCGCCCGCCTCGTGGCGGTGGCGGTGCACGGAGAGCGAACCCGGGTCGACCCCGGCATGCGGGCCCGGCCGCATCTCCTTCGCCACCCGCCGGTGGTTGTGCGACAGCAGCGACCGGGCCCCCTCGACGACCCGGGCCGGGCAGCGGTAGTTGACCTCCAGCGGGTGCTCGGCGCCACCGGGGAAGAGGAGGCCGAAGTCGAGCAGGAAGCCGGGATCGGCGCCCGCGTAGGAGTAGATCGTCTGGTCGTCGTCGCCGACCCCGAACACGTCGAGCTCCGGCAGCGCCAGCAGGCGCAGCAGGAGGACGTGGGCCGGCGTGAGGTCCTGGAGCTCGTCGACGAGGAGGTGGCGGCACCCGGCCTGGAGGGTCCGCCGTAGGTCCCCGTCGGTCAGGAGCGCCACGACGGCGCCGTAGACCTGCTCGTCGAAGTCGACCGCGCCGAGCTCGGTCAGGCGCCGCCGGAACGGGTCGAACGCACCTGCGAAGCCGGGCACGTCGTCACGAGCTGCCTCCACCTCGTCCGGGTCGCGCAGGCCGAGGCGCACGGCGGTGAGCGCCTCGAGGTAGGGCGCGAGCCGGTCCGTGTTGGCCACGGGCCGCCCCTTCGGGACGAGGCCCTCCAGGATCGATCGCACCTCGCGCTCGTCCAGGACCCTCGGCCGGCCTCCTCTGGCGAGGCCGAGGATCTCGAAGGCGAGCGCGTTGAGGGTCTGGACCCGGGGCCGGATGTCGGTGGTCCGCTCCAGCATCTCCTCCTGGGCCCGCTTGTTGTAGGCGACGGCCAGCACGCCCTCCCGCTCGTAGCCGCGGTCCGAGAGCAGGTGCCGCAGCCGTTCGGTGAGGACCCTGGTCTTGCCGGAGCCAGCCGGTGCGATCACCCGGGCGGGGCCCGCGCCGTGAGCCACGGCTGCGAGCTGGTCGGGGGCGAGGTCGGCGGTCGGTCCGGTCGGCTCCGCCTCGACCTGGAGGTGCCCGAGGTCGACCGACTCCCGGTGGACGACCGCCAGCCCAGCGATCGCCTCGGCGGGCAGCGGGCCCCGGGGCCCGCCGTCGACCCACACCGGCCGCCCGTCGGGGAGCACGCAGTCGCCGGGCTGGTCGGGACCGGCCGCCGTCGCGCCCAGTCGCGCCGCCTTGCGGGCCCACCACCACGTCAGCTCCCCGCCGCGAGCGTCGTAGGTGTTGGCCCAGACCAGGAAGTGCAGCCTGTCGTGCCACGGCTCGAAGGTGGCGCCGAGGGTCCACGGCTCGGCGGTGACCGACATGGGCGCACGGAACCCAGTGGGATCGACCGCCAGCTCGACCACCACAGGCCGCCGCGCCGCCCAGTGGTCGTGGAGCGTCGCCACCACCGCAGCCGGGTCGGCGACCGCTGCGGCGTCCACGACGACCCGGGGGGCATCCGACCACGGATCCGGCGGCGCCTCTCCGAGCGAGATCACCACCCCCCTCCCGAGCACGAGGGGTCCCGGGGCCGACATGGCCTCCGACCTTACGGGCCTCCTGCGACACCGCCCGGCGGCACGACGAACCCCTTGACGATGCTCGAACGGAGGCGCACGATCGCACTGACCCAGTCGCTCACCAGGGAGGGTGCCACTCGATGACGGCCACCTCGGACTGCGAGGATCCGCCCGGTCGCTCCTAGCGCCCGCGGGTCGCGCTCCGCTCGCCACGCTCGTCCCCCCGACCGCACCGGCCCGCCCATCGGCGTCCGGCTCCCGGGACGAAGGCACGACGGGCGAGAGCGGTGCCCGACGGACCTCCACCTGTCGATCCCGACCGCCGAGCCCCGGTCGTCTCCTGACGCCGGGGCTCGGGCGCGCCCGGGGCCGGCCCGCCTCGGCCGGACGCGAGAGGGGCCGGTGCCGGAGCACCGGCCCCCGACGAAGCGGGGCGTCCTCGCCCTGCCTCCCTGATCAGCGCTTGGCGGCAGCCTTGCGCAGCGTGCGCTTCTTGCCGGGGGAGGCCTCCTCGGCGGGCGCCGCAGGAGCCTGCGCCTGCTTCTTCGAGGCCTGGGCCGACTGCTGCGACGCCTTCGCCACCGCCTCGCCCTCGGTGGTGGCCCCTTCGTTGAGGAGGTGCCCCGTGCCGTCCTCGAGGTGCGCCCGCACGAACCACTGGAACTGCTCGAGCTGGCCCGCCTGGGCCACGAGCATGTCCTGGCTGATCGGCTCGTCCTCGAACTCCTGGATCGCCGTGCGGTGGTCCTCGTTCACGCCCGTGTACACGAGGTCGAGCGCCGACAGGTGCTCCTGGGTCATGGCCCGACCGACGCTGTAGTCGTCCCAGGACCGCTCGGACACGATGTTGCCGGGCGTGCCCACCGGGCTCCCGCCGAGGGTGGCGATGCGCTCGGCCACCTCGTCCACCATCGCCTGCACCGCCTCGTACTGCGGGTCCAGCATCTCGTGGACGCCGATGAAGCTCGGACCGACCACGTTCCAGTGGATGTGCTTCAGCGTGAGACCCAGGTCGATGAGGGCGTTCAGCCGCTCCTGGAGCCGCGTCCTGATCTTCTCTGCCTGGTCGTCCTCGAGGCCGGGGACGGAGAATC
This sequence comes from uncultured Acidimicrobiales bacterium, assembly GCA_902805555.1. Lineage (GTDB taxonomy): Bacteria > Actinomycetota > Acidimicrobiia > Acidimicrobiales > CADCSY01 > CADCSY01. Next base: position 26,178 of record CADCSY010000062.1, on the reverse strand, counting down.
CGATGGACATGGTGCGCTCCTTCGAAGCGGGTTGCGTGATCCCGCTGTGGCTACCCCTGGGCGTTTGTGAGGAAACGGTGCCACTTGCGTCCAGTTCGCACCTACGCTCGACGGAATGCGCCCGCCCACCGTGACCGGTGACCTCCTCCGCCTCGAGCGGGTCACCTGCCGGTACGGCACCGATCCCGTGCTGGTCGACGTCGACCTGGCGATCGCCGAGGGCCAGTTCACCGGGGTCGTCGGACCCTCCGGCTCCGGCAAGACGACCCTGCTGCGGGCGCTCACCGGCGCCGTCCAGCCCGTGGCCGGAGCAGTGGTCCGGCGGCGCAACCTCCGGGTCGGCTACGTGCCACAGGTGGACTCGGTGAGCTGGAGCTTCCCGGTGACGGTGTCGGAGTGCGTCCTCATGGGCCGCACCGACGACCGGCGCCTCCCGTGGCGGAGCCGGGCGGAGCAGGCCGAGGTCACCGAGCTGCTCGAGCGCCTCGGCATCGGCGACCTCGCCCACCGCCACATCCGCGCCCTGTCGGGCGGGCAGCAGCAGCGCATGTTCATCGCCCGCGCGCTGCTCCGCCGGCCGCAGCTGCTCCTCATGGACGAGCCGACCTCCGGCGTCGACGTGCGCACCCGCCACGAGGTGCTGCACCTGCTCGACGAGCTGCACGCAGAGGGCCTCGCCATCGTGCTCACCACGCACGACCTCAACGGGATCGCCGCCCACCTCCCGCACCTGGTGTGCCTCAACACGCGGGTCATGGCGGCGGGCCCCCCACGCGACGTCCTCACCGCCGACGTGCTGGAGCGCACCTACGGCGCCCGGCTCGAGGTGCTCGAGCACGCCGGCATGCCCGTCGTCGTCGACGGCTACCGGGCCGACGTGGTGCAGCTCCGCCGGACGGCGAGCTGACGTGGACGAGCTCCTCCGTCCCTTCGACTTCGAGTTCTTCCGCAACGGGCTGGCGGTGGCCACCCTCGCCGGGGCGCTGTGCGGCCTCGTCGGCGTCTACGTCGTCCTCAAGGGCATGAGCTACATCGGCCACGGGCTCTCCCACGCGATCTTCGGAGGCTTCGCGGCCAGCGCCCTCCTCGGCGTCAACGTCCTGCTCGGGGCGGGGGCCTGGGGGCTGGCCTCAGCCCTCATGATCAGCGGCATCACCCGCCGCCGGGTCATCGGCTCCGACGCAGCGATCGGGGTGATCACCACCGCCAGCTTCGCCCTGGGCCTGGCGCTGATCGCCGTGTTCGGCGGGACGGGGCGCAGCTTCGACGCGGCGCTGTTCGGCAGCATCCTCGGGGTCGCCACCAGCGACGTCGTCGTCGTGGCGGCCGTGCTCGCGCTCGCCGTGGCGGTCGTCGCCGGACGCTACCGGGCGCTGCTGTTCACGACCTTCGACCCCGACGTGGCCGAGGTCTCGGGCATCAGCACCGCACGCATGGACGCGCTCCTCATGCTCGTGCTGGCCGCTGCCATCCTCACCACGATGCAGGTGCTCGGCGTCACCCTGGTGGCGGCCACGCTCGTCATCCCGGCGACGGTGGCCCGCATGGTCACCGACTCCTTCGCCCGCATGCTGTGGCTGGCCACGGGGATCGGTGCGCTGTGCGGCTTCGTCGGGATGAACCTGAGCTACCACCTCGACGTCCAGTCCGGTCCGACGATCGTCCTCGTCGGTGCCGTGCTGTTCGGGATCACGTTCGTGGCCACCGGCGCCAGAGGGCTCCACCGGGCGGCGGGCCTCGACAGCCACGGGCCCCGCCCGGCGAGCGGCCCTGCCGCGACACCTGTCGCCTGACCTTCGGCAACACGTCCCGGGTGTGGGCGGCGGGGCGAGCCCTGCAGCGTCGGTCGGCGGGCCGCGCCTGACCGGGCGACACGCCCCCTCCTCGCTGCGTCCGAGGCAGGGGCGGCACGGCTGACCCGCACCGCCCACAGCCCCCCGGGGCGTCAGGCTCGGGGGACCTCCTCGTCGTCGGGCTGGGCGCCGGCCGACTCCTCTTGGAAGCGCTTCTCGGCGGCCTCGACGTCGCCGCCCTCCTCGGCCACCAGGCGGTCGACCAGCTCCTCGTCCTCCTGGACCTCCTGGCCCATCCAGCCCTCCACCTCGCCGCCCGACGGCTCCTGGTGCGGGTCCTGTCCTGCGTCGGTCATCGTTGGCTCCTCGGGTCGACGGTGGCGCCCGTGCGAACGCCGCGGCCGCCCTTACCCCGGCACCGGACGGAGAACCCCAGCCCGGCTGCGGCGGACCACAGCCGCCGGGCATCGTCTGCTGGAGCCCCCCGACCGCCGACGACGGGCCTACCCGAGGCGGAGGCGGTGAGAAGGCGGCCCCAGCTCAGATGTCGACGTCGGCGGCCTCCGGGCGTGCCGTCTCCGTGACGGTGGCACGCATCGTGGCGAAGACCTCCGGGGGCTCGTTCCACGGTGGCGGGACGGGGCCGGCGCCGGCGTCCCGCACCGCCCGCCACACCCGCTCCGAGGTGCACGGCATCTCGACGTGGCGCACGCCGAGGTGGCTCAGGGCGTCGACGACGGCGTTCTGCACGGCCGGCATGGACCCGATGGTCCCGGACTCCCCGATCCCCTTCGCGCCGAGGGGGTTGAGCGGCGTGGGGGTCTCGGTGTTGCTCGCCTCGAAGGACGGCAGCTCCGCTGCGCTCGGCATCCCGTACTCGGCCAGGGTCGTCGTGAGCGGGTTGCCGGCCTCGTCGTAGCTGAGCTGCTCCCACAGCACCTGCGCCATCCCCTGGGCGATCCCGCCGTGCTGCTGGCCGGTCACGATGAGCGGGTTCAGGATCCGGCCGCAGTCGTCGACGGCGACGTGGCGCAGCGGCTCCACCCGCCCCGTGTCGAGGTCGACCTCGACGACCGACACGTGCGCGCCGAAGGGGAAGGTGGCCCCCGCCTGCGTGAAGTCGAACGTGGCCTGCAGCGGCTCGCCCTGCGCCTGCGAGGCGGCCGCCAGCTCCGCCCACGAGAGGGCGGAGGACGGCACGCCCGCCACCCCGAGCCGGCCGCCGTCGGTCACCACGATGTCGCCGACGTCCGCCTCGAGCCGGTCGGCGGCCACACGGCGGCCCTGCTCGAGCACGCCGACGGCGGCCTCAGACACGGCGCTGCCGCCGATCTGGAGGGACCGGGAGCCGCCGGTGCCACCGCCTCTCGGGACGAGCGCCGTGTCGGACTGGATGAACGTGATGTCGTCCATGGCGATGCCGAGCCGGTCCGACACGAGCATCGCGAAGGAGGTGGCGTGGCCCTGCCCGTGGCCCGAGGTGCCGACCATGATCGTGGCCCGCCCGTCGTCGCCCACCGCGACGGAGCCGTACTCGGAGGAGCCGCCACCCGCCGTCACCTCGACGTAGACGCTCACCCCGATCCCGAGGACCCGCCGGTCCCCGCGCGCCAGGCGGGCGGCCTGCTCCTGGCGCAGGTCGTCGTAGCCGGCCACCCGCAACGCCTCCGTCAGGGCGGTGTCGTAGTCCCCGCAGTCGTAGACCGTGCCCATGAGGGTCGTGTAGGGGAAGTCCTCGGCCTGGAGCAGGTTGCGGCGCCGCAGGGCCACCGGGTCGACCCCGAGCTCGTCGGCTGCGATGTCCATGATCCGCTCGAGGAACGCAGCCGCCTCGGGCCGACCTGCCCCTCGGAAGGCGCCCATCGGCGTGGTGTTGGTGAGCGCGACGGCGACGTCGTAGGCGATCTTCGGGATCCGGTACACCCCTTGGGCCATGCTGCGGGTCGGACCCATGACCAGGCCGCCGCCGAAGCCGGCGTAGGCGCCGGCGTCGCCGATCATCCGGCACCGCAGGCCGACGATGTCGCCGGCGCGGGTGAAGCCCATCTCGACGTACTGCACCTGGCCCCGACCGTGGGGCATGGACACGAGGTTCTCGGAGCGGGTCTCGACCCACTTCACGGGTCGGCCGAGCAGGCGGGCGGCAGCGATGGCGACGCTGTGCTCGGCCACGATCCCCGCCTTGCCGCCGAAGGCGCCCCCGACGTGAGGGGTGACCACCCGGACCGTCTCGCGGTCGATGCCGAACACCGACCCGACGAGGCGGGCGAAGCCGTGTGGCATCTGGGTCGAGACGTGGACGGTCAGCTGGTGCCCGTCACCGTCGTCTCCGGGCTCCACCGCGATGGCGTTGCCCTCCATCGGCACGACGGCGATCCGCTGGTTCTCGAAGCGGGCCCGCACGACCACGTCGGCGCCCTCGAGCGGGTCCTCGCCACCGGTGTCGGCCCGCCCGGCCGCAAGGTTCGAGCCGAGCTCCCCGAACTGCAGCGGCGCCCCGGGCGCGAGCGCCTCCTCCATGTCGACCACCGCGTCGAGGGGCTCGTAGTCGACCACGACCACTTCGGTCGCGTCGACCGCCTGCGCCTTGCGCTCGGCGACGACCACGGCCACCGCCTCACCGACGAAGCGGACCTTGCCGTCGGCCAGCGGCGGGCGGGCGCAGGCGGCGTTGAGCACGGCGAAGGCGTGGTGGGGGTCGACCCCGAGGTCGGCGTTCGTCAGGACCGCGACCACCCCGGGCATGCCGACGGCCTCGGCGGTGTCGATCGCCTCGATCCGGGCGTGCGGGTACGGCGAGCGGACGAAGGCGAGGTGCAGCGCCCCCTCGATCGGGAGGTCGTCGACGTAGCGCCCCCGCCCGGTGAGGAGCTCGGGGTCTTCGACCCTGCGGACAGCGGTACCGAGGATGGATCCAGCCACCGGCGAACCTTAGGTGTGGTCGCATCCCGGCGTCGGGGCGTGCCCGGTGCCGGGCGGCGGCCACGGGAGCTCGCAGGCCGGCACCCACCCCCCGCGGCTCAGGTGCCGTCGAGGGGGGTGCCCGAGCGGGTGGGCCTGCCGCCGCCCTCGACGCCGGCGATGAGCTCGGACTCGGCTGCGGCCGCCCGGAACAGCCCCTTGGCCATCAGCGACGACTCCGCCTTCCGCCGCTGCTCGTAGACGGCGGCTCGCGCCTCGTGCACGGCTCGGTCCTCCGGTGCGGCCTGCGCCGCCAGCTCGACGAGGTGGCAGGCGACCCGCAGGTCGTCGGCGCCACCGGCCGCCTCGGCCAGCTCCTGCGCCCGGGTGGTGAGGGCGGTGACGCCACCTGCCAGCCGTGCGAGCTCCTGGGCGAGGTCCGCCGCCCGGGCGGGCTTGAGCCGGCTGAAGTCACCGTCCCACCAGCCGCCGTACTGGCGCCACACGTTGTGCACCACGAACTCCGGCTCGTCGTAGAAGGGGCGGAGGAACGGCAGGGACAGCGCATCGGGCGCGACCCGGACCCCGTGGACCACCTCGTCCAGGGTGGCGCCTGCGTTCATGGCATCGAGCACGTCGGCGACCAGCTGCTCGAGCACGGTCGCCACCTGGTGCAGCACCCGCTCGATCCTGTCGGGGTCGGCGATCGGCAGCCCGTGGGCGGGCACGAAGAGCTCCGGGCGCTCCGCAGCCATCGCCCGCAACGCCGTCGCCCACTCCAGCGGGTAGCGCTGCACCTTCTGGGGGTTGCCGGCGTTCGGGAAGTTCCAGATGAGGAAGTCGCCCGCGAACAGCCAGCGCCGGTCGGGCAGCCACGCCCACAGGTGGTCGTCGGTCTCGCCCCTGGCATGGTGCAGCTGGATGCGCTCGCCACCCACGCTGATCTCGTCGTCGGCGAGGAACGTGCGGGTGGGTCGCAGCGCGCCCTCGGGCAGGAAGCGGGTGTCACCGCCGATGCCGAGCTGCAGCTTCTGGTTGACCCCGCCGAACTGCCGGCTGTTGATCAGCAGGTTGAAGTCGTTCGTCGCGTCGTACCGGTCGAACCTGGCGGCCACCGCCTGGTGGCCGACGACCTGGGGTGCCGGGTCCCCCCGCCCCTCGGCGTCGGCAGCCACCGCCGGGCTGCCGCCCACGTGGTCGATGTGGCCGTGCGTGTAGACGATGGTGTGGACCGGTGCCTCGTTCCAGCCCCGCAGGGCGGCGACCACCGCAGGTCCGGTGCGGGCCCCGCTCACGTCGAAGCACACGAGGCCCTCGTCCGTGGCGAGGGCGACGCAGTGGGAGAACGACTCGACGATGGCGAGGTCGTCGGCGAGCTCGGAGAGCTCGTTCGTGACCCGGTTGACGGGTTCGTCGGTCACCGCCTCGTCGATGATCCGACTCGACAGCGCCAGCAGGTCAGCCATCCTCACCCTCTCCCCCTGGGTCCGGTCGGCCCCGGGCGATCCTGCCACGGGTCGCCGCCCGGCCCGACCCTGTCCTGCCGGGAGCCGAGGGTCGGGAGCGGCCGCTGGTCAGGCGCTGCGGGTGCCGGTGCGGCGGGTGCCGCCACCTCCTCCCGGGCCGCGGCGGGGCGGGCCCGGCCGTGGAACGGGCTTGCGGCGCCGCTGGTCGTTCGACGGGTTGTGGTGAGGGCCCTTGACGGCCGGCCCCGGCACGACGTCGTTGCGCACCGGGGCTCGCACCACGGGCTGCCCGTCGGCGAGGACGGGCGGCGGGGGCGTCGAGGTGCCCGGGACCATGCCCAGCTTGCGCTGCAGCTTCTTCGCCTCCGACGCCTGGTCGGGCGGGACGAGGGCCACCACCGCCCCGGCCGCTCCCGCCCGACCGGTCCGCCCCGACCGGTGGACGTAGTCCTTGTGGTCGGCGGGGAGGTCGTGGTGGACGACGACCCCCACCTCGTCGACGTGGATGCCGCGGGCGGCGACGTCCGTGGCCACCAGGGCCTGGACCCGACCCTTCATGAAGGCGGCCAGCGCCTTCTCCCGCTGCTGCTGGGTGCGGTCGCCGTGGAACGGTGCAGCGGTGACGCCGTGGGCACCGAGCTGCTTCGTCAGGCGGTCGGCCCCCCGCTTGGTCCGGCAGAAGACGATGGCCGAACCGAAGTGGTCGATGGCACGCACCGTCAGCTCGGTGCGCAGCTCCCGGGGCGCAGCCCAGAAGGCGTGCTCGGTGAGGTCCACGGCCTCCTCGGTCGCCCGCACCTCCGAGCGGACGGGGTCGTGCTGGTAGCGCTTCACGAGCACGTCGACGTCGCCGTCGAGGGTGGCGGAGAACAGCAGCGTCTGGCGGTCGGGTCGGACCTGGTCGAGCAGGCGCCGCACCTCGGGCAGGAAGCCCATGTCGGCCATGCGGTCGGCCTCGTCGATCACGACGATGTCCACCTCGTCGAGGCGGATGTCGCCGCGGTCCACGAGGTCCGCGAGCCGGCCCGGCGTGGCCACCACGATGTCGACCCCCCGGCGGAGGGCGTTGAGCTGGTGGCCGAAGCCGACGCCCCCGTAGAACGCGGCGACGCTGCGGCTGCGCACCGCTGCGAGCGGCGTCAGCTCCTTCTCGATCTGGCCCGCCAGCTCGCGGGTCGGCGCCAGGACGAGGCCGCGGGGCCGGCGGGGCCGGGCCTGGCTGATCCTGGTGACGAGCGGGATGCCGAAGGCGAGCGTCTTGCCGGAGCCGGTGGGTGCCTTGCCGCACACGTCCCTGCCGGCGAGGGCCGGGGGCAGCATGGCGACCTGGATGGGGAACGGCTCGTCGATGCCACGGGAGGCCAGGCGTGACGCCAGGTCAGGGGCGACCCCGAGGTCGTTGAAGGTGGTGGTCACGTGGTTCTCCGGTGGCGCGCCGGGGCGGGCGGGTGAGGCTGCGACGAGCCGGGTCGGCTGCCTCCCGTGAGCCCGGCGGGCCGGGTGCGCTGCGTCGCGGGCAGCGGGAGGCGTGGCCAACCGAGGTGCGCCCCGAGCGGCCCATCGACTCGGAGGCCGATGACCACCCCACACGAGCGGGGCGGCAGTGCTCCGACCCTACCCGGGAGGGTCGAGGAACCGGTTCCCTGCGAGGACGCGTAGCACGTGGCGCCGCATGACGGACGGCTGGTCCACCCGGATCATCACGTCGGAAGCCCCAGCGCACGGCGGCGGGGGCGCCACCCGGTCGCCGCCCGCTCGACCCCTGAAGCCCCCCGGAAACCCCGCGGCAGCGCCGCCCGCCGGGACCGGCGTGCGGTGGGACCCGGCTCAGCCGACGGCGAGCAGGTCGACGACGAAGACGAGGGTCTCGCCGCCCTTGATCACGCCGCCGGCGCCGGCGGCGCCGTACCCGAGGGCCGGGGGGATGGTGATGCGACGCCGCCCGCCGACCTTCATGCCGGCCACGCCCTGGTCCCACCCAGGGATGACCTGGCCGCGGCCCAGGGAGAACCCGAAGGGGTCGCCGCGGTCCCACGACGCGTCGAACTGCTTGCCGTCGCTCCAGGCGCAGCCGACGTAGTGGACCTGCACGGGGCGGCCGCTCACAGCCTCGTCGCCGGTGCCGACCACGAGGTCGTCGACGACCAGGTCGGCCGGGGGCTGCTCGCCGACGGGGATGTCGACCTGGGGCTTCTCGGTGGCGTCCACCGGGCGACCCTACCGTCGGCCCGCCGGCCCAGGCCGTGGTCGCCTACCTTCCCGCCATGGACGACGCCCTCCTGGAGCACCACCGCAGCCACCTCGACGAGCACGGCTACACGATCCTGGAGGACGTGGTCGACCCCGCCCTCGTCGACGCGCTCGCCGCCGACCTCCGACGACTCGAGGACGAGCTCGGTGTCGTCCCCGCCGGCAACAGCTTCGAGGGTGCGCGCACCGTCCGCATCTACAACCTGCTGGTGCACGGCCCGTCCTTCGAGGCGATCCCCGTGCACCCCGAGGTGCTCCCGGTGGTGCAGACCGTCCTCGACGCCGGCTGCCTCGTCTCGTCCCTCTCCTCCATCGCCATCGAGCCGGAGGAGGTGGCGCAGCCGATCCACGCCGACGACCAGCTCATCCCGATCGCCAAGCCACACGTCGCAACGGTCTGCAACACGATGTGGGCGATCACCGACTTCACCGACGCCAACGGGGCGACCCGCCTCGTCCCCGGCTCGCACAAGGCCGACCGCTCCCCGACCTACGGGCAGCACGTCGACTCGGTGCCGGCGGAGATGTCGCGCGGCAGCGTCCTCGTGTGGCACGGCAGCCTGTGGCACGGGGGCGGGGCCAACCGGACCGGCGAGCGGCGCGTCGGCGTGGCCATGAACTACTGCGCCGGCTGGATCCGCCAGCAGGAGAACCAGCAGCTCGGGATCCCCCGTGACCTCGTGCGGCGGTTCGACCCGACGCTGCGCCGGCTCGTCGGCTACGGCGTCTACAACGGCCTCATCGGCCACATCGACAAGCGCAGCCCGGAGCAGCTCCTCGACGAGGTCGAGGCCGGCCACGCCATGGTCTGGGACCGCGCCGAGGGCCGCCCCGGCCCGGCCGTCGGTCGCAGCTAGCGGGTGGTGGCGATGCCACCGTCGACGGGGATCACCGCGCCCGTCAGGTAGGACCCGGCACGGGAGGCGAGGAAGATGGCGGTCCCCGCCATGTCGTCGGGCCGGCCGATCCGCTGCAGCGGCGCCGAGGCTGCGATCTGGTCGCCGAAGGACTCCAGCGTCGCCTTCATCATCTTCGACTCGAAGGGGCCGGGGGCGATGGCGTTCACGGTGATGTGCTGCCTCGCCAGGTGGCTGGCCAGCACGCGCGTCATCTGGTGGACGGCCGCCTTGGACGCCGAGTACGAGTAGGTCTCGAGGCTCGGAACCTGGATGCCGTCGATCGAGCCGATGTTGATCACGCGGGCTGGGTCGTCATGGGTGGCGACGGCGGCGAGCTGGGGCACGAGGAAGCGCGTCAGGTGGAAGACGCCCTTCACGTTGAGGTCGAGCACCCGGTTCCAGGCCGCATCGTCGAACGACGCCATGGGCGCGCCCCAGGTGGCCCCTGCGTTGTTCACGAGGATGTGGAGGCCCGGCTCACGGGACGCGACCTCCTCCGCCAGGCGCCGGCACTCGGCCTCGGTCGCGAGGTCGGCGGGGAGCGCGGTGCAGGTGCCGACCTGCGAGAGCTCCTCGGCCACCTGCTCGCACACGTCCGCCTTCCGCGACGAGATGTAGACCTTCGCCCCGGCCTCGACCATGCCCCGGGCGATCATGAGGCCGATCCCTCGGCTGCCCCCGGTCACGAGGGCGGTCTTGCCCTCGATCGAGAACAGGTCGGCGCTTCCCATCGTGGTCCCCCTCGTCGCACTGCGTGAGGGGGCCGGTCTAGCCGCCGGGGGAACCGGCGGCCAACCGTCCGACCCGAGCGTCAGGCGTTCTGCTCGTTCACCGGGTCGTTCTCCACCCGGGCGGGGCGGTCGTCCCCGACGTCGGGGTCGACCTCGTCGGCGCGCTGCTCGATGTCGGCGGCCTCGGACCTCGTCCGCTGCGCCTCCACCGCCTGCTGCTCGGCGGCGGCGGCCTCGCGCCGTGCACGCGCCGCCCGTGCCTCTGCCTCCGCCGACTGCTCGTCGGCCTGGAGCTGGCGCAGACGGGCTTCGTCACGGTGCTGGCCCGCCTCCTCCCGGCGGTGCTCGAGCTTGCGCTCCTTGCTCTTCCTCGCAGCGGCGGCCGCCAGGACCGCGACGATGACGATGACGGCGAGGACGACGATGATGGCGACGATGACTTCTGTGTCCACGGTGGACCCCCCTCTGTTGGGCCCTGATCCTACCCTACGTGACGACAGCCACACGGTGCATGGCGGATCCGTCGGCGAGCACGCCGGCGCGGGCGCCGTGGTGGTGGCGCGTGCCCGCTGACGTCGCGGCGGCACTCGAGGCCGAGCTCCCGGGCGGCACGGTCGTGGCGGACCCCGACGTGATCGACGGCTACCGGTTCGACCGCGCCCAGACCGTGCGTCCCGGTCGACCCGTCGCCCTCGTGCGCGCCTCGTCCACGGACGACGTGTCGACCACCCTGCGCCTGGCCAGCCGGTTCGGCGTCCCCGTCGTCGCCCGCGGTGCGGGGACGGGGCTCTCCGGTGGCTCGTCGGCGCTCGAGGGCTGCATCACCCTCTCCACCGAGCGGATGCGGGCCGTCCACGTCGACGCAGCCGCCATGGTCGCAACCGTCCAGCCCGGGCTCCTCAACGCCGAGGTGAAGGCCGCGGCCCGTGCCCAGGGCCTGTGGTACCCGCCGGACCCCTCGTCGTTCGAGATCTGCTCGATCGGGGGCAACCTCGCCACGAACGCCGGCGGCCTCTGCTGCGTGAAGTACGGCGTCACCACCGACTACGTGCTCGGCCTCGAGGTCGTCCTGGCCGACGGCCGGGTCGTCCGCCTCGGCGGCCGGACCATCAAGGACGTCGCCGGCTACGACCTCAAGCGCCTCTTCGTCGGTTCGGAGGGCACGCTCGGGATCATCACCGAGGCGACCCTGCGCCTCCGTCCCCCTCCCCCTCCAGCCTCGACCGTGGTCGCCACCTTCGACGACGTCGTGGACGCCGGGCGGGCGGTCACCGCCGTCGTCGCCTCGGTCCGGCCCGCCGCCCTCGAGCTCATGGACCGGGCGGCGGTCGAGGCCGTCGAGCGCGTGCGGCCGATGGGGCTCGAGCCCGGCATCGGCGCCCTCCTCCTCGCCCAGACCGACGCAGGTGGCGACGAGGCGGCGAGGATCGGCGCGGCCTGCGAGGGGGCAGGGGCGTCGTACCTGGCGCAGACCGACGACCTCGACGAGGGCGAGCTGCTCATGGGGGCGCGCCGCATGGCCATCCCCTGCGTCGAGCGCCTCGGCACCGTCCTCATCGAGGACGTGGGCGTGCCCATCCCACAGATCCCTGCGCTCGTCGCCGCCGTCGAGTCGGTGGCGGCCCGCACCTCGACGTCGATCCCGGTGATCGGCCACGCCGGCGACGGCAACTTCCACCCGCTGGTCACCTTCGACGCCGCCGACCCCGACGCCGTGGCCCGGGCCGAGGTCGCCTTCTCCGAGGTGATGGACGCTGCGCTGGCCCTCGGCGGCACCGTCACCGGCGAGCACGGCATCGGCACGCTGAAGGTCGACCACCTCCTCCGACAGCTCGGGCCCGACGTGATGGACGTGACCCGAGCCATCAAGGCGGCACTCGACCCGCACGGCATCCTCAACCCCGGCAAGTGGGTGTAGCCCGCTCGGGCGACATCCGGAGGAGGGCCGGAGGGCTCACGTCTCGTCGAGGCGGAAGCCGATCTTCATCGTCACTTGGAAGTGGCCGACCTCGTTGTCCTGGAGGTGCCCGCGGATGTTGGTGACCTCGAACCAGTCGAGGTTCCGCACGGTCTCTGCGGTCTTGGCCACCCCGTTGCGCACCGCCTGGTGGATGCTCTCGGTCGAGGTCCCCACGACCTCGGTGACCTTGTAGGTGTTGTCAGCCATGACCGTCCTCCCCCGCCGGCGACCATCGCCGGCGTGGGCAGGGTTCTAGCCGGTCCGGTCCTGACCGACGGCTACCGGCTCGACGTGCCGGGTCCCCGATCCTCGGCCCGTCAGCTGAAGAACAGGCGGGTGACCCAGTCGGCGACCACTGCGGGCTTGGACTCGCCGTCGACCTCGATCGTGTAGGTCTTCGTCACCTGGACGCTCGAGCCCTTGAGCTCGACCGACTTGACCGTGCTGTTGGCGCGGATCTTCGACCCGACCTTCACCGGGCTCACGAAGCGGACCTTGTCGAAGCCGTAGTTCATCCCCATCACGATCCCGTCGAGGCGCCCGCCGCCCGAGGAGGGGACCGACCCGGCGAGGTGGGTGAGCATCGACAGCGTGAGGAAGCCGTGGGCGATGGTCGTGCCGAACGGCGACTGCTCCTTGGCCCGCTCGGGGTCGACGTGGATCCACTGGTGGTCGATGGTGAGGTCGGCGAAGTCGTTGATGAGCTGCTGGGTCACCTCGAACCAGTCGCCCGCCCCCTCCTCGGTCCCCTCGGTCGTCTTGAGCGTCTCGAACGCGTTCTCGGCGTTGCTCGCCATGGAAGTCCCCCTCGGTGTCGCTTCGGTGGGGACCCGCCGACCGCCGGCTGCGGCCTCCCCTCGGGTGCGGACCGTAGCGCGGGCCTGAACGGGGGCCGGCTGGTGCAGCCGGATCCGCACCGCTCCCAGCACGTTGCGAGCTGCTCCGACGCTCAAGGTGGTCCTGGAGGACGCCGTTGAAGGTCCATGACCTCGAACGTCCGCACCCTCGCGACCGCCCGCCCGACGAAGGCCGCCCTCGGCCTCGCCCTGGTGGCCCTGCTCCTGACCGGCTGCTTCGGCTCCAACGCACAGACCTTCATCATGAGGACGAACCAGGTCCGCGCCTCGGTGGGCGTTCCCGCCCTGGCCTCCCACCCCACCCTCGACAGCAAGGCGCAGTCGTGGGCGCAGCACCTGGCGAGCAGGGGCACGCTCGTGCACTCCGACCTGACGTCGGGCCTCGACAGCGTGAACTGGACCACCATCGGCGAGAACCTGGCCAGCGGCAGCGAGTCGGGCGACTGGTCGCTGCGGCTCCACAACGCCCTCGTGGCCAGCCCCACCCACTACAACAACCTCGTCGACCGCCGCTTCACCCACGTGGGTGTGGGCGTCGCCAGCGCCGGCGGCAAGGTCTACGTGGTCGAGGTCTTCGCGGAGATCCGCTAGCGGCTCCCGCCTCGGGCGGAAGGGGCGCACGGCCGCGCCGAACACGATCACGCCGGGGGGCCGAGCGGGCGGGCGGGCCGGGCACTGCGCCTGGCCCGCCCGCCCTGCGCCCGGCCCCCAGGCAGCGCCGGCTGGAACCGCGACCGCACGCTGTCCCGAAGGCCGGTCGCGGTGGTCGCCGGCCCCGGCCCCTCGGTCGGCGAGGATGCGGCCGTGCCCAGCCTGCCCCTGCACGTGGACCCCACCGTCGACCTGCGAGCCGGGTTCGGAGCCATCCGGGACGAGCTCGAGCTCCCGGACGACTTCCCTGCCGAGGTGCTGGCCGAGGCCGAGGCGGCGGCGAGGCGAGGGCCGGGCATCCCCGCCGACGCCGACCTGCGGGACGTCCCGTTCCTCACCGTCGACCCCCCGTCGAGCACCGACCTCGACCAGGCGCTGGCCCTCGAGCGGAACGGTCCCGGCTACCTCGTCCGCTACGCCATCGCCGACGTCGCCGCCTTCGTGACGCCTGGCGGAGCCGTCGACGCAGAGGCGAGGCGGCGAGGCGTCACCGTCTACCTCCCTGACGGCAAGGTGCCCCTGCACCCGCCCGTGCTCAGCGAGGGGGCCGCATCGCTCCTCCCGGACGGGGATCGCCAGGCAGTGGTGTGGGAGGTCGAGCTCGACGCCGACGGGGCCCCCACCGACGTGCGGGTGCGGCGGGCGACGGTGCGCTCTCGGGCCAAGCTCTCCTACGAGGAGGTGCAGCGGTCGGTCGACAGGGGCACCGCCGAGGAGCCCCTCCTCCTGCTGCGCGAGGTGGGCGAGCTGCGAGCTGCGCAGGAGGCGGCCCGGGGCGGGGTGTCGCTCCCGCTCCCCGAGCAGCAGGTCGTCGAGATCGCCGGGCGGTACGAGCTCGAGTACCGCGCACCCCTGGCCTCGGAGGGCTGGAGCGCACAGCTCTCGCTCCTCACCGGCATGTGCGCCGCCCGGCTCATGCTCGACGGCGGCGTCGGCGTCCTGCGCACCCTCCCGCCCGCGCCCGACGACGCCGTCGACGTGCTCAGGCGACACGCCGTGGCCCTCGGCGTCCCCTGGCCGGAGGGGAGCACCTACGGCGAGGTCATCCGCGCCCTCGACCCGACGACCCCGCCGGCCGCTGCGTTCCTCGTGCAGGCGGTGCGGTTGTTCAGGGGCGCCGGCTACCTCGCCTTCGACGCCGGTTCGGAGGACGGGGACGGCGGGGTCGGCACGCCCCCGGTCGGCGACGAGAGCCGGCACGCCGCCGTCGCCGCGCCGTACGCCCACGTCACCGCTCCGCTGCGGCGCCTCGTCGACCGCGCCGGCAGCGAGGTCGTGCTGGCGCTGTGCGCCGGGACGGCGGTGCCGGGCTGGGCTCGCCAGGCGCTGCCGTCGCTGCCCCAAGCCATGTCGGCGGCGACCCGGAGGGAGGGCGCTGCTGACCGCCTGGCCACCGACCTCGTCGAGGCGGCGACCCTCGCGGGCTGTGTGGGCGCCGTGGTCGAGGGCGTCGTGGTCAAGGTCACCGACCGGAGCGTGCAGGTGCAGGTGCGGGAGCCGGCCGTCGTCGCCGACGTCGGAGGGGCGACGGCCGGCCTCGGGGCCGCCGTGCGCCTCCGGGTGGTGTCCGCCGACGTCGGGGCCCGGACGGTCACCTTCGCGGTGGTGCCCTGAGGTCGTCCACCCACCGGGTCACGGGACCCCGTGGCGCTCGGCCAGCCAGTGGCTGGCACCGGCCCCGGCCGCCACGCCGGTGCTGAACGACGCTTGGAGGAGGTAGCCCCCCGTCGGCGCCTCCCAGTCCAGCATCTCCCCGGCCACGAACGTGCCGGACCGAGCCCGCAACATGAAGCTGTCGTCCACCTCCGCGAGCGCGATCCCGCCGGCCGTGGAGATGGCGCGGGCGAGCGGCTGGAGGCCGACGAGGTGGACCGGGACGGCCTTCAACGCAGCCGCAAGGGCATCGGGCCCGGTCGGGGGCAGGTTGCCGGTCGCCTCCCGGAGGAGTCCGCCCGCGACCGGTGCCAGCCGCGCCCGCCGCAGCCTGGTCGACAGCGAGTCCGTCGGCCGGGCCCGGGCGAGCCTCGCCGCCAGCCTCCCGACATCGAGGTCCGGCTGCAGGTCGACCTGGAGCGTCACGGCGCCGTCACGGTCGATGGCCTCCCGCAGCCCCGCCGACAGCGCGTAGACGGCCCCGCCCTCGATGCCCGTGGCGGTGACCACCGCCTCGCCGCGCACCTGCCGCCCGGCGGCGCTCAGGGCGACGTTCTTGAGCGGGGTCCCGGCGAACCGGGTCGCGAAGCGCGGCGACCAGTCGACGAGGAAGCCGCAGTTGGCGGGGCGGAGGGGGCTGACCGCGATCCCGGCGGCCCGCACCACCTCGACCCAGGCGCCGTCGGAGCCGACCCTGGGCCAGCTCGCGCCCCCCAGCGCGAGCACGGCGACGTCGACAGCCACGACCCGCTCCTGCTCGTCGGCGAAGCGGAGCCGGATCCGCCCGGGGCCGTCCCAGCCCACCCAGGTGGTCCGCAGGGCGAAGCGGACGCCCGAGGCATCCAGTCGCCGCAGCCAGGCTCGGAGCAGGCCGGTCGCCCGCAGCTCGGTCGGGAAGACCCGGCCGCTCGTGCCGACGAACGTCTCCTGGCCGAGGCCGGCGCACCACCTCCGCAGGTCGTCCTGCCCGAACGTGGCGATGGCCGGAGCGAGACGGGACCGGGCCGGCCCGTACCTGTCGAGGAGGGCTGCCGGCGCCTCCCCGTGGGTGAGGTTCAACCCGCCCCGACCGGCGAGCTGGAGCTTGCGGCCGAGCGAGGGCATCCGCTCGTAGACGGTGACCTCGGCCCCCGAGGCGGCGAGCACCTCGGCCGCCATGAGCCCGGCCGGTCCCCCGCCGACCACCGCGGCCGTGGCCCGGGAGCTCAGCGGTCCGGCGGCTGGAGCCATGTCAGGAGCAAGGCGCGCAGCCGGTCGATCCCGGTGCCCTTGGCCGAGCTCACCCAGGTGATCTCCGACCCCGGAAGCCCGCAGCCGGCGGCCAGCTCCCGCTTGCGCTTGACCCGGTGCGACGAGCGCACCTTGTCGTTCTTGGTGGCGGCCACCGCCAGCGGCCGCTCGTTGGCGCGGAGCCACTCGAGCATCTGGAGGTCGAGTCGGGTGGGGCCGATCTCGCCGTCGACGAGGACGAGCACCCGCGCCAGCTCCTCACGCTCGAGCAGGTACTGCTCGGCCATCTTCTGCCAGGACTGGCGCAGGTTGGCCGACGCGGAGGCGTAGCCGTAGCCCGGGCAGTCGACGATCGTGCCCCCTCCCTCCACGGCGAAGCAGTTGAGCAGCCTCGTGCGCCCGGGCGTCTTCGACACCCGGGCGAGCGCCCGCTGGTGGCCGAGCGCGTTGACGAGCGACGACTTGCCGACGTTCGACCGGCCGACCACGGCCACCTCCGCCTGGGTCTCCGGGAGCTGGTGGAGGTCGGCGGCCGACAGCAGGAAGCGCAGCTGCAGCGGCGGGCTCACGACGACGACCCTGCCACGAGCGGCGACCCGGGCGACGCCGGCCGGCCCGGTGGGGACGAGCTCGCGGTGCGGCTCCCCGCCGTGACCGCCAGGTGGGCCCCTACCCTCGGACACGTGGAGGGGAGCGCACCGGCTGAGGTCGAGCTGGTCCACGACGGCGACACGACGTGGCGCTTCGACATCGGCTTCCTCACCTCCAGCTGGACGTGCATCTTCGGGCGGGGGTGCGAGGGGATCCTCCCGGAGCGGGCTGCGCACCTGGGCCAGGGTTGCTGCTCCGTGGGCGCCGCCCTCGACGGTGACGACGGCCCGACGGTGGCGGCTCGCACGACGTGGCTCGAGCCCGGGCGCTTCCAGCACCACGCGGTGGCTGCCACCGGCGGCATCTTCGCCGACGACACCAGGAGGAACACGAGGGTCGTCGACGGCGCCTGCATCTTCCTCAACCGCCCCGGCTTCGAGGGCGGCGCCGGCTGCGCCCTCCACCTCGCGGCGCTCGACGCCGGCGAGTCCCCCGTCGACTGGAAGCCGTCGGTGTGCTGGCAGCTCCCGGTGAAGGTCGACTGGGAACCTCGGGAGGACGGCGGCGAGGTGGCCACGGTGCGGGGCTGGACGAGACGGGACTGGGGCGAGATCGGCACGACGATGGCGTGGTGCTGCACCGAGGAGCCCGAGGCCCACGTCGGTGACCGCCCGGTGGTCGACGCCATGGCCGACGAGCTCGAGGCCATCGTCGGCCAGGCGGTCCACGTCGAGCTCAGGCGGCGCCTCGGTCGCTAGACCCTCCCGCCAGACTCCCCCTCCCCCCGGCGACGACCGCCGGCGGACCGGGGGTGGCCCGCCCGTCCGGGCGGGCACCCCATGCGGCTCAGCGAGGCGCCTGCGGCTGGTACCTGGCGATCTCGGCCCGGCCGACGACCATGTGGTGGACCTCGTCGGGGCCGTCGGCGAGGCGCAGCGTCCGCTGCGAGGTGTACATGTCCGCGAGCGGTGTCCAGGCCGAGACACCGGTGGCGCCGTGCATCTGGATCGCCTGGTCGATGATCTGGCAGACCCGCTCGGGCACCATCGCCTTGACCGCGCTGACCCACACCCTGGCCTCGGCGTTGCCCATGAGGTCCATGGCCTTGGCCGCCTTGAGGACCATCAGGCGCATCGCCTCGATCTCGATGCGGGCGCGGGAGATGATCTCGGTGTTGCCGCCGAGGCTCACGAGCGGCTTGCCGAACGCCTCCCGGCTGAGGCCCCGCTCCACCATGAGCTGGAGCGCCTTCTCGGCCGCCCCGATCGAGCGCATGCAGTGGTGGATGCGCCCGGGGCCGAGCCGGAGCTGCGAGATCTCGAAGCCTCTGCCCTCGCCCAGGAGGATGTTCTCCTTCGGGACCCGGACGTCGGTGAAGCGCAGGTGCATGTGGCCGTGGGGCGCGTCGTCCTTGCCGAAGACGTGCATCGGCCCGAGGACCTCCACCCCGGGGTGCGGCAGCGGCACGAGGATCTGCGACTGCTGCAGGTGGGCCGAGGCCTCGGGGTTCGTCTTGACCATGACGATCATGATCTTGCAGCGGGGGTCGCCGGCACCCGAGATGTAGTACTTCTCGCCGTTGATGACCCACTCCTCGCCGTCGAGCACGGCCGAGGTCGAGATGTTCCTCGCATCGGAGGAAGCGAGGTCCGGCTCGGTCATGGCGAACGCCGACCGGATCTCCCCGTCCAGGAGCGGCTCGAGCCACCGCTTCTTCTGCTCGGGCGTCCCGACGCGCTCGAGCACCTCCATGTTGCCGGTGTCGGGTGCGGCGCAGTTGAGGCACTCCGAGGCGAGCGGGTTCTTGCCGAGCTCGGCCGCGATGTACGCGTAGTCGAGGTTGCTGAGACCCTGGCCCGTCTCGGCGTTCGGCAGGAAGAAGTTCCAGAGGCCGTTGGCCTTCGCCTTGTCCTTGACCCCCTCGAGCAGCTCGAGCTGTCCGGGGGCGTAGCCCCAGCGGTCCTCGCGGTCGGCGCCCAGGGCGAAGAACTCCACGCTCATGGGCTGCACCTCCTCGCGGATGAAGGTCTTGACCGCCTCCAGCAACGGGCGGGCACCCTCGGACATGCCGAGGTTGAACAGCTCGCCCCCGAAGTCGTCGACGTTCAACGGGTTTGCAGGCATCGGTCTCCCCTGTGCGCTTCGTGTCACCCGATCATGGCACCAGGACCGGTCCTCGTCCTCCCGCACCCGCCCGCTGCCCGGCGCGCCTCGGTGGGGTTCCTGCTCCTGCTGCTCCTGGGTACGCGACGCCGGTGGCGATCCACGACGACGCACAGCTGACCCGCCAGCACCCGGAGAGCTTCACCGCGCGCTGCCGGGTCCTGTTGACCGGCGCCCGGCGCCCGGCCGGACCCGTGGTGCAGCACGGCGAGGCCTGGCACGAGCGGCACTGGGGCAGCCGGGTGCTCCACCGGGTGGACGAGGCCACCTCGCACGCGGCTGCTGGCCTCCTGGCCGGTGCAGCGGTCGCGCTCTGGACCGCGGTCGGCTTCGTCACCCGCTTCCCCAGCTGGTGGCAGGTGGTCCTCTACTCGGCCAGCTCCTGCGTCACCCTCCTGATGGTCTTCGTCATCCAGCACTCCTCCACCCGCCAGCAGCTCTCGATGCAGCGGAAGCTCGACGAGCTGCTCCGGGCCCTGCCGGACGCCGACGACAGGGTCATCGCGGTGGAGGAGGCGCCCGACGACGAGCTCGAGGAGCTCGCGGGCCAGAGCCTCGAGCGCCGGGAGCGGGCGGGGCAGCGCATCGAGGGCTGACCGGTCAGTTCAGCGCCGGGTCGTCGGGGAAGTTGGCGAGCCACGCCGCCCGGCCCCGCTGGCGGCGCAGCACTGCACGCCACAGCCCGGACGGGTCGAGGCTCGTGGCGTCGTCGGGCTCGGCCCGGGCCACGAGCCATGCGCCGGCCTCGAGCTCCCCCTCGAGCTGGCCCGGTGACCACCCGGCGTAGCCGGTGAACACCCGCACCTGGTCGACCGGGCCGAGCACGTCCTCGGGCGCGAGCGCCAGGTCGACGATCCCCACCTGCCCGACGACCTGCTCCCAGCCGACGGCAGGTGGCCCCGACGCCCGCCCGAGGCAGATGGCGCCACCCTGGCCGACGGGCCCGCCGAGGAAGACCACCCCGGGGTCCGCAGCGGCGCCCCGCCACTCCGGGAGCGCCCCACCGACGTCGAGGTCGCTCGGCCGGTTGAGCACCAGCCCGACCGCCCCCTCCTCCTCCCCGTGCTCGAGGAGCAGGATGACGCTGCGGTCGAAGACCCCGTCGGCGAGGAGGGGGGTGGCCACGAGCAGCCGACCTCGGAGCGATCGCATCACCGCTCCCGGCCCTTCCCAGGTCCGCCGCCCGCCACGCCGGGGTCCGCTAGCCCCCCCGGTCGACGAGCTGGCCGATGTGCTCGAGGGTCGTCGGGGCGAGGCGGGTGAAGGCGATGTGGCTGCACGGGCCGGCTGCGACCTCGCTGTTGCCCACGACGAGCCCGGTGAGGGTCAGGGTGGGCCCGGCCTCGGAGATGGTGAGCTCCACCACGTCGCCGGTCCTGAGCTCACCGGTCCCCATGATCCGCATGCCACCCATCGAGAGGTCGACGACCTCGACGTCGCGGTCGATGCCGCTGCGACCCATCCGGCGGCAGTGGACCCCGAACCGGGTGCCGACCCGGGGGTGGGCCCGCCGCTCGGCCTCCCGCCCTGCGTCGACCGTGCCGGACCCCTCGATGCCTCCGTCCTCCACGGGAACAGCCTTCCACGCGACGCCGCTCGCCGTCGTGCATCCGCCGGTGGAGGTCTGGCCCGGCGGGCCGCCCGGGAAGGGCCGGGCGGGGGGCGACCGGCCGGCGGTGGCGGCGATGGCAGCCTTGCCTGGTGTCGGACCTGCGAGTGGCGCCTGCGACGGAGGAGCGGCCGCCGCCGGCCTCGGAGACGACGGGCGTGACGACCGGGGTCGCCCCCGTGCCGTCGAGCCTCGCCCTCAGATGCTGGCTGGTGACGGTCGGGGCCCTCGCGACGGCCCTGGTCGTGCCGGCCGCACCGAGCGACTTCCTCATGTCGTTCTGGGGGCTGAGCGTGCAGCGCGGCTACCGGGCGAGAGCCCTGCCAGCCACCGTCCTGCAGCTGCTGGGCGTCGAGCGGGTCAGCGTCCGCATCGTGACGTGGGTGTCGGTCGTCGTCCTGCTGGTCGTCCTCGGCCTCCTGGTGCGCCTGGCCACCGCCGCCCACCGGGCCTGGCCGAGCTGGACCACCTGTCTGCTGGGCGTGCTGCTCGTCGGTTCACCGGGCACCCTGCGCACCTTCGGGTTCGAACCGGCTGCGTTCGACGCCCTCGTGCTCCTCGTCACCAGCGCGGCGCTGGTGGTGCTGCTGGGCGACGCCGGCCGGTGGCGGCTCCCGCTCGTCGGGGTGCTGGCTGCGGTGGGCGTGCTCGTGCACGAGGGCTTCGTCGTGCTGGCCCTCCCGCTCGTCCTCGCCGCGGTCGTGGCGCGAGCCGACCCCGCACGCTGGCGGCGGGTGGTGGCCGAGGTGGCGGTCGTCATCGCGCTCCCCCTGGTGGCGCTGGCCTGGGTGGCGGCCGAGCCCACGCTGCCGAGAGGGGAGGTGCCCGAGCGGTTGGCCGTCGTGCGCGACGTCGTCGAGCTCGGTCCGAACGAGACGAAGGGCCGGTGGGCGATCCTCAACCACACCCGGACCTTCAGCGAGAACGTGCGCTACAGCGCAGAGGTGGTCGCCGAACGGGGCCACGGCCGCCACCTCATCTCGCTGCTGGCGAGCCTGCCCTCGGTCGCCGTCGCCGCCCTCGTCGGGCGCAGGCTCGTCCCGAGAGGGCGCGGCGTGCTGCTCGGGGCGTTGTGGGCGGGCGCCGCCGCCGCCCCCCTGCTGCTCGCCCCGCTCGGCCACGACTGGGGCCGCTGGATCGCCTATGCGGCGATGAACTCGGTGCTCGGGGTCGTGTGGCTGGCGGCGCGCCTGCGCACCACCGGCGGCATCCGCCGGACGCGCGCTTCGAGGGCGGTGACGCACCTGGCGGTCGGGCTCACCGTGCTCGCGCTCTTGACCCCGTCCTACGCCCGGGGGGGGAGCGTCCGGACGCGCGTGGGCCAGCCGGCCGAGGTGGCCAAGGTGCTGCTCGGCTGGTGAGGCGGCGGCGCCTCAGGAGGCAAGGGCGCCGAGGATGCTCGCGCTCGTCGGGTGGCGGAGCTTGCTCAGCGCTCGCGACTCGATCTGGCGGATCCGCTCGCGGGTGAGGTCGAACTCCTCGCCCACCTCCTCGAGGGACTTCGGGTGGCTGCCGTCGAGCCCGAAGCGCAGCGTGAGGATGCGCAGCTCACGCTCGTTCAGGCTGGACAGGCCGCGGTGCACCTCGGCCGAGGTGGTCACCCGCACGGCCTCCGCCGCCGGGTCGTCGGTGGCGATGGCGGCCACGTCGCCGATCGTGGCGCTCCCGTCGTCGCCGAGGGTGTCG
This sequence comes from uncultured Acidimicrobiales bacterium, assembly GCA_902805555.1. GTDB lineage: Bacteria > Actinomycetota > Acidimicrobiia > Acidimicrobiales > CADCSY01 > CADCSY01. The sequence goes on along the minus strand of CADCSY010000062.1, from coordinate 3,738 downwards.
TCGAGGGAGGCGGACACCCGCCCGGCGGTGATGACCACGTTCAGCTGCTCGAGGGTGACGCCCATCTCGGCGGCGATCTCCTCGATGGTGGGGCGACGCCGGAGGGTGGTCTCGAGCATGCTGCGGGTCTTGTCGTAGGCCCGCAGGGTGTCCTCGGCGTGGACGGGCATGCGGATGGTCTTGGCCGAGTTGGCGATGCCGCGGGTGATGGCCTGGCGGATCCACCACGTGGCGTAGGTGGAGAACTTGAAGCCCTTGCGCCAGTCGAACTTCTCGACGGCGTGGATGAGCCCCAGGTTCCCCTCCTGGATGAGGTCGAGCAGGGGCAGCTCCGAGCGCTGGTACTTCTTCGCGATCGACACGACCAGGCGCAGGTTGGCCTCGACGAAGCGGGTGGTGGCCCGCTCGCCCGCCCGCACCGTCCGGCGCAGGGCGTTGCGCTCGGAGGTGCTGAGCGTGAGCGAGGTGTCGGCCAGCCGAGCCCGTGCCGTCGCCGCGGCCTGGACGGCCTCACCGAGGACCGCCTCGTCAGCCTTGGTCAGCAGCGCGTGGCGCCCGATGTCGTTGAGGTACATCCGGACGATGTCGGCATCGGCGTCGTCGGTGCGTGCGTTGCTCACTGAACCTCCTGTATGGCCCGGATCCGAGGTCTCCAGGAGCGTCGTGTAGGTGGCCGGACGCCGGGGTCGTCCGCCACCCGCGAGAGACCTGACCCGCTTTGCGGTCCCACATGATACGCCAGAACTCGTCGACGCGCTCGGTTCTTCCGCAGTCGGGGGTGCCAGGCTGGGCGGCGCACCACGCACCGTGCCCGACGGACCCGTGTGGCTCCGCAACGGAGGAGGATCGATGGCCGAGGGATCGAGGGCGGGACGCACCGCCGAGGTGGCGGCCAAGCTCGCGGTCCTCCGGGCCGCCTGTGCGGCGCACGGGCTCGGCGGCGTCCGGCTCCGAGGGGTCGACTGGTTCTCCTGGGCCACCGCCGGCGGCTCGAGCGTCGTGCTGCTCACCGGGGAGGTGGGCGTCGCGGAGATCCTGGTCACCCCGACGGGCGCCTGGGTGCTGACGAACGAGATCGAGGTGGCGAGGCTCGGTGCCGAGGAGGTGCCGTCCGGCCTCTCGCTGTGGGCGGCCCGGTGGGACGACCCGTCGCCGGCAGCTGCGTTCGTGGTCGAGCAGGCGGGCGGCCGCCCCGTGGCCTCCGACCGGCCGGAGGAGGGCGAGGTGGCGCTCCCTCCGGCGCTCCCCGGCGCCCGGTGGTCCCTCACCCCCGAGGAGGTGGCGCGCTACCGCATCCTCGGGCACGATGCGGCCGCGGCGGTGACCGACGTGCTCGCCGCGGCCGAACCGGGTTGGTCGGGTCACCAGCTGGCCGGTGCCGTCGCCCGCGCGCTCTGGGAGCGGGGGATCCACCCTGCGCTGACCCTCGTCGGGGACGAGCGACGCCTGCCGCAGCACCGCCACCCCACGGCGGCGGCCGAGCCGATCGGCCGCCTGGCGATGCTGGTCGTCTGCGGACGGCGCGCCGGCCTGTACGCCAACCTGACCCGCTTCGTCGCCTTCCGGCCGCTCTCGACGGAGGAGCGAGAGCTCCATGCGGCCACCGTCTCGGTGGAGGCGGCGGCGCTGCGAGCCTCGGTCCCCGGTGCCGACCTTGGCAGCGTCTACGCGGCCGTCGTCGAGGCGTACGCCGATGCCGGCCACCCCGGGGCCGAGCGGGACCACCACCAGGGAGGACCGTGCGGGTACCTGTCCCGTGACGCCCTCGCCCTCCCGGGCGGGCCGGAGGTGATCGTCGAGCGCAACGCCCTGGCGTGGAACCCGTCGCTGCCGGGGGCGAAGGTGGAGGACACGGTGATCACGAGCACGGGAGGCGGGATCGAGGTCCTCACCGCCGACCCCCGCTGGCCCTCCGCACCCGGGCCTCTGCTCCCCCGCCCCGCCGTCCTCGACCGCTCCTGACCGTCGAGGCGGGCGGCCACCAGGTGCGGTGCCCCTCGGTCGCTCGGTCCCCGAGGCATGGCCCAGGTGCCGCGCCTCGGTGCCGCCGGTCCCGGCCGGGGGCTCGACCGAGGCGTCGCGGTGGGTGGACCTGGCCCGTCCCGCCGGGAGGGCGTCAGCGGAGCCAGCCAGAGACGTCGATCCCGAGCTCGGAGCGGATGCGCTCGGCGGCGACCTCGGCGAGCTCGACCGGCCACACCAGGTCGAACGCCGGGTAGAGCGGACGGGCTCGGCGCACCAGGAGCTCGGCCAGCCCGAGGGCGAAGGCGACGATGCCCTCGCGGGTGGCGGACACCGGGGGGAGTGCGGCGACGGCGCCTCGTTGCTCGGCGGTGAACGCCCGGTTCCAGTGCTTCCCGGGGGGCGGCCCCCCGGTCTCGGCGAGGAAGACCGTGGTGAGCAGCCCGATCAGGTGGGGGACGCCGGTCAGGTGGCGCAGGTGCTCCTCCCGTCGGAGGAGGCTGATGAACGGCCCGACGAGGCCCCGCAGCTGCTCCTCCACCGCGTACTCGAGGGCCGCTCCGACCTCGTCGAAGCGCTGGCTCGACAGGGCGCCGACCGTGTACTGCGCAGGTGGCTCGAAGGCGGGGACCTCGCCCGGCCACACGCTCAGGTCGAGCGTGAGGCCGTCGTGGGTGACGGCGTTGATGACGAACGGCGCGATCGGGGTGCGGGCGAAGACGGTGGGCGTGATCGACCGGAGCCACGCCGGCCAGTCGGCCAGGAAGGCCTCGTGCTCCGCAGGCTCGGTCACCACCACCAGGTCGAGGTCGCTCCACCGATCCGCCGTCCCCGCGCCCACCGACCCCCCGACCTCGACCCGCACCACCCTCGGGTCGGGGCCGAGCACCTCCTGCGACCGTTCGAAGAGGTCGCGGTAGCGAACGTCGACGGCCTCGAGCCCACCCATGGCGCCTCCTCGTGGACGCTCGTCGTGCACGCCCTCGTGAACAGGCTCACAAAGTACCGCCGAGCGGTCGTGCCATGCTCGGCCGCGTGGCCCTGGTCGACCGCGCCGCCGGCATCATCGTCACGGCGGCTCCGGGCACCGGGAGCACGTCGCTCATCGAGTCCTTCCGCGCCGGCCGAACCACCAACGCCGTTCCCGCCGACGGGAGCGCCGGCCACGGCGTCGACGCGAAGCACGCGACCGTGGGTCAGCTCGTCGCCGCCGGGCTGCTCCCGGCCGGGCACGGCCTGCGCATCGTGACGACCACCCGCAACCCCTTCGACTTCTACGTCGCCGAGTGGCAGCGGAGCCGTACCCGGTGGGTCCTCGAGCTCCGGGACCGGCAGTCCTTCGTCCACACCCAGCCCGGTGCCATCGAGCGCATCGTGGACGCAGTGACCCTCGAGTTCGAACCCTGGCTGCACAAGGCGCTCGACGTGGCTGTCGACGCGCAGCCCGCCGCCCGCCGGCTCCACCGGGGCCACCTCGAGGAGGCGGACGTGGTGCTCCGCATGGAGGCGCTCGAGGCCGACCTCGCAGACCTCCTCGGCCTCGTCCTCGCGGTGCCGCGGGTCAACGTCACCGAGCGCGACCGCGCCTACTGGCGGCACTACTCCTCGACCGCCCGACGTCTCGTCGAGGTCGCCCACGCCGAGGACCTCGCACGCTTCGGCTACGCGTTCTGACGTCAGCCCGGCCGTGGCACGAGGCAGAGACCTGCGCCCCGCCGCCCCGCTGCGCAGGACGTCCTACGTCGCCGGACGTGGACGAAGGCCGGATCGGGGACG
>CADCSY010000061.1 GCA_902805555.1 uncultured Acidimicrobiales bacterium | reverse complement strand
GACGAAGCAGGCCCCGACGCCGACGGGAAGCGGTCGGCATCGGCGACGTCGCGCCCCTTCGACCTCGCCGGCGCGGAGCTGGCGGCGGCGTCGAGCCTGCGCGGCTTCGACGACTGCGACGAGCTGCTCGGCTACGTCCGGGAGGAGGCGAGCCGCGGCGGCCCCGGGTCGGTGCTGGGGGGGACTGACGAGGACCTCGCCGTGGCCGAGTCGACCGCTGCCGGTGCGCCGGAGGCACAGGGACGGCTGGACGCCCCGGCCACCACCGCCCCGGCCGTCGGCGACGCCGGCGACGCCGCCGCCGAGGGCGGGGCCACCGACGGCTTCTCGGGGACGAACGTGCAGGAGGTCGACGTCGACGAGCCCGACACGGTGAAGACCGACGGCGACGTGATCGTCGCCGTCGCCGGCGCCGAGCTCCACGTCATCGAGCCCGCTGACGAGGGCCCTCGGCTGCTCGCCACCGTGCCCCTCGACCGAGGCGGCTCGTCCGAGCTGCTCCTCGCCGACGACCGGGCCACCGTCCTGACCCGCGCCCACGGCTCGGTGGCCGACGGGCCCGCCACCTCCGACACGTCCTTCCCGGGGCCCGGCGCGCTCACGATCGTCACCACCGTCGACCTCACCGATCCGGCCGCCCCCGAGGTCGTGGAGAGCCGCACGTTCGAGGGCGACTACGTGAGCGCCCGGATGACGGGGACGCTGGCTCGCGTCGTCCTCCGCTCCTCCCCCTCGTTCGGGCAGCCCGAGCCCGGCGCCTCCGAGGAGGACCTGCAGACCTGGTTCGAGGACGCGGTGGCCGAGGCGCCCCTCGACACCTGGCTCCCGAGCGACGACGGCGGGCAGGTCGTGGGCTGCGACGCCGTCGCCCGGCCCGAGGAGCCGGCGGGCGTCGGGCTGACGACGGTGGTCACGATCGACGTCGCCGGCTCGCTCGAGCCGTTGGACGCCACGGCCGTCGTGGCCGACGCCGAGACGGTCTACGCGTCGGCCGAGCGCCTCTACGTGGCCACGACCGACTGGGGCGGCGGCTGCTGCGCGTGGAGCCAGCCCATGCCCATGACCACCGACGGCGGTGCCAGCGTCGACAGCGACGCCTCGGTGGCACCCCCGCCGGAGCCCGTCACCACCGACCTCCACGCGTTCGACACCACCGGCACCACCACGCCGTACCTGGGCTCCGGCCGCGTCGAGGGCCACCTGCTGAACAGCTTCTCGCTCTCGGAGCACGAGGGGATCCTCCGGGTCGCCGTCACGATCGACTCCCTGGACGGATCCGCGCCCAGCGAGAGCGCTGTCGTCACCCTCGCCGAGCAGGACGGGGCGCTCGTGGAGCGCGGCAGGCTCGCCGGCCTCGGCACCACCGAGCAGATCTACGCCGTGCGCTACCAGGGCGACATCGGCTACGTGGTCACCTTCCGCCAGACCGACCCGCTCTACACGGTCGACCTCTCCGATCCGGCAGCGCCGACCCTGCTCGGCGAGCTGAAGATCCCGGGGTTCTCCGCCTACCTCCACCCTGCGGAGGAGGGCAGGCTCATCGGCGTCGGGCAGGACGCCACCGCCGAGGGGCGGGTCCAGGGCTCGCAGGTGTCCACGTTCGACGTGTCCGACCTGACTGCGCCTGCCGAGGAGGACCGCCTCTCGTTCGCCGGCGCCCACTCCGCTGTGGAGCAGGAGCACCGGGCGTTCCTCTGGTGGGCTCCGGACCGGGTCGCCGTCCTCCCGATGGAGGTCTTCACCCTCGCCGACGTGGACGGCGGCGGGTTCACCGGGGCGGTGGCGGTCGACGTCGCCGACGACGGCTCCCTGGCCGAGCGAGGCAGGGTCAGCCACCAGGACCGGGCCGGTGCCGAGCAGCACGCCTGGATCAACCGGTCGCTGGTCATCGGCGACACGCTCTACACCCTGTCGGAGGCCGGGGTCCTGGCCAGCGACCTCACCACCGTCGCCGACGCGGGCTGGCTCCCGCTCTGACCCTCGTCCTCAGTCGGTGCCGGGGCGGCGGGAGAGCTCGGCGTCGAGGTCGTCGGGCACCTTGCCCGAGGGGTAGGTCGCCGCGAGCTCCTCGTGGGTCGGCACCTTCCTGGTGTGAGCCTCCTCCGGCAGGAGCTCGACGATCGCCGCCATGATCCTCTTGGTGTCGCCGTCCACGTCGTCCCCGGTCAGCCCGTCGACGGGGCGGCCCACCCGGGTGCGCACCACCGGTGGGTTGGTGAGGTTCGTGACGTTCGGGAGCTTGGCGCTGCGGGGCCACACCTGCTCGGTCCCCCAGAGCCCGATCGGGATGACGGGGGCGCCGCTCATCGCCGCCAGCTTGGCTGCCCCCCACCGGCCCTGGAGCTCCGGCTCGAAGAAGGCCTTGCCGCGGGGGATCGTGCCCTGGGGCATCATCGCCACCAGCTCCCCCGCCGCCAGGGCCCGCGCCGCTGCCTCGAGCGGCTCGTCGGAGCCGGTGCCGCGCTCGACGCGGATGCCGCCCATGGCCCTGGCGAGCTGGCCGACGATGGGTGCGTCGAACACCTCGGCCTTGCCGAGGAAGCGCAGCGGCCGGCCCGCCGGGGCGACGGTCAGCGCCATGGCGGTGGTGTCGAAGTAGCTCCGGTGGTTGGCGACCACGATGGCTGCGCCGGTGCGGGGCAGCAGCTCGGTGTCGGCGATGTCGAAGCGGGCGTAGGGGACGGCCTCGGGCCGCATGAACGGGCGCATCGCCTGGAACGGCTCGATGCCTGCGACCTTCGGCACCCCGGGAGGCGCGTCGAGGTGCAGGGTCGGCCAGCGGCGCACGGCGGCGACGAGGCGCAGGCGGGGGTCGGGGTTGACCGCCGTCGGGTAGCGCACCGCGTTGAGCAGCGGCACGTCGTAGACGCTGTCGGAGTACGCCCAGCTCCTGCGGACGTCCACGCCGTTGCGGCCGGCCCACTCCCGCACGGCGTCGAGCTTGCCCGGGCCCCAGACGAAGCTCCCGACGATCGACCCGTCGTACTGGCCGGCGTGGTCCACGCCGTAGCGCGTCGCGATCACGTCGTCGAGGCCGAGGGCGTCGGCGAACGGCTTCACCATGTCGAACGGGCTCGTGGTGGCCAGGACCACCTTGCGTCCGGCGGCCCGGTGCTCGTCCATGAGCAGGCGAGCCCACGGCTGCACCGAACCGGTGAGGATCTTCGCCGCCTCGGTGGCCGCGGTGACCACCGCCTCGGAGGACCAACCGGTGGCGTAGGTGGCGGCGCGACGGGCCAGGGCCATGCCCGGGAGGGTCTCGCCCACCACCTCGAAGAAGCGGTAGAAGGCGCCCTCACCCGGGATCGTGCGGTCGGGCACCACCCCCGCCTCCTTGAGCGCGGCGGTGATCACCGGTGCGCTGGCACCTCGGAGCAACGTGCGGTCGAGGTCGAAGAACGCAGCTGCGTCAGCCATGGCCGCACGCTAACCCCCCGCCCGCACGGTCCCGGAGGTGAGCCGGCACTGCACGACGCTCGAAAACTGGAAGGAGGCCGATCCGGGGGGGCGGATCGGCCTCGACTCCCTTGAAGACGGTCGGCTCGGGGGGAAGCCGGTGCTCGTCTTCGTGTAGGACCATCATGAGCCGTGGCCGCACATCTGTCCAACACATCTTTCGGATGCGGGGTATCGTTGAAGGCGATGGACCTCCGCCAGCTGGCCGCCCTCACCGCCGTCGCCGACACCGGCACCTTCTCGGCTGCCGCAGACGTGCTCCACACCGTGCAGTCGAACGTGAGCACCCACGTCGCCAGGCTGGAGCGCGAGCTGGGGGTCACCCTCGTCGACCGGGCCGCCGGGCGCCTGACCGAGGAGGGGGAGGTGGTGGTGGCAAGGAGCCGCCGCATCTCGGGGGAGCTCGCCGCCCTTTTGGCCGACGTCGCCTCGCTGCGATCCGACGTCACCGGCGGCGTCCGGCTCGGCGTCATCGGCACCACCGGCCGGTGGCTGATGCCACCCCTCCTCATGGCCATGTCCGAGCGCCACCCCAACGTCCGGGTGTCGGCACTCGAGGGCAACACCACCGCCCTGCTCCCCTCGCTCGCCTCGGGCCGGCTCGACCTCGCCCTGTTGAACCTGCCCGTCGACGACCCCGACATCGAGGTGACGCTCCTCTTCGAGGAGGACCTCATCGTCGTCGCGCCCGCCGGCCACCCCCTCGCCGAGCGGGACGAGGTGACGCTCGTCGAGCTGGCCGACCACGAGCTGCTGCTCACCCCTCCCGGCACCTCCATCCGCGTCGACCTCGACCGGGCGGCCGCAGCGGCGGGGGTGGCGCTGCGGGCCAAGGCGGAGCTCGACGGGATCCGCCTCATCGCCTCGCTCACCTTCGAGGGCTTCGGTGCTGCGGTGCTGCCCGCCAGCGCCGCCCCGTCGTCCCTCAACGGCGAGTGGCGGCGGGTGGCCATCAGCGGGATGAGCCGGCGGCAGGTGGCGCTGGCCCGACGTCGCCGAGGCCTGCTGTCGGCCCCGGCTCGAGCCCTGTCGGCCGCGGTGGTCGACGTGGTGGGCACGGCGTCGGGCGAGCAGCCCGGCGTGTTCCCGGTCCCCGTGACGTCGCGCCCCTCACCTGCGGGCGCGAGCCGGCAGCCGTGACTGCCGCCGACGCCGGCCTGCTCTCCGTGCGGGCGACGGCGCTGCGGGCGCACGTCCCCGGGACGGTCTCGGCGAACGTCGAGGAGCTCGGCGGTCGGCCGGTCGTGCTCGTGCGCATCGATCCGACCCTTCGCCGTGGCGCGCTCGACGAGGCGAGCGGCGCGACGCTCGCAGTCGCCGCCAGGGCCGCCCTCGAGGCCCGCATCCCACTGGTGGGCGTCCTCGCCTCGAGCGGCGCCGACGTCAACGACGGTGTCGCGGCGCTGCACGGCTGGGGCACGGCGGCTCGGGCCATCGCCGCCTGCAGCGGGGTGGTGCCGATCCTTCTCGCCGTCACCGGGGCCACCGTGAGCGGGCCTGCCCTCCTGCTCGGCATGGCCGACGTGGTCGTGCTCACGGACGCCGCCTCCGCCTACGTGGTCGGTCCCGGGGCGGTCGCTGCATTCACCGGAGAGCAGCTGACGGCGTCCAGCCTCGGCGGCCCGGGCGTGCACCGCCGCAGCAGCGGCGTGGCGGCGGCCGTCGTCACGGACGAGGCCGCAGCCGTCGACCTCCTGTCGGTCGTGCTCGCCCACCTGCCCCAGAGCTGTGACGAGGAGCCGCCGCTGTGGGCGAGCGACGATCCCGTCGACCGGGCGACGCCGGAGGCCGGTCGGGTGGTCCCACCGACGGCCACCGGCAGCTACGACGTGCGTGACGTCGCCCGGGCCGTGGTGGACGACGGCGAGCTGCTCGAGCTGTGGGGGGGCTGGGCGCCCAACCTCGTCACCGCCTTCGCGACGCTCGGGGGCCGCAGCATCGGCATCGTCGCCAACCAACCGCTCGCCCTCGCCGGGACCCTCGACATCCCCGCCAGCCAGAAGGGCGCCCGCTTCGTCGCCCTGTGCGACGCCTTCAACGTCTCGGTGCTGACCCTGGTGGACACGCCCGGGTTCTTCCCGGGGAAGGACCTCGAGTGGCGAGGGATGATCCGCCACGGCGCGCAGCTGGTCGGCGCCTACGCCCGGGCCACCGTCCCCCGGGTCTGCGTCGTGCTGCGCAAGGCCTACGGCGGGGCCTACATCGTCATGGACTCGAAGGACATGGGCAACGACCTGTGCCTGGCGTGGCCGAGCGCGGAGATGGCCGTGATGGGCGCGCAGGGAGCGGTGCAGATCCTCCACCGGCGGGAGGACGTCGAGACCCAGCAGCGGCTGCAGGCGGAGTACGAGGCCACCCTGTTGACACCGTGGGTGGCAGCGGAGCGGGGGCTGGTCGACGCGGTGATCGACCCCGGGGACACCCGCCGCGAGGTGGCGGCCGCGTTCGACGCACTGGCGACCAAGCGTGAGGTGCTCGGCCGCCGGAGCCACGACAACCTCCCCCTCTGAGCACGCACCGAGCACCTCCTCGGCCACCGCGCCGCCCCGCGCCGGAGGGTTCGCAGCGCCACTAGAAAGGGCAGGACCAGAGCTCGTCGACCAGGGGGAGCGTGCACAGGTGGCCGAGACCATCACGATCACCGACGACCGCACCGGCAAGCAGGTGACGGTGCCGCTCGAGCACGGCACGATCCCGTCGTCTGCGCTCCGGGAGCTCGATCCGGACCTGCGGGTCTACGACCCGGCCTTCATGTCGACGGCGAGCTGCTCGTCGACCATCACGCTGGTCGACGGCGATGCCGGGATCCTGCGCTACCGGGGCTACCCGATCGAGCAGCTCGCCGAGTCCTCCACGTACCTCGAGGTCGCCTACCTCCTGCTCCACGGCGAGCTGCCGACGAAGGACCAGTTCGAGGACTGGCGCCACGAGGTGACCATCCACACCTACGTGCACGAGAAGGTCAAGAGCTTCATCGACGGCTTCCACTACGACGCCCACCCCATGGGCGTGCTGGTGTCGACCGTGGCCGCGCTGTCGACGTTCTACCCCGACGCCAAGAGCATCTTCGACGAGTCGAGCCGGATGAAGCAGGTGATCCGCCTCATCGCCAAGATGCCGACGCTCGCCGCCTTCGCCCACCGCTACAGCGTCGGCCAGCCCTTCGTCTACCCGGACAACAGCCTCGACTACGCGTCGAACTTCCTGTCGATGATGTACCAGACGGTCGAGCCCCGCTTCGACGCCAACCCCGCCCTGGCCAAGGCCCTCGACGTGCTGTTCATCCTCCACGCCGACCACGAGCAGAACTGCTCGACCACCGCCATGCGCACGGTCGGCTCCAGCCAGGCCGACCCCTACAGCGCCACCGCCGCAGCGGCCGCCGCGCTCTACGGTCCCCTCCACGGCGGGGCCAACGAGGCCGTCATCCGGATGCTCCAGCGCATCGGCAGCGTCGACCAGGTCCCCGCCTTCATCGAGTCCGTGAAGCAGGGCGAGGGTCGCCTCATGGGCTTCGGTCACCGGGTCTACAAGAGCTACGACCCCCGGGCGACGATCGTGAAGCAGACGGCCGACGAGGTGTTCGAGATCACCGGGTCGAACCCGTTGCTCGACATCGCCCTCCAGCTCGAGTCGGTCGCCCTGTCGGACGACTACTTCACCGAGCGCAAGCTGTACCCCAACGTGGACTTCTACTCCGGCCTGATCTACCAGGCCATGGGCTTCCCGCTCGAGATGTTCACGGTGCTCTTCGCCATCCCCCGGACGTCGGGCTGGCTGGCGCACTGGATCGAGCTCCTCGGCGACAAGGAGCAGAAGATCGCCCGCCCCCGCCAGAAGTACGTCGGCGCCGAGGAGCGCCCCTACGTGCCCCTCGACGACCGTTAGGCGGGACCGGGCAGGTGGCGTCGCAGGTCGAGCGGGCCGAGCGCTTCCTCGAGCTGCACGAGGCGGGGTCCCCGCTGCTGATGCCCAACGCGTGGGACGTGGGCTCGGCCCGGCTCCTCGCCTCGCTCGGCTTCCAGGCGCTCGCCACCACGAGCAGCGGCCACGCCGCGACCCTGGGCCGCCTCGACGGGTCGGTCGCCCGGGACGAGGTGCTCGAGCACTGCGCCGCCCTCGTCGCGGCCGCCGACCTGCCCGTGTCGGCCGACCTCGAGAGCGGGTTCGGGGAGACGCCGGACGAGGTCGCCGAGACCGTCCGCCTGGCCGCAGCCACCGGGCTGGCGGGGTGCTCGGTGGAGGACGCCACCGCCTTGCCCGACGAACCGATCCGGCCGGTGGAGGCTGCCGCCGAGCGGGTCATCGCCGCAGCCGAGGCGGCCCACGGCGGACCGGTGCGGCTCGTCCTCACCGCGCGGGCGGAGAACCACGTGCACGGCCGGTCGGACCTGCCCGACACGATCGACCGCCTCCAGCGCTACCAGGCGGCCGGTGCCGACGTCCTCTTCGCCCCGGGTGTCGTCGCCCCCGAGGACCTCCGCCGCCTCGTCGCCGAGGTCGACGTGCCGGTGAGCGTGCTCACCTTCCCGGGCTGCCCAACCGTCGCCGAGATGGCGGCGATCGGTGTGAGCCGGGTGTCGGTGGGCGGTGCGTTCGCGTTCGCCGCCCTCGGGGCGATGGTGGCCGCGGCCGAGGAGCTTCGGGACCAGGGCACCCTCGGGTTCCTCACCGGCGCCCGCGCCGGTGGCAGGGCGGCCAGGGCCGCCTTCGGGCCCTGACCGGCCGTCCAGGCCGAGGCCCCCGCCGCCATCGACGCGGTCGCCGCTCAGGCCGGCGTGACGTCGAGGACGATCTTGCCCACGTTGGCGTTCGACTCCATGTGGCGGTGGGCGTCCGGCGACGCGACGAGCGGGAACCGCCGGTCGATCACGGGGTGGCAGCGGCCCTGGTCGAACAGGGGCAGCACCTGGCGGGCGAACTCCGCCGTCGTGGCGATCTTCTCCTCGAGCGGCCGGGTCCGCAGCACGGTCCCGATGATGCGGGCCCGCTTCGGCAGCAGCAACCCGAGCGGGAACGTGGCCATGAGGTCGGCCATGACCCCGACCTGGACGATCGAGCCGCCGACGGCGAGGGCGTCCAGGTTGCGGGCCAGGTAGTCCCCGCCGACCACGTCGAGGACCACGTCCACGCCCTGGCCTGCGGTGAGCTCCTTGACCTCGGCGACGAAGTCCTGGCTGGTGTGGTCCACGACGAGGTCGGCCCCGAGCGCCTGGCACGCAGCCACCTTCCCGGTCGAGCAGGTCACCGCGACCCGGGCGCCGATTGCCCTGCACAGCTGGATGGCGGCGCTGCCGACCCCGGAGGCGCCGGCGTGGACGAGGGCGGTCCGGCCGGAGGTGAGGCCGCCCTGGGCGACGAGCGCGTCCCACGCCGTGATCCACACCTCCGGCACCGCACCGGCGTCGGCGAGTGGGATCGACGGGGGCACCGCCATGAGCTGGCGCTCGTGGACGGCGAGGCGCTCGGCGTAGGCACCGCCGCCGACGATGCCCATCACCGTGTCGCCGACCTCCCAGCGGGAGGCCCGCGCTCCCCGCTCGAGGACACGCCCTGCCAGCTCGAGGCCCGGGATCTCGTGCTCCATCGGCGGGCCCGGGTAGCGGCCCAGGCGCTGCAGCACGTCCGCCCGGTTCACCGCCGTGGCCACCACCTCGACCACCACCTCCTCGGGGCCGGGGACGGGATCGGGCACCACTCCGAGGACGAGGACCTCGGGGCCGCCGTAGGAGTCGAGGACGATGGCGCGCATGGCCCGCACGGTACGACGCCAGCGGCCGGAGGGCGGGTGGCGGCCGTAGGCTCCGGTGCCATGGACTTCGCCCTCCCGCCCGAGATCGAGAAGCTCCGCCTCGAGGCCGAGGAGGTGGCGGAGCAGGCCGCCGCCGGGCTGCCGATCCTGGAGGACAGCTGGATCAACGCCCACGACCGCGCCTTCTCCCAGGAGCTCGGGCGGCGGGGCTGGCTCGGCATGACGTGGCCTGAGGAGTACGGCGGCCACGGGCGCACCGCCCTCGAGCGCTTCATCGTCACCGAGGCCCTCATCGCCGCCGGTGCGCCCATCGCAGCGACGTGGTTCTGCGACCGCCAGATGGGACCCGCCCTGCTCGCCTTCGGCACCGAGGAGCAGAAGCGCCGCTTCCTGCCCGACATGGTGGCCGGCAACGCCGCCTGGTGCATCGGGATGAGCGAGCCCGACTCGGGCTCCGACCTCGCCTCGCTGCGCACCCGGGCGGTGGAGGACGGCGACACGTTCGTCGTGAACGGCCAGAAGGTGTGGACGTCCTTCGCCGCCATGGCTGACTGGTGCTACCTGATCTGTCGGACCGACACCGGCGACAAGCCGCACCAGGGGATCTCCGAGCTCATCGTCGACATGACGACGCCCGGCATCGAGGTCCGTCCGATCACCGACATGACCGGCAACCGCCACTTCTGTGAGGTGCTCTTCGACGACGTCGTGGTCCCGGCGTCGAACCTCGTGGGCGAGCGGGGCGGCAGCTGGAAGCAGACGATGAGCCAGCTCGAGCACGAGCGGGGCGGCATCGACCGGCTCCTGTCGAACCGCGCGCTCTACCGCGACACGCTCCCTCGGGCGGATGTCACCGACCCACTGGTTCGACAGGAGATCGCGGCGCTCGAGAGCTTCTACCGGATCGGCCGGTTGCTGGTCCTGCGGGAGGTGCTCGGACAGGCACCCAAGGGTTTCTCCGCCGCCGCCAAGGCGGCCTGCACCTCGTTCGAGCAGCGGGTGGCGGACTTCTGCGCACAGGCGGCGGGCCCCGACGCGATGCTGTGGAACCGGGTGAGCCGGGGCGTCTGCTACGGGCCCGCCTACACGATCATGGGTGGCACGAACAACGTCCTCAAGAACATCGTCGGCGAGCGCATCCTCGGCCTGCCCCGCTAGGTGCGTGGACGGGAAGCATGCGCTGCACCGGTTGCCGGTGAGGATGATGGTGCGATGCCGCGCGCGGAGCAGCGATCGATGAAGTCAGACGACCCCGGAGGGACGATGGGCATGTCGAGGACCACAGCACGATCTGGGAGGGGTCCGGGCCGGAGGAGGATGGTCGCCGGCGCGCTCCTCGTCACGCTGCTGCTCGGCGGCGCTTGTGGTGACGACGACGAGGACGTCTCGGAGGTGGTCCAGGGCGCTGAGCAGGACGACGAGGGTGGCGCCGAGCCGGGCGAGGGGCTCAGCGCCGAGCCGGACAGCGAGCGGGAGGAGCTGACCTCCGACGACCTGGACGACGCCTCCCTCACCCTCGACGACATGCCTACGGGGTGGACGACCGCCCCCGAGCTCCTGGAGGACGACGAGCAGGCGACCGAGGGCGAGTGCGCCTTCGACCCGGACCGGGGGGACGGGAACGAGCTCGAGGTCGCCTTCAAGGAGGGTGACACCGGGCCGTTCGTGATCCAGGTGATCGGGGAGTTCGACGACGACGACGAGGCCGAGGCGTTCATGGACGAGTTCGCGGAGTACGCCGAGCGGTGCCGTTCGTCGGAGGAGGACGGGGTCACCACGACGGTCGACCCGCTCTCGTTCCCCGACGTCGCCGACGAGTCCCAGTCCTACCGGGTGTCGATCGACGACCCCGAGGCCGCGTCGGCCGAGCTGAACGTCGTGCTGTTCCGGAAGGGTGAGCGGGCGTCGGTCGTCGCCGTGTTCAGCGTCTTCGGCTCACCGGACGCCGAGCTCACCGAGGACGTGACGCTGACCGCGGTGGAGCGGCTCTAGGACCAGCATCCGCCGTCACGCAGATCGGTGGGAGGTGCGCTGCAGCAGCGCGAGGCCCCGCCCCTGCTGGGGCGGGATCCCCGACCTGCTGCGCTTCGTGGTGGACGAGACAGGGCTCGAACCTGCGACCCCCACCGTGTCGAGGTGGTGCTCTACCAGCTGAGCTACTCGTCCGTGCGAGTGACGACGGTAGCAGCCGGTCCTGGGCGAGCCGGCGCTTCCGGTGAGCGACCAGCCGATCGGCCCGATCGTGCTCGAGCTGCCCAGCTCAGAGGGCCAACTGCTAGACAGATCGCGTGCCGGCGACCGACCCGCTCGACCGCCAGCTCATCCGAGCCCTGGCCGAGGCCCCGAGGGCGGGGATCATGGAGCTCGCTCGGCAGCTCGGCGTGGCCAGGGGGACGGTGCAGGCACGGCTCGACAAGCTGCTCGCCCGCGGGTTGATCACCGGCTTCGGTCCCGAGCTCGACCTGCCGGCTCTCGGCTACCAGGTGCTCGCCTTCACCACCCTCGAGATCTCCCAGGGCCGCCACGACGACGTGGTCGCCCACATCCGGGCGATCCCCGAGGTGCTGGAGGCGCACGCCATCACCGGCCCGGGCGACCTGCACTGCCGCCTGGTGGCCAGGACGAACGACCACCTGCAGGTCGTGATCAACCGCATCCTCGAGGTGCAGGGCATCGTGCGGACCTCGACGGTGATCGCCCTCACCACCCAGGTCGGCTACCGCACGCTGCCCCTCGTCGAGGGCGACCGCCTGACCCGGGACGGCCTCACGCCCGCTGCGACCGCCGGTGCGGCCGCCGCGCCGGAGCCCTGAGCCCTCCGGCGGAGCGCCTTCCGGTCGGACGTCCTCCTGGCGGGCGCCATGATGCTCGCAGGGCCTTCCCGCCCTCGTGGTCGGGCCGTGGCGTGGAGGCGGGCCGTCGTAGTGTCCGACGCATGGACCCCTCCGTCGCCCGCAGGACCTGGCGCACCCTCGAGCCGTACCACGCACTCGTGTACTTCGCGCCGGAGCCCGTCGCCGCCTACGCAGCCGTCGGGGTCGAGGGGCGCAGCGGGTACTTCGCGTCCCGGGCGGCTCCGATGGGCGCCGTGCCCACCGAGGTGGTGCAGGCCACCTTCTTCAACTTCAACCCGGCGCTCGTGCGGGCGGCGATGGAGGGGGCCTGGGCCAAGGCGTCGCCCCTGCAGGTCCTCGGTGCCCGGCTGGAGGGCGCCGACGCCGCGCTGCGTGGCGTCCTCGGTGACGACCTGGGAGGACGACCCGACGTCGCCGAGGCAGCGACGCTGGCCCGCACGGCGGCAGAGGCCTGCACCGTCGAGGGTCGCCCCCTCTACGCCGGCCACGCCTCGCTCGAGTGGCCGGATCCTCCTCACCTCGTGCTCTGGCACGCCATCTCGCTCCTGCGTGAGCACCGGGGCGACGGCCACATCGCCTGCCTGGTGGCAGAGGGCGTCGGCGGCTGCGAGGCGCTCGTCCTGCACGGCGCCTCGGGAGAGGTGCCGCCCACGGTGCTCCAGACGAGCCGTGCCTGGCCCGACGAGGACTGGGCGGCCGCATCGGCGCGGCTGGCGTCGAGGGGGTGGCTCGGACGGTCGGGCGAGCTCACCGAGGAGGGGCGCTCGGTCCGCCAGCGCATCGAGGACCGCACCGACGCGCTGGCGCTCGCGCCCTGGGAGGCGCTGGGTGAGGAGGGATGCGAGCGCCTGCGGTCGCTGGTGCGACCGATGAGCAAGGCCATCGTGGCGAGCGGGAGGTTCGGCTTCCGCCCCGAGCCCCCACCTGCCTGACCGACCCACGGCGCACCGGGCGCCGGACGAGCGGGCGGGGGCCCGGTTGCGCCATGCTGCAGCGATGTCGGACACCACCCTGGCCGAGGCCGCCGCTGCCCAGATGGAGGAGGCGGTGGCGCTGCGCCGCCGCCTCCACCGCCACCCCGAGCTCGGGCTCGAGAACCCTCGGACGCAGGAGGCGGTGCTCGAGGCGCTCCAGGGCCTCGGCATGGACGTCACCACCGGCACGGCGACGACCTCGGTGGTGGCCGTGCTCGAGGGCGGACGCCCCGGCCCCACGCTCCTGCTCCGGGCGGACATGGACGGCCTGCCGATGCACGAGGACACCGGCCTCGACTACTCGTCGACGGTGGACGACGCCATGCACGCCTGTGGCCACGACGCCCACGTCGCCATGCTGGCCGGCGCCGCCCGCGTCCTCCACGAGCGGCGGGACGAGATCGCCGGGAGGGTGGCCTTCGCCTTCCAGCCGGGCGAGGAGGGCCACCACGGGGCTCGGGTGATGCTGGAGGAGGGCCTGCTCGACGGGGACGACGCCCCCTCCGCCGCCTTCGCCATCCACATCACGCCGACGATCCCCTCCGGCTGGATCGCCACGCGACCGGGACCGTTCATGGCGTCGGCGGACGTGCTGCGCATCACCGTGCGCGGCAGGGGCGGCCACGCCTCCATGCCCCACCAGGCGCTCGACCCGATCCCCGTCGCCTGCGAGATCGTCGGCGCGATCCAGGCGATGGTGACCCGGACCGTCGACGCGTTCGACCCGGCGGTGGTGACCATCGCCAAGATCGAGGCGGGGACGACGAGCAACGTGATCCCGGAGTCGGCCCAGCTCACCGGCACGATCAGGACCGTCTCCGAGCAGACCCGGGCGCGTGTGCTCGACGGCCTGCGCAGGCTGGCGGCGGGCATCGCATCGGCCCACGGGGCGGAGGCCGAGGTGGACGTGGAGGCCGGCTACCCGGTCACCGTGAACGACGACGGGTTCGCCGCCTTCACGGAGGACGTGGCCCGCAGCGTGGCCGGCGACGACCGCACCGTCCGGATGCCCAGCCCCGTGATGGGGGCCGAGGACTTCTCGTACTGGTTGCAGCGGGTGCCCGGCGCCATGGCCTTCCTCGGCGCCTCGCCCGGTCCCGGGCCTGCGGCGCCGAACCACTCCAACCGGATGGTCCTCGACGAGGACGCCATGGCGAGCGGCATCGCGCTGCACGCCGCGGTCGCCCTCCGCCACCTCGCCCCCCCGGCCTGAGCACGCCGCCGCCGGTGTTGGGGGGGCCGTGCGGATGGGCAGGGCAGAGCGATGTCGACCTCCTCCCCCACCGAGCCGACCGCCGACATCTGGGACGCCGTCGTCGTCGGGGGCGGGGTCTCGGGCCTCGCGGCGGCCACGTGGCTCGGCCGCTACCGCAGGCGGACCCTGGTGTTCGACCACGGCCAGAACCGCAACCGCGCCGTCGAGCAGGCACACGGGTACCTGGCCATGGACCCCAGCTCCCCGGCTGACATCCTCCGAGCCGCCCAGGCCGGGGTCGACCGCTATCCCGGGGTCGTGCGGCGCTCGCTCGAGGTGACGGCGGTCCGGGGTGAGCTGGGCGCCTTCGAGGTCGACGCCGCCGACGGCTCGTGCGTCAGGGCGCTGCGGGTCGTCCTCGCCACCGGGGTGCGCGACGCCAAGCCCGAGGTCGAGGGCTTCGACGAGCACTACGGGGCGAGCGTCTTCCACTGCCCGTCGTGCGACGGGCTCGAGGCGGGAGATCGGGACATCGTCGTGCTCGGGTGGTCGGAGGACGTCGCCGGCTTCGCGCTGGAGCTGCTCGACTGGGCGGCCAGCGTCACCGTGGTCACCGACGGCCGTCGCTTCGAGGGGGACGAGCAGCGCCGTGACGCGCTCGCCCGCCACGGCATCAGCCTCCTCGAGAGCGACGCTCGTGCCTTCGTCGGGTCCAGGGGCGACCTGCGGTCGGTGCGCCTCGGCGACGGCGAGGTGATCCCGTGCTCCATGGCGTTCTTCTCGATCGCCCACGCGCCGCGCTCCCCGTTGGCCGAGGTGCTCGGTTGCGACGCCGACGACGACGGCAGCCTCGTGGTCGACGAGCACGGGGAGACGACGGCCCCTGGTGTCTACGCCGCCGGCGACATCACCCCCGGGTACCAGCTCCTCCAGGTGGCGGCGGCGAAGGGGACCACCGCAGGTGTGGGGTGCGCTCGCTCCCTGCGCCGGGAGCCACCGCTGCCGGGCGCCCCTCGCCGTGCTCCCGTGGTCGAAGAGGAGCTGGAGGCGCCGTCGCCGGTGGAGGAGACCGCCCAGGGCTGAGCACCGCACCCTCGGCGCGCCAGGCGTGCACCGTGTCGCCGGGGGCGGCATGCTTGGCGGGTGACCGACCTGGCCGGCGCCGACGCTGCGCTCGAGGAGATCCACGTCCGGCGTGACGCGCCGTTCGAGCGCCTCCACCTCGATGCCACGTCCTGGGTCGACGTCAGCCGGGGCTGGCTGGCCGGGGCCGACCTGCTCTACCGGGCGCTCCTGACGGACGTCGCGTGGCGCTCCAACCAGCTGTTCCGCTACGACCACTGGGTCGAGGAGCGTCGGCTCGGCTCGTTCTGGCGACCGGGCACCGCGCTCCCCCACCCGGCGCTGGCTCAGGTGCACCGCAGCCTCCAGCACCGCTACCGCGTGGAGCTCGTCGGGTTCAGCCTGCTGCAGTACCGCGACGGCGGCGACGGGCAGGCGTTCCACCGCGACACGGACATGCGGTGGCTCGACGACACGGTCATCGCTGTCCTGACGCTCGGGGCCACCAGGCCCTGGCTCCTGCGGCCGAGGACGAGCCGCCACACGACCGCTGACGGTCGCGGCGCCACGCACGACCTGCAGCCGGCGGCCGGCGACCTGCTCGTGATGGGCGGCCGCTGCCAGGCGGACTGGGAGCACTCCGTCCCCTACCTGTCACCGCCGGCGGTCGGGACCCGCATCTCCCTGCAGTGGCGCCACGCGAAGCGGACGGGCCGCCCCTTCGCCGGCGCCTCCTACGGAGCCCCCCTCCGCTACGGCGAGCGCCGCTGAGCACCGGACCCGTCGCTCCCCGGCACGTTGAGCCGGTGGTGGGCGGCGATCCAGGAGCAACGACGATGAGCGGCGACGACACGAAGAGCGCAGGACCTCTGGACGGGCGCCCCACCGAGGTCAGCTTCGCCGACCTCGGCCTGAGGTCGGAGCTGCTCGAGGTGCTCGGCGACCTCGGCTACGAGGAGCCCACCCCGATCCAGCGGGAGGCGGTGCCACCGATCCTCGCCGGCCGGGACCTCCTGGGGCAGGCGGCGACCGGCACGGGCAAGACGGCCGCCTTCGCCCTGCCCGTCCTGCAGCGGCTGGGTCCTGCTGGGTCGCGGTCCCGTCCGACGGCCCTCGTGCTCGTGCCCACCAGGGAGCTGGCGGTCCAGGTGTCGGAGGCGGTGCACCGCTACGGGCGCAGCCTCGGCGCCCGGGTGCTCCCGATCTACGGCGGCCAGCCGATCGGGCGCCAGCTCCAGGCGTTGCACCGAGGCGTGGACGTGGTGGTCGCCACCCCGGGGAGGGCGTTGGACCACATCCGCCGGGAGACGCTCGTGCTCGACGACCTCGAGGTCGTCGTGCTCGACGAGGCCGACGAGATGCTCGACATGGGCTTCGCCGAGGAGCTCGACGCCATCCTCGAGAGCACGCCGGCCTCCCGGCAGACGGTGCTGTTCTCGGCCACGCTGCCGGCCCGCATCGCCGGCATCGCCCGTCGCCACCTGCGCGACCCGGTGCGCATCCAGATCGCCCGCACCTCCGCCGCCCCGGGGGAGGGCCCCCTCGTGCGCCAGAGCGCCTACCTCGTGCAGCGCGCCCACAAGCCGGCAGCGCTCGGGCGGGTCCTCGACCTCGAGGCGCCGACGGCAGCCATCGTCTTCTGCCGGACCCGCAACGAGGTCGACCAGCTCACCGGCACCCTCAACGGCCGGGGGTACCGGGCCGAGGCCCTGCACGGTGGCATGAACCAGGAGCAACGGGACCGGGTGATGGCCCGCCTCCGCAACGGCACCGCGGAGCTGCTCGTCGCCACCGACGTGGCCGCCCGCGGCCTCGACATCGACCACCTGAGCCACGTCGTCAACTACGACGTCCCGTCGGCGGCCGACGCCTACGTGCACCGCATCGGCCGAGTGGGGCGGGCCGGGCGCCAGGGGGTCGCCATCACCCTGGCAGAGCCGCGCGAGCACCGACTGCTCAAGAACATCGAGCAGGTCACCAAGCAGCGGATCACGGTGGAGAAGGTGCCGACGGTGGCCGACCTCGTGGCCCGGCGGCTCGACCTCACCCGGGCCGACCTCCGGGAGGCCATCCTCGAGGACGACCTCGAGCGCTTCCGGGTGGTGGTCGAGACGCTGAGCGACGAGTTCGACCTCGTCCAGGTGGCGATGGCCGCGGTCAAGCTGGCACACGAAGCCGGAGGCGTGCCCGACGACGACCAGGACATCCCCGACGTCGAGCTCCGGTCCCCACCGCCGGCCGCAGCCGGCCGGACGAGCGGCGCGGGCGGCAAGCAGGCGCGTCGGGCGGCGCAGGGGCCGATGACGAGGCTGTTCATCGGCGCCGGTCGCAAGGCCGGCATCCGCCCGCAGGACCTGGTCGGCGCCATCGCCAACGAGTCGAGGCTGAGCGGGCGCCAGATCGGTGCCATCGAGATCCAGGACCGCTTCTCGCTCGTCGAGGTCCCCGAGGATGCGGCCGACGAGGTGGTGGCCGCCCTGCGGGCCAGCACGGTGAAGGGCAAGCGCCAGACCGTCCGACGCGAACGGGGCGACACCGGTTGAGGTGGCACCGGCACCCCGGAGAGGTCGTCGTGTCGCGGCCGACGGGGTAGGGGCGGCGGGTCCGGCACGAGCCGCGGCGACCGACCTCAGGAGGACACCATGAGCGCGAAGCAGCCCGAGACCACCCCCGTCGAGCAGCCCCTCACCGACGACAGCATCCGGGTGCGCCAGCTCACCCACTACCAGTTCTCGTGGGTCGCGGGTGAGGCGGGCGAGGAGGGGACCTGGACCCTCCAGCTCGTGCTCGACCAGGGCGCCTGGGAGGAGGTCCTCACCGTCACCGAGGACGATGCCGACGCGCTGCAGGACCTGCTGTCGAAGGCGAAGGTCGTCAACTACGACGTCGGCCGCCGGGTGCTGATGTTCGGCACCACGAAGGTGGGCGAGGCCTAGCCCGCGCGTCCGCCGTGGCGCCCCACGGGCACCCCCACGGGGTGGGCGAGGGCCGCGACCAGGTCGTCAGCGGCGAGGACGCCGGTGGCCACGGCCGTGAGGGTGGGGTTGGCGTGCCCGCTGGTCGGGAAGACGCTCGTGCCGGCGATCCAGAGGTTCTGGTGGTCGTGGGACCGGCCGTGTGCGTCGACCACCCCCTCCTCCGGTGAGGCCGACATGCGGGTGCCCCCGGCCAGGTGGTGCGCCGACCACTGCTTGACGTGGCGGTTGCCGCTCGTGATGGGGTCCACGACCTTGCCCAGGCCGGCGTCACGCAGGGCATCTCGCACGACGGCGGCGAAGGCTTGTTCGCGACGCGAGTCCTCGCTCGACCACCGCCAGTGCACCTGTGCCTTCTCCCGGCCGGCAGGGTCGAGGCAGTCCGTGAGGACGAGGCGGTTGCGATCGTCGGGCAGCTGCTCGACCAGCTGGACGATCTCGAGGGAGCGGGCCGTCGCCGGGCACCCGCCGCTCATCGAGAACGGCGTCTCCAGCGACCACGCCGGCAGGCGGGAGCCGCGACGCCGCAGCACCTCGAGGACGATGTCGTCGGCCCCGGTGGCCGCGCTGAGGAGCTTCCGGCCGAGGTCGTCGGGCACGCGGCGCGTGCGCACGCCCTGGAGGAGGGCGTGCACCGAGCTCATGGCGTCGGTGCGCTGACCCGCCCGGCGCACCGCGCTGGTCATGCGGGCCGCCGTCGCACCACGTGAGGCGGGGATCAGCGTCGCCCACGACTGGGGGACCACGTCGGCACGCACGAGGTCGGCCGAGGGCACGAGCTTGGGGATCACGAGGTCGCCACCCACCAGTCGTGCGCCGAACCCACCGACGCGCTCCCGCGCGCCGTCGCAGGGCGTGAGCCAGCCGGCAGTGACGAGCGGGTGGTCCATGAGCCCCCTGCCCACGAGCCCCGACGAGTTGGCCAGGCCGGCCCGGCCCGCACCCCGCGAGCCGAGCAGCAGGCGACAGGTCGAGGCCGTCGCCGCTGCGAGCACGAAGGCATCGGCTTCGACGACGAGCTGCCGGCCCGTCACGGTGCGGACGTGCGCCCGACGTACGCGCCCGTCCGCACCAGCCTCCAGGTGGTGGACGGGTGCGTCGGCCACGACGTCGAGGTGCGCGACGCCGTCGAAGCAGGGGTCGGAGAACGACCGGCGGTCGGCGATGTGGAACGCGGCGCTGCGGAGGTGATCCGCTCCTGGCAGGACGTCGACGTCGGCGCCGTTGTCGAGGGAGGCGAGCCCGAAGAGCCGGGCTGCCTCCTCGGTGGCCGCCCTGAGCTCGGCGAAGCCGAGCGGCCAGCCGGCCAGACCGGCGGCCGGACGTGGCTCGAGGTCGATGGGGTCGAGGGGGCGGAGGCGGATCCCGACGCCACCGGGGTCGCCGTGGGCGAGACCGATCGACGGACCGGAGGAGGTGCCGCCGATTGCGGCGTAGGCGGTGTGGGACAGGTCGGGGTAGCGATCACCGACTGCCTGGGCGCCGCTCGCCATCAGCTGGAACGCCGTCCTCGTCGGCGTGGCCGGGCCCCCGGCCTCGAGCATGACGACGTCGAGACCGGCTCGGGCGATGCGTTGCGCCGCCGCCTGACCGGTCGGGCCAGTGCCGATCACGCAGACCTGGGCGGCGAGCACCTCGGTCTCGACAGCTGTCGCACTTCGAAGCACTGCTGCTCCCATCCGGGATCACGTCCCACGGGATCCGGATCCGGTGGCTCGCTCTCTGCACCCCCGCGCGTGCTCATCGTAGCGGTGGGCTGCTGCTGCTGCCTCTCATCTCAACGCCGGTTGAACGAACTGCCATCCTCGCGTGAACGGCGGGCGAACGACGACCCCGGAGCCGATGGACCGGCAACCCGCAGGCGCCAGCGCCGCCCGACCACCGGCGAACCCTGCGCGTGGGCACGAGCCCTGCGTCCTAGCGTGCGGTGTCACTCCCCCGAACAGGAGAGAAGCTCGTGCCGCAGACCGCCCCCCCTCGTACCGGTGCTGTCGCCGCCAGTGCCATCGACGCCACGAAGGTCTACGGCTCGGGTGACACCGCAGTCGTCGCCCTCGACCACGTCAGCGTCGACTTCAGGTCAGGCGAGCTCACCGCCATCATGGGCCCCTCCGGTTCCGGCAAGTCGACGCTCATGCACTGCGTGGCCGGCCTCGACGACCTCAGCAGTGGCCGGGTCCTCATCGGCGACACCGACCTCACGTCCCTCAACGACCGGCAGCTGACGATCCTCAGGCGCGACAGCGTCGGCTTCATCTTCCAGGCGTTCAACCTCGTGCCCACCCTGAGCGCCATCGAGAACATCACGCTCCCGTCCTCGCTGGCCGGCCGCAAGCCCGACGCCGCCTGGCTCGACACGGTCGTCGCCACCGTCGGCCTCGGCGACCGGCTGCGGCACCGGCCCAGCGAGCTGTCCGGTGGTCAGCAGCAGCGGGTGGCGGTGGCCCGCGCCCTGGCCTCCAGGCCCGACATCATCTTCGCGGACGAGCCGACGGGGAACCTCGACAGCCGTGCGGGCTCGGAGATCCTGGCGTTCATGGGCCGGGCCGTCGACGAGCTCGGCCAGACGATCGTGATGGTCACCCACGACCCCGTCGCCGCTGCCTACGCAGGTCGCGTCGTGTTCCTCGCCGACGGCCGCATCGTCGACGAGATGGCCGACCCGTCGGCCGAGTCCGTGCTCGACCGCATGAAGCTCCTGGGGGACTGATCGTGCTCAAGACGACGCTGAAGGGGTTGCTCGCCCGCAAGCTCCGCCTGCTCACCACCAGCCTCGCCGTGCTGCTCGGGGTCGCCTTCATGTCGGGCACGCTCGTGCTCACCGACACGATCGGCAAGACCTTCGACGACCTCTTCGCCGACGTGAACGCCGGCACCGACGCCTACGTGCGCGGCTCGGCGGTGGTCGAGTCCGACTTCGGCGACCAACGGCCACGGGTCGAGTCCACGCTGGTCGACACCGTGGGCGGTGTCGAAGGGGTCCGGGCCGCTGCGGGCACCATCCAGGGCTACACGCAGATCATCGACCGCGAGGGTGAGCCGGTCGGCGATCCCGGCAACGGCGCTCCCACCTACGGCGGCAACTGGATCAGCGTCGACGACCTGAACCCCTTCGTGCTCGTCGACGGCGCCGCACCGGCCACCGACGCCGAGGTCGTCCTCGACAAGGCCAGCGCCGACGACACCGGCTACGCCGTGGGTGACCGGGCGCAGGTGCTCACGCTGCGGGGTCCCCAGGACGTCACCGTCGCTGGCATCGCCCGCTTCGGGCAGGTCGACAGCCCCGCAGGCGCGTCCTACGTGCTGTTCACCGACGAGGCGGCGCAGTCGCTCGTGGCCGAGGCAGGGCGCTACGACGCCGTCCTGGCCGTGGCCGACGAGGGCGTGGGTGAGGAGGAGCTGACCTCCCGCATCGACAGCGCCCTCCCGAGAGGCACCGAGGTGCTGACGGGGGCCGAGATCACGGAGGAGACCCAGAGCGAGATCAAGGAGCAGCTCTCCTTCTTCAACATCTTCCTGCTGATCTTCGCCGTCATCGCCCTCTTCGTCGGATCCTTCATCATCTACAACACGTTCTCCATCGTCGTCGCCCAGCGGAGCCGGGAGATGGCCCTGATGAGGGCCATCGGCGCCAGCCGGCGCCAGGTCCTCGGGTCGATCCTCCTGGAGGCGGTCGTGGTCGGGGTGATCGCATCGGTCGTCGGCCTGCTCGCCGGGATCGGGGTGGCGGCCGGCCTGAAGGCCCTGCTCGCCGGCTTCGGCATCGACATCCCCGCCGGAGGCATCGTGCTGCTCCCGAGGACGGTGGTGGTGGCGCTGGCGACCGGCCTGCTGGTGAGCGTGGCGTCGGCCGTCGTCCCCGCTCGAAGGGCGTCGAAGGTCCCGCCCATCGCCGCCATGCGCGACCTCGCGCTCGACGCCAGCGGTGGGTCGAAGGCCAGGGTCGTGGCAGGCGTGGTGATCACGGCGATCGGCGCGGCCGCCATCGGTGCCGGGCTCGTTGGAGACGCAGGCATCAGCGCGGTCGGCATCGGGGCGATGCTCGTGTTCGTCGGCGTCGCCGTCCTCGGCCCGGTCATCGCCGGCCCGGTCGCCCGGGTGATCGGGGGGCCGCTCCCGAGGCTGAAGGGGGTCGCCGGCACGCTCGCCCGGGAGAACGCCATGCGCAACCCCAAGCGCACCTCGGCGACCGCGGCCGCGCTCATGATCGGCGTCGGCCTGGTCGGGTTCATCACGATCGTGGCCTCCTCCACCAAGGCGTCGGTGGACGACGTGCTCTCGCAGACGTTCACCGGAGACGTGGTGATCGACTCGGGTTCGTTCGGCTTCGGCGGGTTGCCCCCGGAGCTGGCGCAGCAGGTCGCCGAGCTCCCGGGCGTGGAGGCGGCGTCGGGCATCCGCTTCACGCCGGCCACCATCGGCGGGTCGGCCCAGACGATCTTCTCGGCCGATCCCGAGGCGGTGGAGCAGATCGTGGACATCGGCGTGGTCGACGGCGACCTGTCCGACCTCGGTGCCGACGGCATCGCGGTGCTCGACAGCACGGCCGAGGACGAGGGGATCGGCCTCGGCGACACGGTGGACGTGACGTTCAGCGGTGGTGACCGCCAGCTCGAGGTGCGTGCGATCTACACGGAGCAGCAGCTGGCAGGCACCTGGTTCGTCGGCCAGCCGGTCATCGAGACCGCCGTCGCCGACCAGGCGGACCTGCAGGTGTACGTCACCCTTGCCGACGACGTCGCCGTCGCAGACGCACTGCCCGCGATCGAGGAGGTCGCAGCGGCGTACCCCACCGCCGAGGTGCTCGACGAGGCGGAGTACATCGCCTCGCAGAGCGCCCAGATCGACCAGATCCTGAACCTGATCTACGTGCTGCTGGCGCTGGCCGTCCTCATCGCCCTGATGGGCATCACCAACACCCTGGCCCTCTCGATCTTCGAGCGGACCCGTGAGCTCGGGCTGCTGCGGGCCGTGGGCATGACCCGCCGCCAGCTGCGGGCCACGGTCCGCTGGGAGTCGGTCATCATCGCTCTGTTCGGGACCGCCCTCGGCCTCCTCATCGGCCTCTTCTTCGGCTGGGCGCTCGTCACGGCCCTCGCCGACGACGGCTTCACCGAGTTCCGGGTGCCGGCTGGCCAGCTCGCGGTGGTGGCGCTCATCGCCGCCCTGGCGGGCGTCGTCGCTGCCATCCTCCCGGCCCGACGGGCCTCACGGCTCGACGTCCTCGCTGCGATCTCGTCTGCCTGACGCCCGGGCGGAGGGCTGCGGGGCCTTCCCCCGTCCGGGTCCGCCACGATCCGGGTGAGCGCTGCAGCTCGACCTGCGCTTGGGGCCGGGCGGCTCCGATGCGGGTAGACGTTCCCCGGAAGGTCACGCCGCGGGACGCCGTCGTGCCGTCCTCGTCGGTGGGGGCCATCGCCGTGGCCGACCCCCGTCCGGCGCTCCACGGGCCGTTCGGACCGTCGTCGGGCGGAGAGCCCTCTGGTACGTTCGGCGCCGGCACGGATCGTCCAGGCCACATGGGGGTGTGCGGTGGCGAAGCGTCAGCTCGTCGTGGTGACCCTCGTGTTGGC
>CADCSY010000060.1 GCA_902805555.1 uncultured Acidimicrobiales bacterium | reverse complement strand
CCGGGCAGCGGGAAGAGCCGCTCCCGGAGGCGCTTGCGGGCCCGGTGCAGCCGCACCTTCGCCGCCGCGACCGAGATGCCGAGCTCGGCGGCGATGGCGTCGTGGGGCAGGTCGTAGATGTCGCGGAGCACCACGACCGCCCGGAGCCGCGGCGGCAGCTCGGCGAGCTCCGTCCGCAGGCGGTCGCGCAGGGCGGAGGACTCAGCAGCAGCCGCAGGGTCGCGGGCCGGTGACGCGTCAGCCAGGCCGTCGTCCTCGTCGAGCTCCTCGTGGCGGTGCCGCAGGCGCCGGCCCAGGTGGGTGGCCGCGCAGTTGGCGGTGATCCGGTGCAGCCAGGTGGAGAACTGGGCATCGCCCCGGAACCGCCGGATGCCCCGGTACGCCCGGAGGTACGCCTCCTGGACGACGTCGCGGGCGTCGTCCTCGTTGCCGACCAGGCGGTGCGCCAGGCTGTAGGTGGCAGACGAGGTCGCCACCACGAGCTGCTCGAACGCCTGCCGGTCGCCGTCGCGCGCAGCCACGACGAGCGGACCCAGCTCCTCGGGGGAGCGCTCGGCGCTCGACCCCGGGATCGACCTCGGTACCGCCGACGGGTCAGCCTTCACGAGTGGGCTCATACCCGGCCCGCCCCCGACCACGCCCGACCGGACCCGGCCGCTCGGCCTGCGCAGGGTCCGACCGGCGAGGCGCCTCGACCTAGCGCGTCTCCTTGTGGGTGGTGTGCGAGCGGTCCCACCGGCAGTACTTCTTCATCTCGATGCGCTCGCGGTCGTTCTGCTTGTTCTTCATGGTGATGTAGTTCCGGCGCTTGCACACCTCGCAGGCGAGGGTGACCTTGATGCGCTTGTCGCTGGCCATGGTTCTTCTCTCTTCAGGAGCTGGCTTCGGGTGGTGCTGTGGTGCGGTCCTGGTAGCGGCGGCTGGACTCGAACCAGCGACCTCTCGATTATGAGCCGAGCGCTCTCACCAACTGAGCTACGCCGCCTGGGAGCCCCCTGTCAGAATCGAACTGACGACCTTTTCCTTACCATGGAAACGCTCTGCCGACTGAGCTAAGGGGGCACGCTCGCGCGTGCGGGCCGAGCCAGCGTAGCGGTCGGCCCGTCTCGGCTCGCAAGTCGATCCCCCGGCCGGGAGTGCCCGTGAGGGTCGTCCTAGGGTGCGTCCGTGGAGGTGCGCCTGGCAGGGGAGGGCGACGCCGAGGCCATCCGGGCGATCTACAACCTCGAGGTCACGACCTCGACGGTCACCTTCGACCTGGTGCCCCGCACGGTGGAGGCCCAGCAGCGGTGGCTGGCGGCCCGGTCGGGGGCGCACGTGGCGCTGGTCGCCGTCGACGACGAGGGGGTGGTGGCGGGGTTCGCCAGCCTGTCGCCCTACCGGAACCGCCCCGCCTACAACACCTCGGTGGAGGACTCCGTGTACGTCCGGCGGGACCGCCAGGGCCTCGGCGTGGGCAAGCTGCTGCTCGCGGCGCTGCTCGAGACCGCCACCGCGTCGGGGTTCCACGCGGTGATGGCTCGGGTCGTCGGTGGGCACGAGGCCTCGATCGGCCTCCACGCCAGCCTCGGCTTCGCCATCGTCGGCACCGAGCGCGAGGTCGGCCGCAAGTTCGGGCGCTGGCTCGACGTGGTGGTCATGCAGCGGCTGCTGTAGAGGACCACCCGACGTCGGTCGAACGTCGTCCGGTCGGCCCGTCGCGCTCAAGGGTCGGGCAGCGACCGACGAAGAGACGTGGTGGCGGACGTCCTGGTGCACGACGATCTGGCGGAGCTGGACCAGATCCTCGGCGACGGCGCCATCCACGCGGTGTACCAACCGATCGTCGACCTCTGGACGGGCCGGCCCGTGGCCTACGAGGCGCTTGCTCGGGGTCCCGTCGGCTCCGCGCTCCAGTCACCGGACCGCCTGCTGGAGGTGGCACGCGCCGGCGGCAGGCTCGAGGCGCTCGACTGGGCGTGTCGCGTGGCAGCGCTGCGGGGGGCGCTCGAGGCGGGGATGACCCGCTCGCTCAGCCTCTTCGTCAACATCGAGCCCCACGTCGCCCACGCGCCTCCCGACGGCAAGGCCTTCAAGGTGGTGCGCGAGGCGAGCCGGGTCCTCGACGTGGTCGTCGAGGTCACGGAGCGCTCACTCGTGTCCGCACCCGCCGAGCTGCTTGCCCTCGTCTCGGCGGTCCGGGCGATGGGATGGGGCATCGCCCTCGACGACGTGGGAGCCGAGATGGCGTCGCTGGCGCTGATGCCGTTCCTGCAACCCGACGTGATCAAGCTCGACCTCAGCCTCGTCCAGGAGCGCCCGAGCCCCGAGGTCGCCGCGATCGTGGCGGCGGTGGGTGCCCAGAGCGAGCGGACCGGGGCCCTGATCCTGGCCGAGGGCATCGAGGACCAAGCCCACCTCGCCGCTGCCGAGGCCATGGGGGCGCGGTACGGCCAGGGCTGGCTGTTCGGCCGGCCGGGACCGCTGCCCGCCGAGGTCGCCACCACCGGCCCAGGCGGCGTCCTCGTCTGGCCGGCACCGGTCGCCGTCCACCAGTCGGTCGCCGCCGCCGCTGCGGGCGGCCGTCCCCTCGGACGCTCGACCAAGCCCCTGCTGCTCGAGATGAGCTGGCACCTCGAGCGCCAGGCGGCCCAGCTCGGCGCCCCCGCCGTCGTCCTGAGCGCCTTCCAGACCGACGGGCGGTTCACGCCCGCCACCAGGCGTCGCTACGGCGCCCTGGCGCGAGACGCCGCCTTCGTGGGGGCGCTCGGCGTGGGCATGGCGGAGGACCCTGCGCCCGGTGTGCGGGGCGGCCACCTCTGGGACGACGACCCCCTGGTGGACGAGTGGGCCATCGCCGTGGTGGGGCCCCACTTCGCCGCCGCGCTCGCCGCGGTCGACCTCCACGATGGCGGGCCCGAGGCCGCACGGCGCTTCGACTACATCATCACCTACGACCGTGACCGCGTGCTGACCGTCGCCGCCTCGCTGCTGGCGAGGATCGCGAAGCGCCCCACCCGCTGAGGCGCTGCCGGGGCCCGGCGGCGGGCTGGGTCCCCGCGCGCCGTGCACCCCCGCCCTCGCGACGGCGCAGGGAGCTGCCGTGGCCGGGGCCGCTCAGGCCGGCTGGGACCTGGCGACCCAGCTCATGTTCGACGCCGGCGCAGGTGTGGCGAAGTGGTAGCCCTGCGCGATGCGACAGCCGAGCGCGACCAGCTGGTCGGCCTGTGCGGCCGACTCGACCCCCTCGGCCACGGTGTCGAGGCCGAGGGCCTCGGACAGGGCGACGATCGCCTTCACGAGCGCCCGGCCGGCCTGGCTCTCGACGTCCTTCACGAAGCTCCGGTCGATCTTGAGGACGTCGACCGGGAAGGTGCGCAGCCGGGACAGGGAGGAGTAGCCGGTCCCGAAGTCGTCGACCGCGATCATCACGCCGAGCTCCTTGAGCCCGCGCAGGCGAGCGAGGACCACCTCGGAGTTGTCGACGAGCGCGCTCTCGGTGATCTCGACGGTGAGCGCTCGGGGTGGCAGGCCGGAGGCGGACAGGGCGGCGGCGACGTCGCCGACCAGGTCGGCGTGGTCGAGCTGACGTGCCGACACGTTGACCGACATGGTCCGCAGGTGCGCAGGATCCGCGGGCTGCCACGCTGCGGCGGCGGCGACGGCCGTGCGCAGGATCCAGCGGCCGAGGGGGACGATCATGCTGGTGTCCTCGACGACGGGGACGAACGCAGCCGGGAGGAGGAGCCCCCGAGTGGGGTGGCGCCACCGCACGAGGGCCTCGGCGCCCGTGATGGTGCCCGTCTCGATGTTCACGTACGGCTGGTAGTGCAGCTCGAACTGGTCCTCGCGCAGCGCCGTGCTCAGCTCGGCTTCGAGGTGGAGCCGGTCGTCCAGCGCACGACGCATCTCCGGTCGGAACAGCCGCACCTGCCCCGGGCCGGCGGCCTTGGCCGCGTACATCGCCATGTCGGCGGCGGCGAGGAGGCCGCTCGCATCGGCTTCAGCCGAGGCGTGGACGAGGCCGACGCTGGCCGAGACCGTCACCCTCGAGCGGCTCAGGCTCATCGGTTCTCGCAGGCTGTCGGCGACCCGTTGTGCGAGCTCGTCGGCCAGGGCGCCGTCGGCGACGAGCACCGCGAACTCGTCTCCGCCGAGCCGGGCGATGAGGTCCTGAGGACGCAGGACGGAGCGGAGCCTGGCGGCGACGGCCTGGAGCACCTGGTCCCCGAAGGCATGTCCGAGGCTGTCGTTGATGCGCTTGAAGCCGTCGAGGTCGAGCAGGAGCAGCGACGTGCGGGGGCCACGGTCCCGCATCGCATCGACCGCCGCCTGGACGGCTGCGGTGAGCAACGTGCGGTTGGCGAGGCCGGTCAACGGGTCGTGCGCCGCCAGGTGCGCGAGCTCCAGCTGCGCCTCCCGTTCGGCGGTCACCTCGTGCACGGTGACCACGACCTGGGAGGTGGCGTCGGCGCCGCCGAAGCGGGCGGCGTTGACGGAGTAGTACCGGCGGCTGCCGTCGGCGAGGCCCAGCACGAGCGGCTTGTCGCGAACCCGCTCACCCCGGAAGGCCAGGGCCGCCGGCATCTGCTCGGGCGGCAGCGGGGTGCGACCATCTCCCTCGTAGACGGCCACCGTGTCGTGCCAGGCGAGTGGCGACCCGGAGAGGCCGAGCCCGTCGTGCAAGCCCCGCGCCGCGCGGTTCATCATCCCGGGTGCCTCCGGGTTCCCCTCGACCATCACCGACACGTCCAGGTTGTCGAAGAGGGCGGTCAGGAGCCGCTCGTTGCGCACGACGAGCTCGTTCTGCCGCATCAGGGCCGCCACCACCCTGGCGAGGAGGGTCACGACCACGATGCCGAGCGCGTTGCTGGCGAAGCTGCGCTGCCACCCGGGGACGGTGATCGAGGCACATGCGGCCAGCAGCGCCACCACACCGACGGTGGCGAGGGCGGCGCGTCTGGCCGAGGCGTAGACCGCCCGGAAGAAGCAATCGGAGAAGAACAGCCCGACGCCCACGGCGAGCGGTCCGGCCGCCGTGGCAGCCAGGGCCAGGGCGACGCCCTGCGGCACCTCCGTCCAGGCCGGCAACAACCGGCTGCGCCGGAGCTCCGTGACCCGGACGCTCATCAACGTGGCCAGGCCGACCAGGCCGGCGACCCTGAGGCCGACGTCCGCCTGCAGGACGACGGCGGGGATGCAGCTCACGCTGACCGCCAACGAGATCACCCAGGCGCACCACCGGGCCCGTGCCAGCCCGGACGTCGGGACGCGGAGGCCGAGAAGGAGCGAGTGCAGCCTCGGACGCGCGTCGACCCCCGGAGCCACGGGCGTGCTGGAACCGAACATGGGTCTCCTCGGGCACGGCTGCCGGGTCGTCGGGCGTGATGGGCGGATCCAGCAGCCGCCGGCTGGCGACCTCGGACCACCGGCTTCGACCCCGTCCATCGACCCCTCGAGCACCCGACTTGACCCCGGACCGGGGCGCCGGGGGAGCCCGCCCCGAGCAGGCGCCTCCGCCCGACAGGCGGTCGCCTCACACCACTCGGACGGCCGTCGGCCGTCGACGAGCCACCCGTCGGGCGGGGCCGTCGGCGAGGCGACCCGCAGCCCGGAGGTCCTGCGGTCGCCTCGCTAGCTCTCCACCATCTCCTCGGCCTTGCCGACCGCCTTGCTGGCGGTGACGCCGTGGAGGATCACCGACAGCACGATCGTCAGCAGGACCACGGCCCAGATCCTGGGGGCGCCCGGGAAGTCGTGCTCGACGGTGGCGTAGGCGAAGTAGTAGATCGAGCCCATCCCTCGTATGCCGAAGGCGGCGATCACCGATCGCTCGGCCCGGTGCAGACCTGTGCCCGCCAGGCTGAGCCAGCCGAAGACGGGCCGGACGAGCAGCACCAGCGCGACGGCCACACCCACCTCCGCCCACCCGGCCGGGGCGAGGCCGCCCTGGGCGATGGCGCCGCCGACGAGCAGCAGGAGGAACGCGCTGCCGAGGCGCTCGACCGACTCGGTGGCGTCGTGGAGGACCTCGTGGTACTCGTGGTCGCGCTCGTGGTCCCGCAGCACGAGCGCTGCGATGAACACCGCGAGGAAGCCGTACCCGTGGGCGAGCTCGGCGAGGCCGTAGACGAGCAGGGTCGCGCCGACAGCCGCCACGCCCTCCGTCGTGCGGGCCAGCTGCGTCTTGGGTGAGCTCCGGAACACCAGCCAGCCGAGCGCCCGGCCGCTGACCACGCCGACCACGAAGGCCGATCCCAGCTTCACGACCACGTCCTCGAGGAGCCAGCCGCCGAACCACGATCCTCCGGCGAGGATGGCGATGGCGGCGTTGACGAAGGGGAAGGCGAGGGCATCGTTGAGCCCTGCCTCGGCGGTGAGGGTGACCTTGACGTCGCTCTCGTCCCCCTCGGAGTTCGGGCCGCCCACCTGGACGTCGGCGGCGAGGACCGGGTCAGTGGGGGCGAGGACCGCCGCGAGGAGGAGGGCGCTCGCCGGGACCAGGCCGAGGAGGCCCCATCCGAGGAGCGCCGTCGCCCCGATGGTCAGCGGCATGGCGATGACCAGCAACCGCCAGGTGGGCATCCACGACCGCCAGCCGAACCGTCGGTCGATCTTCAGGCCGGCAGCTGTCAGGGAGATGATCACGACGAGCTCGCTCAGGCGCTTCGTGATCGCAGCCTCGTCGAAGGGATCGGGCGTCGGCAGGCCGTCGACCACCAGGTAGAGCAGGACGCCGGCGAGCACCTGGAGGATCGGGAGCGAGATCGGCAACGTGCTGACGACGCGCGGCAGCACCGACGACGCCAGGATGGCGGCGCCGAGCACCACGAGGAACACCACGTACGCGTCCATCGGACCTCGTTACCCAGATGGGAGCAGGAACCGTGCCCTTGCCGGGGCCGACCTCGGCCGAGCCGTCGGTGCAGCAGCGTGCCACCATCGACGACATGTGGGGCAGCACCTGTGCAGTGCTGCACCGCACACCTCCGGCGCCCTCCGGGAGGAGGTCCGCCCGTGGGTGCTGAGCTGGCCGCCGACCCACTGCTGCTCGGTGGCGCAGGCCTCCTGGTCGCAGGCGTGATCTGCGCAGGGTTCGCCGAACGCCTGCGGGCACCGGGGCTGTTGCTGTTCCTGGGTCTCGGGATGGTCATCGGCGACGACGGCCTCGGCCTCATCAACCTCTCCGACGCCCAGTTCGCACAGACGATCGGCGTCGTGGCGCTGGTCCTCATCCTCTACGAGGGCGGTCTGGTCAGCTCACCGTCTGCGTTGCGGCCCGTCGTCGGCCGCGCACTGGTCCTGGCCACCGTCGGGGTGGGTGTCACCGCTGCGGTCGTCGCCCTCGCCGCGTCGCTGGTGCTCGACACGTCGCGCACCACCGCACTGCTGATCGGCGCCGTCGTCGCTTCGACCGACGCAGCGGCCGTGTTCGCCGTGCTGCGGAGCGCACCGCTCCCGAGGCGGCTCACCTCCCTGCTCGAGGCGGAGTCCGGGAGCAACGACCCGATGGCGATCCTCCTCACGGTGGGCCTGCTGGCTGTGGCGGAGGGCCCGGTCGCCCCAGCCGAGTGGGTGACGTTCGGCCTCCGCCAGCTCGTGGGAGGCGCGTTGGTCGGTCTGGCCGTCGGCTGGTTGGGCGCCCTCGCGCTCACCGGTAGCCGGCTGGGCAGCGCCGGCCTCTACTCGGTGCTCGCCCTCGGGATCGCCGGGTCCGCCTACGGGTCCGCGGCTGCGATCGGGACGTCGGGCTTCCTCGCCGTGTACGTCGCCGGGGTCGTCGTCGCGGCGCGTGCCCCCCGTCAGCGGCGCGCTCTCCGAGCCTTCCACGAGGGGCTCGCAGCCACCGCCCAGATCAGCTTGTTCCTCCTCCTCGGCCTCCTGGTGTTCCCGTCCCGGCTCCCGGCCGTCGCCCTCGAGGCCGGGGTCATCGCCCTCGTCCTCGTCCTGGTGGCCCGCCCCCTCGCCGTCTTCCTCTGCCTGGTGCCGTTCCGGATGTCGTTCCGGGAGATGGCCTTCGCGGGCTGGGCGGGACTGCGAGGGGCCGTGCCCATCGTGCTCGCGACGTTCCCGCTGACCGCGGCCTACGACGACGGAGCCCTGATCTTCGACGTCGTGTTCTTCGTCGTCCTCGTCAGTGCAGTCGTCCAGGGCTTCACCATCACGCCCGTCGCGACCAGGCTCGGCCTGCGGGCGGAGCCCGACCCGCTGGCCGACGTCACGCGGATCATCCCGCTGGACGCCGCCGGGGTCGACGTCGTGGAGCTGGAGATCCCGGTCGGCGCGGCGGTGGTGGGGGGCACCCTCTCCCGCTTCCCGCTGCCGGGTGACGCCAGGGTCACCGCCGTCGTGCGGGCGTCGCACGTGGTCGTCCCCACGGGCGGGACCGTGCTGACCGCCGGTGACCTGCTCATGATCGTCTCCGGCTCCGGCCGGGACCTCGACGAGGACCTGCGCACCTGGCTCAGCGGCTCGCTCGCGGTCGCGCCACGGGGACAGGCCGGTGGCGATGACGTGGGAGGGGCGAGCGACTCCGAGGGGTCGAGGCCCTGCGCCTCCCGCCGACGACCGAGGCGGTGATCGAGGAGGACTGCACACACGCGGGAGGTCACCGAGCTGCTCCCGCAGGTGCTCGGTGCGCTGCCGATCCCGGGCCTCGGGGCACGGACCCGTTGCGGTGAGCTGCAGGCGGGGCCGTCAGGGTCGTCGATCTGCATCATCGGCGCGGGCGGCGATCGTGGCGGCTGCGCCAGCGACGGTCTCGGCGTCGGGCACGGTGTCCGGGCTGACCGGAAGGCGGAGGCGGAAGACGGCCCCGGCGCCCTCGGCGCTCTCCACCGAGAGCTCGCCGCCGATGAGCTGCGCGTTCTGGGCGGCGATGGCGAGGCCGAGCCCGCTCCCTCCTCGGGCCCGTGACGTGTCCGCCTTGTAGAACCGTTCGAAGACGTGCGGGAGATCCTCCGCGGCGATCCCCGCCCCCTCGTCGGCGACCTCGAGGACGGCCTCCTCGTCCTCCGTGAGCACCCGGACGCGCACACCGACGCGACCGTGGGTCACGGCGTTGTCGACGAGGTTGGCGACCACCCGCTCGAGGTGGCGTGGGTCAGCGTGCACACGAGGGCCATCCCCACCCTCCAGCTCGACCTCGCTCTCCCACTGGTACCGGGCGAGCACCGTGGCGACCGCCCGCCGCAGGGACAGGATCTCCGGTCGCAGGTCCTGTTCGTCGGCGTCGAGCCGGAAGAGCTCCAACAGCTCGTCGACGAGGCTGCGCAACCGTCGTGCCTCCCTGACCAGGAGCTCGGCAGGCCTCCGGGAGGCCGGGGGCAGTGACTCCAGCTGGCCCTCGATGAGAGAGGAAGCGGTCACGAGGGAGCCGAGCGGGGTGCGCAGCTCGTGGGCGCGGCCCAGGCGAGGGCGGCCCGGGAGGCGTCGGACCCGTCGACGCCGGCGACCACGAGGGGTCCCGCCACGCCATCGTCGGACATCGCGCCGAGCCTGCCCCAGACCCGGCGCCCCGACCGTCGACGGCGCGGCGGGTCGGGCGACGGCGACGGGAGCACGAGCGAGCTCGACGACTGCGGCTCAAGACGCGTCGGCCGGCTGGGCCTCCCGGGATCGTGAGCCGCTCACCACCATCCCGAGCAGGCCACCGACGCTGACGATGGCGAGGGTCAGCATGCCCCCACGACTGCGCAGGGGGACGAGGCTGGCGAGGGCCGCGCCCGACACCCAGGCGAGCTGGAAGATCGTCTCGTACCGCACGAAGGTCCTTCCTCGCGCCTGCTCCGGGGCGTCGGTCTGCACCAGGCTGTCGAACGCAAGCCGGCTCGCCCCCGATCCGAAGCCGACGACGCCGGCGACGACGAGCCCTGCGCCGAGGCTGTACCACAGGCCGGCCCACGCAGCGGTGACGCCGATGACCACCAGGCAGGCGGCCAGCACCGCAGGTTCGGACAGCAGTCGGCGGAGGTGGGGGCCCACCGCTGCTCCGAGGAACCCGCCGAGCCCGCCAGCGACGGCGGCAAGGGCGAGACCACGCTCCCCGTCACCTCCCGCCCTGAGCAGGAAGGCGAGGAGGAAGACGGCGAAGCCGGCCGAGGCGCGGATCGCGGCCATGGCGACGCCGCCCGAGAGCAGGCGCGGCGACAGCAACCGGTGGGCGGTGCCCTCGAGTGGAGGCGGCCGCCGGACGTGGGGGAGGTCCAGGGTGGCGAGCGTCCCGGCGGCGAAGACCGTCGCGGCGACCAGCAGCACGGCGTCAGCGCCCGCAGTCCGGGTGATGGCGACGCCGGGGACCCCCCCCAGGACGCCGCCGATGACGCTCACCACCGCCAGACGACCGTTCGCCCACATGAAGCTCTGCCCCGGTGGCGTGGACTCCGGGACGAGCGCGCTGCGACTGACCCCGTGGACCCGCGAGAGGACGAGCAGACCGAACGCCAGGGGGTAGAGCTCGATGCCGCCCCGGCGGCTCGAGAGGGCGGCGGCGAGCAGGACGCGACCGACCATCGAGATCGCGATCGAGGCCCGCAAGGACCCGCGGAACCGGTCGAGCCAGGGCGCCACCAGGGGTGAGAGCACGGCGAAGGGCGCCATCGTCAACGCGAGGTACAGCGCGACGGTCTGGCGCGCCTCCCCGATTGGCACGGCGAAGAACAGCGAGTCGGCGAGGGCGACGGTGACGAGCGCGTCTCCGGCTGCGTGCGCCACCTGGGCGAGCGCCAGGCGCCTGAACGGTGGGTGCCGGAGCAGTCGAGCGTCCCCTGTGGGGGTGTCCCCGATGTCGCTCACCGGCGCCATGGTGCCCGACCGGGCGCCGTGGGGTCCGCCTCCGGAGCCGGGAGCCGGCCCCGTCCGTCACGGGTGCGCCCCGTTACCGAGCTGTGACCCGGACGCCCGCCGGTCGACCCCTGGTCGACCGCGCTGCGACACGGGAGGCGGGCACGGTCGTCATCTCAACATCCGACCAAGGAGCTCGAGATGTCCCTGTTGATCCTCATCCTCATCGTCGCCGCCATCGCCGGCGTGCTCGGCACCGTCCTCGAGCTGGCGCTCTGGGGCGTCACCGCCCTGGTGGTCGGCACCGCCGTGGTCGCCCTCCTCGCCGGCCGCAGCCTCGTCGGCTCTTCCCGGCGCTGACCCCCGGCCGGGGCCCGGCTCGCCGCCGGGCCACCCGTCCCCCACGAGACCCGCCACCCCGGCAGGAGACCATGCCCGACGCCCCGAACCTCCTGACCGGCCGGCTGGCGGCCGCTGAGCCCTTCGCTCACGGGGGCTGAGTGGCGACGACCGCAAGGCCCCACGAGCGCCTCCTCCGGCCGGCGCTGCTCACCTGGACGATCGTCGGGCTCGTCGCACTGCTCTGGGCGGGGCTCCAGGCCCTGACGCCGTCCGCCTCGAGGTCGTGCCGCTCGTGCTCGCCCTCTTCCCCGCTGCGCTCCTCTCCCCGCTGTCCGAGCGGCTGAAGCGCCGGGTGGCGCCAGCCGCAGCGGCCGGGATCGTCGTCGCCGGGTTCGTCCTCGTCCTCGCCGCGGCGCTCTCGCTGGCGGGGTGGTTGGTCGCGGACGAGATCCCGGCAGTGGTGGATGCGCTGGAGGAGGCCTACGCAGACGTGGAGTCGTTCCTGACCGAGCGGTTCGACGTCACCATCCCGGCGGTGGAGGATGCGCTCGACAGCGCGGAGGAGTGGGCCCGGGGGAACGAGCTGGGGGAGGCGGGCCGGACGATCGCGGTCACGACGATCGAGGTCCTCGGCGGCGTGCTCCTCGCCCTCGTCGCACTCTTCTTCTACCTGAAGGACCGGAGCCGGATCTTCCGGTTCTTCGTGCAGCTCGCTCCTGCGCGATCGAGGGCGCACGTCGCAGAGGTGGGCCACCGGCTGTGGGACACCCTGGGCGGCTACTTCAGAGGCCAGCTGCTCGTGGCGGCAGTCGACGCCGTCTTCATCGGGACCGGACTGCTGCTGCTCGGCGTCCCCCTGGCCCTGCCGCTCTCGCTGCTCGTGTTCCTCGGCGGCCTGTTCCCGATCGTCGGAGCCTTCACCGCCGGGGCCCTCGCCGTGCTCGTCGCACTCGCCGACTCCGGGCTCACCACCGCGTTGATCGTGCTGGCGCTGAACGTCGTGGTCCAGCAGGTCGAGGGCAACCTGCTCGAGCCTCTCGTCGTGGGTCGAGCCACCAAGCTCCACCCCCTCGCCGTCCTCGCCGCCCTCACCGCCGGGGGCGTCACCGCCGGGGCCGGCGACCCTCCTGCGGCTCGGTGCCCGGCGGGGTCTCCTCGAGGAGCTGCGGTGGAAGAGCGCCTGCTCAGCTCCAGGGTGGGCCGGGGAGGATTCGAACCTCCGAAGGCTGAGCCGGCAGATTTACAGTCTGCTCCCTTTGGCCACTTGGGTACCGACCCCTGGTCGGCAGATCGTAGCGCCTCGGTCTGGTGGCCTCCGCAGGTACTCTCCGGCCCATGCCGAGCTTCGACGTCGTCTCCGAGATCGACCAGCAGGAGGTCAAGAACGCGGTCGACCAGGCGCAGCGGGAGATCACCACCCGCTTCGACTTCAAGGACACGGGCACGTCGATCGAGGAGGCGAAGGACAGCCTCACCCTGCGATCGGGCACCGAGGATCGGCTCGTCGCCCTCCGCCAGGTCCTCGAGGAGAAGTTCGTCAAGCGCAAGCTCTCCCTCAAGTCCCTCGACTGGGGCAAGGTCGAGGAGGCGTCGGGAGCGACGGTCCGTCAGGTCGTCACGCTCCGGGCGGGGATCGATGGCGACACCGCCCGCGACCTCAACAAGCGGATCAAGGCGCTCGGCGTCAAGGGGATCCAGTCCCAGACCCAGGGGGACTCGATCCGGGTGACCGGCAAGAAGCGCGACGACCTGCAGGCGGTCATCGCCGCCCTCAAGGAGGCCGACATCGACCGGCCCCTGCAGTTCAACAACTTCCGGGACTGAGCCTTCGCTGGCCGGACGGGGGGTCGCCCTGCCGGGCGGGTCGCGTCAGTCCTCGGTGGGTGCGGCGGTGGCCCGCCGTCGGATCTCCTCGACGACGGCCGGGTCGGCCAGCGTGGTGGTGTCGCCGAGGTCCCTGCCCTCGGCCACGTCGCGCAGCAGCCGGCGCATGATCTTGCCGCTGCGGGTCTTCGGGAGGTCGTCGGTGAAGATCACCGTCTTCGGCCGGGCGGTGGGTCCGATCTTGGTGGACACGTGGCGTCGGAGCTCCTGCCCGAGCTCGTCGCCGGCCTCGTTCCCCGCCTTCAGGGTGACGAAGGCCACGATCCCCTGGCCGGTCGTCTCGTCCTTGGCGCCCACGACCGCCGCCTCGGCCACCTTCGTGTGGTCGACGAGTGCCGACTCGACCTCGATCGTCGACACCCGGTGCCCCGAGACGTTCATCACGTCGTCCACACGCCCGAGGAGCCAGTAGTAGCCCTCGTCGTCCACCCGGCAGCCGTCGCCTGCGAAGTACCGGCCCTCGAAGCGGCTCCAGTACGTCTCGGTGTAGCGCTCGGGGTCGCCGTAGATCCCCCGGAGCATCGCCGGCCACGGCCGGGTGAGGGTGAGGTACCCCCCGCCGGAGGAAACGGGCTTCCCGGCGTCGTCGACCACCTCGGCGGCGATGCCGGGCAACGGGAAGGTGGCCGAACCGGGCTTGGTCGTGGTCGCCCCGGGGAGGGGCGAGATCATGATCGCCCCCGTCTCGGTCTGCCACCAGGTGTCGACGATCGGGCAGCGACCACCACCGATGTGCTCGTGGTACCACATCCACGCCTCGGGGTTGATGGGCTCGCCCACCGAGCCGAGGAGGCGCAGCGACGACAGGTCGTGGCGCTCCGGCTCCTGGGTGCCCCACTTCATGAACGTGCGGATCGCGGTGGGGGCGGTGTAGAGGATCGTCACCCTGTAGCGCTCGATGATGTCCCAGAACCGGTCCTTGCCCGGGTGGTCAGGGGTGCCCTCGTACATGACGCTCGTCGCCCCGTTGGCCAGCGGCCCGTAGACGATGTAGCTGTGCCCGGTCACCCAGCCGATGTCGGCTGCGCACCAGTAGACGTCGGTCTCGGGGTGGAGGTCGAAGACGTAGCGGTGGGTGAACGCGACCTGCGTGAGGTAGCCGCCGCTCGTGTGCATGATGCCCTTGGGTCGGGCCGTCGTGCCGCTCGTGTAGAGGAGGTACAGCAGCTGCTCGGCGTCCATCGGCTCGGCCGGGCACTCGCTGGACGCCGCGGGCACCAGGTCGTGCCACCACAGGTCCCGACCCTCCACCATGTGCACGTCCTGGCCGGTGCGGCGCACGACGACGACGTGCTCGATCGAGGGCGTGTCGGCCACCGCCACGTCGGCGGCGGCCTTGAGCCCCACCGCGGCGCCGCGCCGGTGGCCCCCGTCGGCGGTGACGAGCACCTTCGCCTCGGCGTCGTTGATGCGGTCGGCGAGGGAGTCGGCCGAGAACCCGCCGAACACCACGGAGTGCGCAGCCCCGAGCCGGGCGCACGCCAGCATGGCCACCGGCAGCTCGGGGATCATCGGGAGGTAGATGTTGACCCGGTCCCCCCGCTCCACCCCGAGGTCCTTGAGGACGTTGGCGAACCTGCACACCTCGTCGAGCAGGTCGGCGTAGGTGATGGTCCTCGTGTCCCCGGGCTCGCCCTCCCAGTGGTACGCCACCTTGTCGCCGTCGCCGTTGGCCACGTGGCGGTCGAGGCAGTTCTCACTGACGTTGAGCTTCCCGCCGACGAACCACTTGGCGAAGGGCCGGTCCCACTCGCAGATCGTGTGCCAGTCCTCACGCCAGTCGAGGAGGTCCGCCGCCTGGCGCGCCCAGAAGCCCTCGAAGTC
This sequence comes from uncultured Acidimicrobiales bacterium, assembly GCA_902805555.1. Classification (GTDB taxonomy): domain Bacteria; phylum Actinomycetota; class Acidimicrobiia; order Acidimicrobiales; family CADCSY01; genus CADCSY01. Next base: position 9,444 of record CADCSY010000060.1, on the reverse strand, counting down.
CCGATCGGCCTCGTCGTAGAGGAACGTGCCTGCCACCAGGCTCCGCTCCTTGAAGTCGTCCGGCGGCGGGAAGTGCCGGTCCTCGAGGCTGTACGTCTCGATGGCGTCGCCGCTCCTGGTGACCTCGTCGGTCATCTGCCCTCCCCCGTCCGGCCGATCGCTGCCGACGTTAGCGAGGTGCCCGACCAGCCCGTCTCAGCGCGCCCCCGTGCCGAGCCGGGACGGACCGGCGGCTGAACCCGGGGCCCTGCGGCACGACCGACCGCCAGAACGACGAGGCGGACGAACTGGCGGTTGAAGCGGGGGTCCTACCGCCAGTCCAACCGCCAGAACGACGGGTGGACCGAGCTGGCGGTTCATACAGGGGCCCTGCCGCCAGTCCAACCGCCAGAACGATGGGTGGACGAGCTGGGCTCAGACCTCGCAGGCGTCGCCGTCGCAACCGGGTGCGGATGCATCCGAGAGCACCAGCGTCGGCGGGTGGGAGGCGGCCCACGCCTTGGCCAGGATCCGGCCGAGCGCCTGGGGCGGATGGGCCCCGGAGATGGCGAAGGTCCGGTCGACCACGAAGAAGGGGACGCCGGTGATCTCCAGCGTGGCCGCCTCTGCCTCCTCCGCCCGCACCTCGTCGGCGCCGGCACCCGACGCCAGCGCCTCCTCGACCTCGGTGGTGTCGAGGCCGACCTCTCCGGCGAGGCGCACCAGCACCTCCCGCCGGCCGATCGCCTCCCCTTCGGTGAAGGTGGCCCTGAACAGCCGCTCCTTCATCTCGTCCTGCACGCCGTGCGTCGCTGCGAGGTGGAGGAGGCGGTGGGCGTCGAAGGTGTTGCCCGGCTGCGCCCGGTCGAAGCGGAGGTCGAGGCCGACGCCGGCACCCGCCGCGGCCAAGCGGTCGATCATCCCCTGGGCGGCCTCGACGGTCGTCCGGTACTTCCTCGCCAACCGGTCGACGTAGGGGCCCTCCCGGTGCTCGGGCGCCGCAGGGTCGAGCTCGAACGCCCGCCACACCACCTCCACCTCGTCCCGGTGCTCGAAGCCCGCCAGCGCCGCCTCGAGGTTCCGCTTCCCGATGTAGCACCAGGGGCACACGACGTCCGACCAGATCTCGACCTTCATGCCGGGTGCAACAGCGACGCCATCCGCCGTCATCCCCGGGGCGGCGCCGGCGAGCCCGACGTCGGCCCGGGCGACCGCTGCCCGAACCCGCGGGCGGCACCGGTGCCAGGTGACTGCGGTTGGGTCAGCGACGGGAGAGCAGCTGGTCGACCGGGGCGTGGTCGTCGGTGAGCACCTGGGCGCCGCCGATGAAGCGGTCGAGCGCAGCACCCGTCAACGGGGTCCCGTCGGCCGGGTCCACGGGCCCGAGGTCGATCACAGCGTCGCTCCCGACGAGGACGTGGTTGCCGAAGGCGCTCCCCGGCGGCGTGATCACCGCCACGTGGGTGAAGTGCTCGGCGAAGGTCGCGAGCTCCGCCCTGATGAAGTCCCGGGGACCGCCGTCGATGGCGTTGACGAGGTAGACGCCGTCGGGGCGAAGGGTGCGGGCCACCTCGGCCACGAGCTCGCTCGTCGTGAGGTGCCACGGCACGGACAGACCTCCGAAGGCGTCGCCGATCACGAGGTCGAACGCGGCGGTGGGCTCCTCCACGATGTTCGTGCGGGCGTCACCGGTGCGAACGCGCAGCGAGGGCCCGGGCTCCAGAGCCAGCTCGTCCTCGGCCAGGCGGAGGATCTCCGGGTCGAGCTCGAGGACGGTGCTCGTCGACCCCGGCCTCGTGGCCGCCAGCCACCGGGGGAAGGTGAAGCCGCCACCACCGATGTGGAGCGCGTCGAGGGCTGCGTTCCCGAGGAGGGCGTCGATGGCGACGCCGAAGAGGCGGGCGTAGCGGAACTCGAGGTGGGTCGGGTCGTCGAGGTCGACGTAGCTGTGCCGCAGGTCGTCGAGGACGAGCACCCGCCCGCCCTCTCGCTCGCCGTCCACCTCGACGGTGGCGCAGTAGTAGGCGGTCTCCCGCTGGCACGGGGAGCTGCTCGTCCAGGCGAGGGCGGCTGTCAGCACCACCGCTGCGGCCACCGCCGGGCCCGGGCGCCCCGCTCCGAGGCGGACCCACAGCGTCACGCCGAGCACCACCAGGGCGGCGCCGAGGCCGATGATGATCGGGCGGGTCGGGAGCGCAGCGACCAGGACGAAGCCGGTGACGAACGTCCCGACCAGCGCCCCGGCGGTCCCTGCGGCCGAGAGCCCGCCGACGACGGAACCCGTCTCGGCGGTGGAGGAGAGGCGCAGCTTGGCTGCCATCGGGCTGACGGCGCTGAGGACGGCGGTGGGGAGCACGAAGGCGGTCAACGCGAGCAGGACGATGGCGGGCGGGCCGCCTCCCGCCACGGCCGGCCCGAGCGACGTCACCACCGGCACAGAGAGCAGCGCCAGCGCGCCGCCGGCCACGATGGTCGGTCCGAGCAGGTTCCGGGGGTCCACGCGGTCGGCCAGCCGACCTCCTGCCGCGCTGCCGATGGCGATGCCGGCGAGGACGGTGCCGATGACGCCGGTGTAGGTCTCGAGCGACACGCCCACGTAGGGCGCGAGGAGGCGGCCGGCGAGGATCTCGAGCACGAGGACAGCGGCCGACGTGGCGAAAACGAGGGCCGCGGCCCCGAGCACCGGCAGCGTCCGCGCCGGCTGCTGCTCACCGGTCGCCATGGCGGCCGAGCATGGCACGGGGCTCAGGAGCCGGCGACGCGACGGAGCGGACGATGGTGCCCGCCCACGGGCGCGACGGCCCAGGTCGTCCCGGACGCTCCACCGACCGCCATGCTGCGCTCGGTCGGCCGAGCCAAGCCGAGCCTTTCCGGTCGGCTCAGCCGACCTGCCACTCGAGGACCCGGAAGGCGCCGAGACCCGCCGGGTCGCGCAGGGCGTCCGCCTCTCCCACACGGCTCCGGGCAGCGAGGGCGGCCAGGTCGCCGACGTGGGCTCCTGCCCGCCACCTCTCCTTGGCGTGCTCGACGAGCAGGTCGATGCCGTGGCTGTCGAGCCACTCGGCCTGGGGCCGGTCGAGGTCGGGGGAGCGGACCACGGCCAGCTGGTCGACTGCGACCTCGCACGTGATGTCAGCGGTCCCCGGTGCCTCGAGCGGGTGCCCGGCGCGGCCGTGGGAGCGGTAGGTGCGGAGCCACTCCTGCCACGGCCGAGCGGCCAAGGAGGCGGTGTCGTCCGCATAGTCGACGACGACCACCCTGCCCGCCACGAGCAGGCCGAGCGCCCGGGACAGCCACTCCCGGGTCCCCCGCTGGACGGGGATGCGGGCACCCACCGCTGCATCGGGTGCGAGCGCATCCGCCTCACGGGCGAGACCCCCCTCGGCGACCACGAGCACCTCGACCAGCCGGTCGCCACGGACGCCGACCCGGACCTCCTCCCAACCGGTCGCCGAGCGCTCGACGAGGTCGAACGGGAGGTTGTCGAGCAGCTCGTTCGCCAGGACGACACCCGAGAAGGTGACCGCCGGAAGGTCGTCGAGCACGGCCACCACCGGTCCTGTGCCGGTGCCTGCCGGTGCCGGCGCATCACCGTCGTCGCCCCCCACCCCGCCCAGGACGTTCGCTGCCGGTTCCACCACGAGCAGCTGCTCGGCTGCGGTCCGCAGGGAAGGTGACCGCTCGGCGAGCACGTAGCGAAGCGCTGGTGCGCATGACGGGTCGGCGTCGAGGATCGCCTTCGCGAGGGAGCCCCGACCGGCACCCGCCTCGACCACCACGAACGGGTCAGGGCTCCCCAGCCGCTCCCACTCGGCATCGAGGGCGCGTGCCACCACCGCACCGAAGAGCGGCCCGACCTCCGGGCTGGTCAGGAAGTCGGCCCTCCGACCGGCGCCTCCCCCTCGGGTGAAGAACCCCTCGGGCCCCGAGAGGGCTGCCTCCACGTACTCGCCGAAGGGCACGGGACCGACTCGCGCGATGCGCTCGGCCACGGCGCCGAACGCCGGGCCGCGGTCCTCATCCACTCACGCCCCCACCCGGTCCGGAGCTGGCTGTCGGACAGGGCCCACCGCAGCCGGTGTCGCCGCCGGCTCCGTTCGGAGGGCGGCCGCAGGGCCGAGCTCGCGGTCGGAACGGGCCCCCTCGGACCGGGATCACCGCCAGCTCCGGAGGCCGGCGGGCGGTGTGGGCACCGCTACGGGAGGAAGCCGAAGATGGCGAGGTCCCCGAAGCGGGTGGCGACGTTGCTCACGCCGAACAGCAGGGTGAAGGCGGCGGCGAGGGCGAGGGCCGAGCCGAGGCTGGCGGGGATCCGGATCGGGGCGCGGTCGCCGTCGGGGACCGGCCGCATCCACATCTCCCGGGCGACCGACGCGTAGTAGAAGAGCGAGATCACCGAGTTCACCGCGGCGATGACGGCGAGGACGATGGCGGCGGGGGTCCCGGCGTCGAGCAGCGCCCGGAACACCACGAACTTCGCCAGCCAGCCGCCGAGGGGCGGGATGCCGGCGAGGGCGAAGATGAAGACCGTCATCAGGACCGCGAGCCCCGGTGCGTACTCGAAGAGCCCGCCGTAGCTCGACAGCTCGCCGGAGCGGGTCTTGCGGGCCACCACCATCACCACGGCGAACGCGCCGAGGTTCATCGCCGCGTAGATGAGCAGGTAGGTGACGACCGGGGGGATGGCGGCGAGCGGTCCGCCTCGGTCGACGTCGATGTCACCCGCCACCGCGAAGGGAGCCAGCATGAAGCCCGCCTGGGCCACCGAGGAGTAGGCGAGCATCCGCACGATGTTCGTCTGGCGCAGGGCGATGAGGTTCCCCACGGTCATCGTGATGGCGGCCAGCACCCAGAACAGCGGACCCCACACGTCGCTGCGGCCGAGGAAGCCGATGAACACGAGCTGCAGCAGCGCCACGAAGCCGGCCGCCTTCGACGCCACCGAGAGGTAGGCGGTGATCGGCGTGGGTGCGCCCTCGTAGGTGTCGGGCGCCCAGGTGTGGAACGGGACGGCCGAGACCTTGAACGCGAAGCCGATCACGATGAACAGGATGCCGACGACGACGATCGGCGCAGGGGCCTCCCCGCCGTCCAGCGCGGCCCCGATCTCGGTGAGGATCGTCGAGCCGGTGACGCCGAAGATCAGCGACATGCCGTAGAGCATCACCGCGGCGGCGAACACCCCGAGCAGGTAGTACTTCAGGGACGCCTCGTTGCCCCGCAGGTCGCGCTTGCGCCAGCCGGCCAACAGGTAGGCGGGGATGCTGAGCAGCTCGAGGGCCACGAAGATGCTGATGAGGTCGCGCGCCGAGCCCATGACGAGCATGCCGAGCAGCGAGCACAGGAGCATGAAGTAGTACTCGCCCTCGTAGTAGTCGCCCTCGGCGATGTACCGGGCGCTGATGAGGATCGTCACGTAGCCCGAGAGCAGGAACAGCGCCTTCATCACGAGCGCGAAGTTGTCGACGACGTAGGCGCCGTCGAACAGCGACCGGTCGGCGCCGTCGACTGCGAGCGTCAGCACCGGGACGAGTGCTGCGAGCAGGCCGATGCCGGCGATCGACGAGGTGGCCCACTTGCCCCGCTCGTCGAAGACGAGGTCGACGAGGAGGACGACGACGATCGAGACGCTCAGGACGATCTCGGGCGCGAAGGCGTGGAAGTCGACCGTCGGGGAGCGGAACGGCTCGGCCTGGGCGAGGAGGTGGAGCACGCTCAACGCCCCAGCGCCGAGACCGCAGTCCGCACGGCGTCGTCGGTGAGCCCGAAGATGAGGTTCGGGTAGACGCCGAGCACGACGATGAACACGAGGAGCGGCACCCAGGCGGCGTACTCGTTCCAGTGCATGTCGGAGATGCGGACGGCGTCCCACTCGGCCTTCGGCTCACCGAACGCAGCCCGCTGCAGCATCCACAGCAGGTACCCGGCGGCGAAGACCGTCCCGATCGCAGCCACCACCATGTAGCCCCTGAACAGCTCCTCGGAGAGCCCCTCAGCGGGGTTGTAGGCCGCGAGGATCGCAGGGAACTCGCCCCAGAACCCGGCGAGTCCGGGGAGCCCGAGGCTGGCCATGGCGCAGAAGCCGAGGATCCACCCCATGCGGGGCGCCTGCTTGAGGAGGCCGCCGAGCCGGGCCAGCTCGAGGGTGTGGAACCGCTCCTTCACCGAGCCGGCGACGAAGAAGAGCATGCCGGTGATGAGGCCGTGGGCGACCATGCCGAACACGGCGGCGTTGAGGCCGAAGTCGGTGAGGGTGGCGATGCCGAGCATGACGTAGCCCATGTGGGCCACCGACGAGAAGGCGATGAGGCGCTTCATGTCCGACTGGGCCAGGCAGCCGAGGGCGCCGTAGATGATGCCGATCACCGCCAGGCCGCCGATCCAGGGGGCCCACTCGACCGCGGCGTCGGGGAGGATGGGGATGGCGATGCGGATGAAGCCGTAGGTCCCGAGCTTGAGGAGGATGGCGGCCAGGATCACCGAGCCCTGCGTGGGCGCCTGGGTGTGGGCGTCGGGCAGCCAGGTGTGGAACGGGAACATCGGCACCTTGATGGCGAAGCCCATGAACATGCCGCCGAAGATGAGCAGCTGGGTGTCCCGGGTGATGTTGTCGCTGGCCAGGCGGATGAGGTCGGGGATGGCGAAGGTCCCCTCCCCGCCGTTGGCCTCCTGCACGAGGAAGAACAGGGCCAGGAAGCTGAGGATCATGAGGGCGGAGCCGAACAGCGTGAACAGGAAGAACTTGATCGCTGCGTACTGCCTGTTCTCCCCGCCCCAGACGCCGATCATGAAGTACATCGGGAGCAGGACGACCTCGAAGAACACGAAGAAGAGGATGAGGTCCTGCGCGACGAACGTGCCGTTCATGCCTGCCTCGAGGATGAGGATCAGGATGAGGAACGCCTTGGGGTTGTGGGGCTCCGGGAAGTGCGTCCAGCTGTAGAGGATGACGAGCACCACGATCGCCATGCTGAGGATGAGCAGCGGGAGCGAGATGCCGTCGATCCCGACGATGTACCGGCTGTTGATCACCTCGATCCACGGCTTGTCGATCCCGAACTGCATGTCGCCGGCCCGGTCGTAGTCGAAGTTGGCCAGGAGGTAGCCGCCGACGCCGAGGGTGGCCACGCTGGTGGCGAGGGCCAGCAGCTTGTGGGTCCCCTCGGCGTCCCGCGGCACGAGGAGCATGGCGATGGCCCCTGCGAGCGGCAGGAACACCGCTGCGGTGAGGGCGTAGTCGTCGAAGCTGTCCATCGTGGGGGTGGTTCCCTTCCTAGGCCGAGACGAGGAGCACGAGACCGATGGCCAGCACTGCGGTCGCTCCGAAGAGGAGGGCGCCGTACTGCTGGACCCGGCCGGTCTGGATGGTGCGCAGGAAGCCGCCGGCGCCGCCGGCGCCGATGCCGGCGCCGTTGACGGCCCCGTCCACCACTCCCTGGTCGATGTGCTTGTAGGTGAACTCGCCGGCCCGCCGGGCGCCGTTGCCCACACCGTTCACCACGCCGTCGAGGACCTTCTGGTTGAACCAGTAGGCCGCCCTCGCGATGGGGCCCTTGATGCCGCCGATGATGCCGCCGGTGTAGAGGTGGTCGAGGTAGTACCGGTTGGCGAGGAACGCGTAGCCGGCACGGGCGAGGCCGCTGCGCTCGGTGACGCCCTTCGGGAGCTTGCCCATGAAGAACAGGACGAGCCCGACGGCGACGCCGGCGGCGGCCACCGCCGTCGAGATGAGGGCGGGGCCGATCTCGAACGTGTGGTGCGGCACGCCGGCTGCGATGACGTAGGCCGGCTCCGTGAACGTGAAGAAGGCGTAGTCGGAGAACGGGGAGTTGAGGAGGCCGGCGCCGATCGAGAAGACGGCGAGCACGATGAGGGGGATCGTGATCACCTTCGGCGACTCGTGCGGGTGGCCGTGGCCGCGGTACTCACCGAAGAACGTGAGGTACACGCACCGGGTCATGTACGCAGCGGTCATGAAGGCGCCGACCAGCCCGACGTACATGAAGATCGGGTAGCCGTTGAGCTCGGCGCCGAGGAGGATCTCGTCCTTCGACCAGAACCCGGCGAGCGGCGGCAGCCCGGCCAGGGCGATCGACCCGATGATGAACGTGGCGAACGTGATCGGCATGTGCTTGCGCAGCCCGCCCATCTCGGACTTCATGTCGAAGCTGTGCACGGCGTGGCTCACCGACCCCGACCCGAGGAACAGCAGGGCCTTGAAGAAGGCGTGGGTGAAGAGGTGGAACACGGCTGCGGTCCAGGCGCCCACCCCGAGGGCCATGATCATGTAGCCGAGCTGGCTGACCGTCGAGTAGGCGAGCACCTTCTTGATGTCTCGCTGCACGAAGGCGAGCACGGCGGCGATGATCACCGTGATGCCGCCGATGATCGCGATGGGGTTGGCACCCCCGGCGGCGATGTCGAAGCCCTCCCAGAACACGCCGTACAGGCGGGCGACGAGGTAGACGCCCGCCACCACCATCGTGGCGGCGTGGATCAGCGCCGACACCGGCGTCGGACCCGCCATGGCGTCGGGCAGCCAGGTGTGGAGCGGGAACTGCGCCGACTTGCCGATGACCCCGATGAACAGCGCCACCGCCCCGACCAGCAGGGCGGTCTCGCCGATGTCGCCGTTCAGGGCCGCGAAGTTGATGGTGTTCATGTCGAACGTCTGGTCCGCTGCGAAGAACAGCGTGACGATGCCGACGAGCAGGCCGATGTCGCCGGTGCGGGTGGTGAGGAACGCCTTCAGCGCTGCGTTCGAGTTCTCCTGCTTCTCCCACCAGTGCCCGATCAGCATGAAGCTGCACAGCCCCATGAGCTCCCAGCCGAACAGCAGCTGCAGCGTGCTCGAGCTGACCACGAGCAGGAACATGCCGGTGGTGAACAGGCTGAGCGCTGCGAAGTAGTGGGTGAAGCGGACGTCGCCGTGCAGGTAGTTCGTCGAGAAGACGTGCACGAGCAGCGAGATCAGGGCGACGACGAACAGCATGACGACGGTGAACCCGTCGACGAAGGTGCCGAGCGTGACCTTGACGTCCCCGACCTCGAACCACGTGTGGTTGCGCACCACCGCGTCGCGGATGCCCTCGGGCTCCTCGCCCGCCTCGGCTGCGGCGGCCTCGACGACGTCGGCGCCCCCCGGAGGCGCCAGCCCGGCCGCCAGCGCCTCCTCGTGCTCACCTTCCTCCTTCTCCTCCTCCTCGGCGTGACCGCCCTCTTCCCCAGCGCCGCCGCCCTCGGCCTCGGCGTGCTCGCCCTCCTCCTCGGCGTGCTCGCCGCCGCCGTGCTCGACGATGAGGTCGGCCGGGCGGTCGGCCCACTGCACGACCATCCCGCAGGCGAGGACGAAGGCGAGGGCGACGGCGGCGATGCCGATCTCGGACCCGCCACGGGGCAGCCGCTTGCCGAAGAACAGGATCAGCCAGAACGAGGCGAACGTGAGGCCCGGGATGATCCAGGCGT
>CADCSY010000059.1 GCA_902805555.1 uncultured Acidimicrobiales bacterium | reverse complement strand
CCCAAGCGATAGGCCCGGAAGGTCACCGAGCAAGGCTAGCGAGCGCCTCCGGCCCTCGGATCTGCGGACGCTGCACCGTTGTGTTGTGATCGATATATCGGGTCGATAGGTTGGCCTCCGTGATCGAGCTCGCCGTCCTCGGCCTCCTGAAGGAGGGGTCCCTGCACGGCTACGAGCTCAAGAAGCGGCTGCGCGACGTCACGGGCACCCGCTCGGCCGTCTCGTTCGGCTCCCTCTATCCCGCCCTCAACCGCCTCGAGCGGGATGGCGCGGTGGCAGCGGTGGCGGGCGAGCGGTCGGCCGTGGTGCCCGACACGCCCATGACCGGCTCCTTCACCGGTGAGGCGGCTGCGTTCCGGGCGTCCCGCAGGGCCGCCGCCAGGGGGCCCCGCAACAAGAAGGTCTACGGCATCACCCCGGCCGGGGAGGCCCGACTGGCCCAGCTCATCGCCGACCCGGCCGACGACGAGCGCAGCTTCCCGGTGAAGGTCGCCTTCTGCCGCTTCACGGATCCGGCCACCCGGGTCGGACTGCTCGAGCGCAGGCGGGCGGCGCTGGTGGAGCGGCTCGGCGAGGCGCACAGCACCATCCGGGCCAGGGGCGACCGGCTCGACCGCTACCGCCGCTCCCTCCTCGAGCACCACACCGAGACGACCGAGCGCGACATCGCCTGGCTCGACCGGCTGCTCGACGGGGAGCGCTCACTGCCCGAAGGGGGCGAAGGGATCGCGGCTCCCGACACGACGGCGTCCCCCGCACCGCTCGCACCACCGGCTGCTGCAGCAGCGGCCGCACCGGCTTTCCCCACGCACCTGCCGGCGAGCACCGCCGGCACAGACACGGCCTTCCCGGCCAACGGAGGTTCCCGATGAGCACCATCAAGCTGGCCATCGCCGGCATGGGCAACTGCGCGAGCTCGCTCCTGCAGGGGCTCGAGTACTACAAGGACGCCGACCCGCAGGACGAGGTCCCCGGCCTCATGCACGTCACCCTCGGCGGCTACCACATCAGCGACATCGAGCTCGTCTGCGCCTTCGACGTCGACGCCACGAAGGTCGGCATCGACGCCAGCAAGGCGATCTTCAGCGGGCAGAACAACACCATCAAGTTCAGCCCGGTGGGCCACCTCGGGGTCACCGTGCTCCGGGCCCCCACCCTCGACGGCTTCGGCAAGTACTACCGGGCGACCTGCGAGGAGAGCCCGCTCGAGCCGGTCGACGTCACCCAGGCGCTGGAGGACTCGGGGGCGGACGTCCTCGTGTCCTACCTCCCGGTCGGATCCGAGGAGGCGCAGAAGATGTACGCCCAGGCGTGCCTCGACGCCGGCGTCGCCTTCGTCAACGCCATCCCGGTCTTCATCGCGAGCGACCCGGTGTGGGCGAAGAGGTTCGTCGACGCCGGCGTGCCGATCGTCGGCGACGACATCAAGAGCCAGGTGGGCGCCACCATCGTCCACCGGATGCTGGCCCGGCTCTTCGAGGACCGCGGCATGGTGCTCGACCGGACCTACCAGCTGAACGTCGGCGGCAACATGGACTTCAAGAACATGCTCGAGCGGGAGCGCCTGGAGTCGAAGAAGATCTCCAAGACGCAGTCGGTCACGAGCCAGCTCGAAAACGGCATCGACGCCCACGACGTCCACATCGGCCCGTCGGACCACGTGCCGTGGCTCGACGACCGCAAGTGGGCCTACATCCGCCTCGAGGGCCGCAACTTCGGTGACGCCCCGCTCAACGTCGAGCTCAAGCTCGAGGTGTGGGACTCGCCGAACTCGGCCGGCGTCATCATCGACGCGCTCCGCTGCGCCAAGCTGGCGAAGGACAGGGGCATGGGCGGACCGGTCGAGGGGGCGAGCGCCTACTTCATGAAGTCGCCGCCGGTGCAGCACCACGACGACGTGGCCCACCGCATGGTCGAGGCCTTCGCCAAGGGGGAGGACTTCTCCACCGGCACCGTGGCGTAGCCACCGGGCACCCGTCCTGTCGGTCCGCAGGTCGCGACGTCTGCGACCGGGCCCCACAGGACGAGGGGCCACCCGGCGCCCGCACCGTGCCCCGGCACCGGCGGGCGCCCCTCCCGTCAGGACCGGGTCGAGCCAGTGGCGCACGCCCGAGCCGGGTTGGAGCCGACCGCCTGGGCCGGGCTGCCGGCGGCCGCATCGGCCGCCGGTGCCTCAGGCCGTCTCCCAGATGAGGACCTCGGCGCCCGCAGGCCCGGCGACGAGGGGGCGCTCGCCGGCGGCGGTGAGGCGCACGGCGTCGCCCTCCTCGAGGACGGTGAGGCCATCGTCGAACACGGCGGAGCCACGGGCGACGTACAGGTGGACGTGGCCGGCGTCGGGCACGTCCACCCGCTGGTCCGGCTGCAGTCGGCCGCCCCACAGCACGGCGCTCGCCTGGCGGAGCGAGATGGCTGCGTCGTGGCCCTTGCCGGAGGCGATGGGCACGAGGCCGCCCCGGTCGAGCTCCGCGTTGATGTCGAGCTGCTCGTAGCCGGGATCGACCGACTCCGTGTCGGGGAGCACCCACATCTGCACGAAGTGCACGTCCTCCGCCCCGCTGTTGTTCATCTCCGAGTGCCAGATGCCGGTGCCGGCGCTCATCCGCTGCGCCAGGCCCGGGTAGAGGAGGCCCCGGTTCGCCTCGGAGTCCTTGTGCTCGAGGGTCCCCTCCAGCACCCAGGTGACGATCTCCATGTCCCGGTGCGGATGGGTGTCGAACCCCGTCCCGGCGCGGACCCGGTCGTCGTTGTTGACGAGCAGGAGGCCGTGGCCGGTGTTGCCAGGGTCGCGGTGGTGCCCGAAGCTGAAGCTGTGGTGGGAGTCGAGCCACCCGGCCCGGGTGTGGAAGCGGCGTGCCGCCGGGACGACGACCGCTGCCGGGCGACGGGGCTGGCTGTTCGTGGTGCTCATGAAGGCTCCTCCGAAGTTGTTGCACTCGCAACGACCTCGATGGCTTCAACCGGCCGGGTCCCCCGTCCATTCCCGCCCGCGTCCGCTCAGCGGTCCGGGCTGTCTGCGCCACACTGGCGGCATGCCGACCGACAACGCCGCCGCCTGGGACCGCCACGCCGCCGCCTACCAGGCCGGCGCCAAGCTGCCCACTGACGTCGCCCACTACGGCCCTGACATCGGCACCGAGGCGGACCTCCGCCTGTGCGGCAACGTCACCGGCAAGCGGGTCCTCGAGCTCGGCTGCGGCGGCGCCCAGTGCTCGATCGCCTTCGCCCGGCAGGGGGCGAACGCCATCGGCGTCGACATCTCGAGCGAGCAGCTCGCCTTCGCCAAGCGGCTCATCGAGCGCGAGAAGGTCAAGGTCGAGCTCCGCCACGGCGACCTGGCGGACCTGGCGTTCGTCCGGGCCGAGACCATGGACCTCGTGTTCTCCGCCTACGCCTTCGGCTACGTGGAGGACCTCGACCGCGTCTTCCGCCAGGTCCACCGCGTGCTCAAGCCCGAGCGACCGCTCGTGTTCAGCCTCCCCCACCCGGCCTACGACATGATCGACGACGAGGCGGACCCTGCGCTGCTGATCCGCCGCTCGTACTTCGACCGGACACCGGTCGACGTGGAGCGCAACGGCGCCACGTTCACCGAGTACCGCCACACGCTCGGTGACCTCTTCACGTCGCTGGGCCGCGCCAACTTCCGGGTGGACACCGTGCTCGAGCCCGAGCCGGTGGCCGGAGCCCCCCGGAGCCAGCACTGGCGGGCGGCCTTCGAGCACGTGCCCCGCACGCTCGTCATGCGAGCCCGCAAGCAGGGGATCTAGCCGGGCTCCCAACGCTGGGCCCGTGCCCGTCGCCGAGGGGGCTCCCACGCAGTCGCTTCGGACCGCACCTGCGGCAGGGTGGGTCCCCCACAGGCGGCGTGCGCTACGGATGCGTGGCGGACGCGACACGACCCCTCCCCGGTGTCACCGGGGAGGGGTCGGCCACATCGGGACTAGCGCTGGGTCGACGACCCGGTGCCGGTGGTGGTGTCACGGCGCACGACGTCGTCGTTGCGCTTCTTGGCGAGGCCACCGAGGCCGAGCAGGCCGAGGAGTCCGAGCAGGCCCCAGTCGTCGAAGCCGCCCTCGTCGTCAGCGCTGGTGTCCTCGGTGACGGGGTTGTCGAGCGGTGCGTCTTCCTCCTGCGCTGCGGCGCTGGGGACGGCGACACCACCCAAGAGCAGTGTTCCGACCGCGGCACCTGCGAGCTTGTTCCTGATCATCGTTGCCTCCTCGGCATCAGTAGTTCCTCCGCCGCTCAACCCCCTACCATCGATGCCCCGGTTCGAAACCGCGATGACCTGCGCCTCCGCGCGCACGGTGGCAATCCCCACACGCGGTGGTGCGTGATCCCACGCTCGACCGAGCAGGCCGCGACCGTGAGCAGGAGGCACCGGACGCCTCCAGAATGAGTGCCATGCCTGCGCGCGACCGCCTCGTGACGGGGCCGTTCGCGCTGGTGACCGGCGCCGCCCTCGCCTACTTCGTCGCCATCGGGACCCTGGCCCCGGTCCTGCCGCTCTACGTCGAAGGCCCGCTCCGGGGGACCGACGTCGCCGTCGGCATCACCGTCGGCGCCTTCTCCTTCGCCGCGGCCCTCCTCCGGCCCTGGATCGGCCGGATCGGCGACCAGCGGGGCAGGCGGGTCCTCGTCATCGGGGGCGCCCTCGTCGTGGCCACCTCGGTGGCCGGCTACGGCCTCGCGTCAAGCCTCCCGGTGCTCATCGCCATGCGCCTGGTCACCGGCGTCGGCGAGGCGGCCCTCTTCGTGGGGGCGGCGACCGCGATCCAGGACCTGGCGCCGGACAGCCGGCGGGGGGAGGCGGCGAGCTACTTCTCGGTCGCCATCTACGGCGGCCTGGCGCTCGGCCCGGCCCTCGGCGAGTGGGTGCTCGGTGAGGACCGGTTCACGTCGGTGTGGGCCGTCGCAGGTGCGTCCTGCCTGGTGGCGGCGGTGCTCGGTTGGTGGACCCCGGTGGGACACATCGGTCAGCCGAAGGGTCCGAGGCGGCTGCTGCACCCGGCGGCGCTCGTGCCCGGCAGCGTCCTCGGCCTGTCGCTCATCGGCTTCGCCGGCTTCTCCACCTTCGTCCCGCTCTACGTGGGCGACATCGGCCTGGACGGGTCCTCGCAGGTCTTCGCCCTCTACGCCGGTGGCGTGCTCGCCGTGCGCATCTTCGGTGCCCGGATCCCCGACGTCGTCGGGCCGGTGCGGACCGCCACCGCAGCCCTGGTGTGCCTGTCGGTCGGGTTGGCCGTGATGGCCGCGTGGCAGGTGCCGCTCGGGCTCTACGTCGGCACCGCCGTGTTCGCCGGTGGCTCGTCGCTGCTGTTCCCGGCGCTCAACGTCCTGGTCATCGACGCAGCGCCTGCGACCGAGCGCAGCTCGGCGGTGGCGACCTTCTCGATCTTCTTCGACCTCTCCCAGGGCGTCGGCGCCCTCGTGCTCGGCGTCGTGGTGGCGGTGGGGGGCGAGCCCTCGGCCTTCGCCGTCGGGGCGGTGCTCTGCCTGGTGGCGCTGGTCGTGCTGCGACGGCGGGCCCCGGCCCACGTGGCCGGCACCGCCGCCGGCAGCCTCGGGAACGAGGTGGTCGAGCCGGCGCCCGTGCCCGGCGCCTGACCTCCGGCACCCTGCGGCTCCACACGTCAGGCGGACTGTGCCGCCCACCAGGCGTCGAGTCGGGCCGCTGCCTCCTCGGGCCCGAGAGGACCTTCGTCGAGACGGAGCTCCAGGAGGAACGCGAGCGCCCTGCCGACGTCGGGCCCGGGCGGGATGCCGAGGTGGGCCATGACCGCCGCCCCGTCGAGGTCGGGGCGGATCGCCTTGACCTCCTCCGCCGCCTCGAGCTCCCTGATCCTGGCCTCGAGCGCGTCCATGCGCCGGGAGAGCTCGTCGGCACGACGCCTGTTCCGAGTCGTGCAGTCACACCTCGTGAGCTCGTTCAGCTCGCCCAGCAGCGGCCCCGCGTCACGGACGTACCTGCGCACCGCGCTGTCGGTCCAGCCCATCTTGTAGGTGTGGAACCGGAGGTGGAGCTCGACCAGGCGGCTCACCTTGTCGATGTCGTCGGTTGAGTACCGGAGGCGCTGCATGCGATCCCGGGTCATGCGGGCGCCGACCACCTCGTGGTGGTGGAACATGACCTTGCCGCCGGGTCCGAAGGACCGCGTCTTCGGCTTGCCGATGTCGTGGAACAGGGCGGCGAGGCGCACGATCCGCTCGGGCCTCGTGTTCTCGACGACGGCGATCGTGTGGGCGAGCACGTCCTTGTGGGAGTGGACCGGGTCCTGCTCGAGGGCGAGGGCGGGCAGCTCGGGGAGGAACTCCTCGGCCAGGCCGGTGCGCACCAGGAACCACAGCCCGGGCCCGGGCCGGTCGACCACCAGCAGCTTGTCGAGCTCGGTGCGGATGCGCTCCGCAGAGACGATCTCGAGCCGGTCGTGGAGCGTGCCGACGGCCTGGACGAGGGCGTCGTCGGGGACGAGCCCGTAGCCGGCGAGGAAGCGCGCCGCCCGCAGCATGCGCAGCGGGTCGTCGGTGAAGGACTCCTCCGGCGAGAGGGGGGTCGTGAGCCGCCCGGTCGCCAGGTGCACGGCCCCGCCGAAGGGGTCGATGAGCTCCGGCTGCTCGTCGGCCCCGCCCCCGGCCGGCACGAGGAGCGCCATCGCGTTGACCGTGAAGTCGCGGCGGGACAGGTCGGCTTCGACTGCGTCAGCGAAGGTGACGTCGGGCTTCCTCGAGTCCGGCCGGTACACCTCGGCCCGGTGGGTGGTGATCTCGATGTCGCGCCCCGCCTTCCGGCACCCGATCGTGCCGAAGCGCTTGCCCTGGGTCCACACCACGTCGGCCCAGCCCCGGACGGCCCGCTCGATGTCGTCCGGACGGGCGTCGGTGGTCAGGTCGAGATCCATCCCGTCCGGGTCCCGGTCGAGCAGGAGGTCCCGCACGGAACCGCCCACGAGGTAGGTCAGATGACCGGATCCCGCGAGGCGCTCCGCCACCGGCCGGACCTCGTCGAGGACGGGTCGGAGCCGTGCGGGGACCACGGGTCAACGGTACCGGCCACCACCTGGTGCCCCCGAAGGCCTTCCCCGGTGGCGGCCGGTAGCGTCAGTGGGGTGCCGGCCGACGCCACGCCCCCCGCGGGCGGGCTCGAGCCTCCTGCGGCGCCGGCGGGTGACGACGACCTGCTGCTGGTCGTCGCCCACTCGCTCCTGAGCTCGGTCGCGGTCCTCGTCAGCGGCACCGAGCTGCTGCGGGCGCACTGGGCCGAGCTGGGCGACGACCAGCGGACCGAGCTGCTGACGTCGATGCACACCCAGTCGACGCACGTCGCCGGCGTCCTCGAGAACCTGCTGCGCGTCGGCGACCCACGACTCGTCGAGGCGCTCGACGAGCGCGCAGGCGCAGCGATCGAGCCCCCGGGCTGAACCGACCACCTGGGTGACCCCCGGTCGCGAGCAGCCGGGCCCGTGGCACCCTGGCCCCGTGCCGACGCCGGTGGTCCTGCTCCCACCGTCGAGGGGCAAGGCGACCGGGGGCACGGCGCCGAGCTGGCGGGATGCGCCGCCCGGCCGCTTCGCGGAGCTCGACCCTGACCGGCGGCGGGTGCTGCGAGCCCTCCGCTCGGCGGGAGGGCCCACCGGCCTCGAGCGGGCGCCCACCCTGCGGACGATCGAGCGATACGTCGGCGTGCTCTTCGAGCACCTCGACGCAGCATCGCTGCCCCGGCCGGCACGGAGCCGCCTCGAGCGCGACCTGATCGTCCTGTCCGGCCTGTGGGGCCTGGTGGCGCCGAGCGACCGCATCCCCGCCTACGCCCTCACCATGGGCACGGTGCTCCCGCCCCTCGGCCGCCTGTCCGGCTGGTGGCGGCCGCGCCTCTCGCCGGTGCTCGACAACCGGGTGCGGGGGGCCGTCGTGTGGGACCTCCTGTCGGGCGAGTACGCCGCCGCCTGGCGCTCGCTGACACGCACGACCTACGAGCGGCGCATCACCCCGAGGATCGTCGTGGAGGTCACCCGTCCGGACGGCACCGTCGGGCGGCGGGTCGAGTCCCACCACGCCAAGGCGGTCCGGGGGGCGATCGCCCGCCAGGTCCTCTCGCTCGGCCTCGACGACCTCGAAGGGCTCGCAGGCGTCGACCCGGCGCTCCTCCTCGGTCACGAGGTGGACCTGTCGGCGACCACCACCTCGGGCGCGACCGTGACCGTCGAGCTGGTGCGCCCGCTCGGCTGACCGACCTCGGAGGTCAGCCCGTCGGCCCCGCCCCCGCCCCCGCGGTGAGGCCCGCCCGCTGGATCGCGAGGCCGAGGTCGTGGGGGTTCGTGGCTGCGCCCAGCGCGTCACGTCGCGACACCAGGCCGTCCCGGTACAGCCCGAAGAGGCTCTGGTCGAACGACTGCATGCCGTAGAACTCTCCGTCGGCCAGGATCTCGTGGATGGTGTCGCCACCGGTGTCGGGCTCGGCGATGCGGTCGGCGACACGTCCTGTGTTGACCAGCACCTCGACCGCCGGCACCCGCCCCGCCCCATCCGCCCGCTCGAGCAGGCGCTGGCTGACGATCCCACGCAGCGACGTGGCCAGGCTGAGCCTGACCTGGCGGTGCTGGGACGACGGGAAGAAGTCGACGATCCGGTTGACGGTCTCGACGGTGTCGGCCGTGTGCAGCGTCGACAGCACGAGGTGCCCGGTCTCCGCCGCCGCCAGCGCCGCACGCACCGTACGGGGGTCGCGCATCTCGCCGATGAAGATCACGTCGGGATCCTGACGGAGCACCCGGCGCATGGCCTCCGCGAAGCCGCCGGTGTCATCGCCGACCTCACGCTGGTTGACGATGGCCAAGCGGTCGTCGAACACGAACTCGATCGGGTCCTCGATGGTCACGACGTTGACGGCGCGCGTCCGGTTGACGTGGTCGATCATCGCCGCCGCCGTCGTGGTCTTGCCCGAACCGGTGGGGCCGGTCACGAGCACGAGGCCCCTCACCTCGCTGGCGAGCTGCTCGAGGACGGGCGGCACTCCGAGCTGGTCGAAGGCGGGGACGACCGACGGCACCCTGCGCAGGACCATGGCGATCGTGCCCCGCTGGCGGTAGACGTTGACCCGGAACCGGCCGAGCCCCTCGACCGCCATGCCCACATCGGCCTCGTTCGTGCGGGCGAACTCGGCAGCCCGGTCTGCGGAGAGCACGGCGCCGGCCATCGTGGTCATGACGTCGGCGGTGAGCACCGGGAACGGTGCCACCTCGAGGTGGCCGTGCACCCGGATGCGCGGCGCGGCGCCCGCCTTCAGGTGGAGGTCCGAGCCCTTGGACCGGCACAGGTGCTCGAGCAACCGCTCGAGACCGACGCTGCGGAGCACGGGACCCGTGCCACCCGGCTCCTGCGGACTCCTCGGCGGATGGACGGTCACAGGACCTCATCGACCCGCACGCCGCCCGGCCTGAGCGCAGATCCGGCTCGGCGCCTCCTCGCCGGCCCTCAGGCCAGGTGGTGCACGACCCTGGCTGCGGTGACGACGTGGTGACCGGGCCCGCCCGAGGTCGCACGCTCGGGACGGTGGTCCTCACCGGCGAGGGCGGCGAGGCACGCCCCGGAGGAGTCGGCGAGCGCTCGCAGGTCGTAGCCGCCCTCCAGGAAGGCGATCCGCCGACCAGCAGGCACCACGCCCATGGCCCGCCCCGTCAGGTCGGCGAAGTCGCCGCTGGACAGGGCCAGGCCGGTCAGCGGATCGTCACGGTGCCCGTCGAAGCCGGCGGAGATGAGGAGCCACGTCGGCTCGAAGCGCTCGATCGCCGGGAGCACCACCTCGTCGAGCGCGGCCAGCGCCACGTCACCCGTCGTCCCCGAGGGCAAGGGCAGGTTGACGGTCGTGCCCTCGGCACCGGCACCGCCGGTGTCACGCAGCCGGCCCGTGCCCGGGTAGAGCGGGTGCTCGTGCAGCGAGGCGTACAGCACCCGCGGGTCGTCGTAGAACGCCGCCTCGGTCCCGTTGCCGTGATGCGCGTCCCAGTCGAGGATGGCGACCCGCTCGCCCCGGTCGGCGAGGACGGCGGCGGTGACGGCGACGTTGTTGAGGAGGCAGAACCCCATCGCCCGGCGAGGCGAGGCGTGGTGGCCCGGAGGGCGGATGGCGCAGAACGCAGCCGACGCCTCCCCGCGATCGAGCCGCTCCACCGCATCCGGCCCGGCGCCGGCTGCGAGGAGGGCGGCGGTCCAGGAGGCGGGGACGGCGCCGGTGTCGGCGTCGATCTCCCCTCCTCCCGCTGCACAGAACCGCTCGAGGGCATCGAGGTAGGCCGCAGGGTGCAGCGCCTCGAGCTCGTCCCGGCTCGCGGGCCTGGCGGTGACGGGCACGAGCGCGCCGTCGACCCCGGCTTCCCGGGCCCCGGCCCCGACGGCGTCGAGTCGGGCTGGCCGCTCGGGATGACCGAGACCGGCGTCGTGGCCCGCCAGCGCTGCGTGGGTGAGGAACAGGACGGACAGGCTCGCCAGGGTAGCGAGCAGGCACCGGGCGGTGGCGGGCCGGGCCGCCGACGGCGGCCCGAGCACCCCGGTTCGTCGGACCCACGCCCCCTCCCTGGGCGCAGGTGGTCGGTACCCTTGTCCGGTGCGTGGCGTCGACGTGGTCCGCCGGGGCCCCGAGCGGGTGCGGGTCGTCCCGTGGCGGGGTGACCCGGCCGTCGCCCACGTGACCCCCCTCGGGGAGGCGCCGCCCGTCACCGCCGCGATGGTCCGCCACTGCTGTGGCGTCCTGGCCGAGCGGGGCTACCACTCGGTGCTCACCGGTGCGCTCGCCCGGCGGGAGCAGCAGGGCTTCCTCGAGGACGGCTTCGCCGTGCACGAGGAGCTCCACCTGCTCGCCCACGACCTCGACGGCCTGCCCGAGCCGCCGCCGCTCCCAGGGGGCGTGCGGCTTCGACGTGGCCACCGCTGGGACCGGAGCCGCACCCTCGACGTCGACCGCACGGCCTTCCCGCCGTTCTGGCGCCTCGACGCCACCGGCCTCGAGGAGGCCCTTGCGGCGACCCCCCAGGCCAGGTACCGGGTCGCCGCCGGACGTGAGGTGGTCGGTTACGCCGTCGCCGGCCGAGCCGGTCCCCGCGGGTACCTCCAGCGCCTGGCGGTGGAGCCGGGCGCGTCGGGGATCGGGCTGGGGACGGCCCTCGTGGTGGATGCCCTCCGCTGGATGCAGGCGCGCCAGGTCGAGAGAGCCGTGGTGAACACCCAGGTGGCCAACGAGCGCGCGCTCCGGCTGTACCTCCACCTCGGCTTCCGCCTGCAGCCGAGCGGCCTCGCCGTCCTCACCCGGCCCCTCGCGGACCACCAGCCCGCTCGGTGAGGCGCTCCTCGCACCCGACCAGACCGGGTCGCGCCGCGCGGTGGGCCGCGCTCCTCTTGGTGCTCGTCGCCGCCCTCCTCATCACCGGGCCGGCCCGCATCGGCTCACCGACCGCTGCGGCACCCCGGGACGGATCGGGCCGACCGGAGACAGGCACCACCGGGAACCTCGACCCACCCGCCGTCCCCACCACCGGCGGCGACCCGGTCAGGCAGGACCGCCCGCCGGACCTCGGCGACGACGCCAGCGTCGCCTCCGCCGACGGCGTCACGCTCGTCGACCAGACGGACTGGGTGGGCCTCGGGGAGCCGTTCGACCTGCGGCTCGGGGTGGGCGCCGACGTCCCCGCAGACGGCGCCGTCGTGCTCGACCTCCACACGGCCGTGACGTCACGGTCGCAGTTCGCTGCGACGCTCGAGGGGCGGTTCCTCGGCGCCCGGCGAGCCGAGGTGATCGTGCCGCTCAGCGAGCTCGCGGTGCAGCCCGACGGCACCCGTCAGGTGCGCCTCACCAGCGGGCCGACCGCCGTCCCCGGCGAGCGGACCGTGCAGGGCATGTCCCGGCCCGGCGTCTACCCGCTCGTGGTGGGCGTGCGACCCGCCGACCCCGAGGTCGAGCCACCCGCCCCCTTCACCACCTACCTCGTCCGCACCCCACCGGAGGGCACGACGCCCCTGCGGGTCGCAGTCGTCCAACCGGTGCACGCACCCCCTGCCCGCCAGCCCGACGGCAGCACGAGGTTCGAGGCCGACGTCCTCGGCCAGCTCGAGGCGCTGGCAGAGGTGCTGGCGTCGTCCTCGGGGACCCCACTCACCCTCACGCCGAGACCGGAGACGCTGGAGGCGCTCACGATGCTGGCGGCCACCGAGGGTGCCGCCGACGCCGGACGAGCCGAGGCGGTGCTGGCCGACCTGCGGGCGGCGCTGCCCGATCGGCAGGTCGTGTCCGAGCCGTGGGTGGACGTCGACCCGGACGCGCTCGAGGCCGCCGGTCTCGGCGAGGACCTGCCGGCGCAGCGTCTGCGAGGGGACGCTGCGGTCGATGCGGTGCTCGGGACCCGGACCGACGCCAGGACGTGGGTGGCCGACGGTGGGCTCGGCCCGGACGCACTCGAGCGCCTGGCCACCGTCGGCGTCGACCAGGTGCTGCTCCCCGACAGCGCGCTGTCCCCTGTCGACCTGCGCCTCAGCCTCACGAGACCGTTCGCCATCGGGGGCCTCGCCGTCGGCTCGACCCTGCGGGGAGCGGCGCCCGAGCCCGCCCTGTCCGCCCGCTACGCAGCCGAGGACCCGGTCCTGGCCGCACAGCACGTCCTCGCCGACCTTGCCGTCCTCCACGGTGACGAGCCCGGGCCGCTCCGGCCGCGGGGCGTCGTGCTGGCTCCTGGACCGGGGGTCGATGCCGACCCGGGGTTCCTGCAGGCAGTGCTGAGCGGCCTCGCCAGCTCCCCCATCCTCCGACCGGTGACGCTCGACGGCTACTTCAGCGGCGTCGACCCGCAGGTCGAGGAGGGCGGGCCCCTCGTCAGGACGGTCGCCCCGGCCGGCGGCAGCCTCGGGGTCGTCGGCTCGGAGATCGAGTCGGCCCGCGCCCGGTTGACCGGGTTCGCCTCCATGCTGGCGGACCCGACCGACCTCAGGGACCTCAGCGACCTCACCCTCCTGGCCGAGGCCGCCGAGCTCCAGCTGGCGCAGCGGCGGGCGTACCTGGCGGCGGTCGGCGCCGGTGTCGACGCCCGCCTCGGCCGGGTGGACGTGGTCGACGCGGCCATCCGCCTGGCCGACAGCGAGGGCACGATCCCGCTCACGCTCGTGCGCGACGGCGACGCCCCCCTGTCGGTCCGGGTGACCCTGGCCAGCGAGCAGCTGGCGTTCGGACCGGACCGGCGGGAGAGCCGCTGGTCCTACGACCTCGAGCTCACCAGCGAGAACACGCCGCTCGTGGTGCCGGTCCGGGTGCGCTCGCCCGGCACCTTCCCGTTGCTCGTGACGATCACGTCGCCCGACGGTCGCCTCCAGATCGCGAGGACGCAGGTCACCATCCGCTCGACCGCGTTCTCGGGGGTGGGTGTCGCCCTGTCGGCGGGCGCCGGCTTCTTCCTCCTGCTGTGGTGGGTCCGCCACTGGCGAACGGTGCGGCGGGCCAAGCGCCTCGTGCCCGTGACCTGATGGCTGCCGACCCCGTGGGCGGCGACGGCGGGGGGGGTCCGTCGCGACCGTCGGGCACCGCCGCCCCGGGCGAGGGTGTCGCCGCTCCGAGCGCCCCCCGGCCAGGCACCGACGCCACGCCGTCCGAAGCGAGCGTCTCCCAGACCGCCATCGGTGTCGGCCTCGGTCCCGAGCCGGGCCAGGAGGCGGGAGCGGGTGCCGCCGCCCCCGCTCCGGCAGCCACCCCGGTGGCCGGCGCCCGCCGCTCGGCTGCGCTCGTGGGGGCCGGGATCCTGCTGTCGCGCATCGCAGGCCTCGCCCGGGAGCGGGCCCTCTCGGGCTACCTCGGCGTCGGCCCCGCGGTCGACGCCTTCCGCGCCGCCTCCCGGATCCCGAACGTGCTCCAGAACCTCCTCGGGGAGGGCGTGCTCTCCGCCTCGTTCATCCCGGTCTACGCGTCGGCGCTCCACCGTGGGGACGACGAGGAGGCGGGCCGCATCGCCGGTGCCGTCGCCGGGTTGCTGGCAGCCCTGGCGGGGACGCTCGTCCTGGTCGGCGTCGTGTTCGCCCGGCCCCTCACGAGGCTGCTGGCTCCCGGCTTCACCGGCGAGACGTTCGAGCTCACGGTCACGCTGACCCGGATCCTCACGCCCGGCATCGGCGTGCTCGTCCTCTCAGCGTGGTGCCTCGGGGTCCTCAACAGCCATCGCCGGTTCTTCCTCTCCTACGTGGCCCCCGTCCTGTGGAACGTCGCCCAGATCGTCGTGCTCGTCACGCTGGGCATCCGTGGGGCGGCCGACCGCTCGCTCGCCATCGGCCTGGCCTGGGGAGCCTTCGCCGGGGGGGTCCTCCAGCTCGCGGTGCAGCTCCCGGCCGTGCTCTCGATCCTGCGGCCGGTGCGGTTGAGCCTGCGCCGTGACCTCCCGGGGGTGCGGGAGGTCCTGCGCCGCTTCGGTCCGGTGGTCGCGGGGCGAGGGGTCGTGCAGCTCTCGGCCTACGTCGACCTCCTGCTCGCCAGCCTCCTGGCCGTCGGGGCGGTGTCAGCGCTCGGCTACGCCCAGGTCTTCTACCTGCTGCCGGTCAGCCTCTTCGGCATGAGCGTCGCCGCCGCGGAGCTGCCGGAGCTGAGTCGGGCCGCCGGGGGCCGGGCCCCGTCGGACGGCGAGGGGACCTCGGCTGCCTTGGCGGAGCGGCTCCCCGCCGGCCTCGCCCGCATCGCCTTCTTCGTGGTCGGCACGTCGGTCGCCTACCTGGTGCTCGGGGACCTCGTCGTCGGCGCGCTGCTCCAGACCGGCGAGTTCAGGGCCGACGACGCCCGCCTCGTCTGGTACGTGCTGGCGGCGTTCACGCTCGGGCTCCTCGCCACCACCACGAGCCGACTCGTGCAGAACGCCCTCTACGCCCTGGGCGACACCAAGGGCCCGGCGCAGATCGCAGCGGTTCGGGTGGCGGCGGCCGGGTTGCTGGGCTTCGTGCTCATGTTCCAGCTCGACCGCGTCGGCCTGGTCGGACCGGGGGTCGACGGGGTGCTCTTCCTCGAGCGACCCCCCGCTCCCCTCGCCCCGCTCCCCGAGGCGGTCCGCGCCGACGGGGCGCTGCGCCTCGGGGCGGTCGGGCTCGCCACCGCATCGGGCGCCGCTGCGTGGCTCGAGCTCGGGCTGCTGCGCCGGCGGCTCCGCCGTCACGAGCTGCGGGTGCGGGTCGGCGGCGGGACCCTCGGGCGCCTCCTGCTCGCCGCCGGGGCGGCCTCGCTGGTCGGGCTGGCGCTGCGCCCGGCAGCGGTGGATCTCGGCCCCCTTCCCGGCCTGGTCGCTGCGGGCGCGCCGACCGGCGCCACCTACCTCCTCGTGGCCAGGTCCCTGCGGGTCCCCGAGGCGGTGTCGCTCGTCACGGGCGTCGTCCGACGGGTGCGCCGGTGACCGGGCGGGCCTTGCCCGCCCGCCCGGAGGTCGTCGAGCCACCGATGACTCCTGGCCACTCGCCGGCGCAGCGACGATCCGGCGTTCGCGCTCAAGCCCCGGCGACAGCATGCCGACGACGGCCAGGTGGAAGGTTGCCCGAGGGACAAAGCACCCGCCGCCCCGATCGGCCAGGTGGCGTGATGGCGAGCTGGTCGGGTCTCGTGCTCGGCGGGCTCGCGCTCCTCACCGCCGTCGACCTCGGCGGTCCCCTCGTGGTGCGGGTCCAGCTCGACGCCACCGCCGCCGAAGCCACCGCAGCCGGCGGGCGCGAGTGGCTGCGGGGCCACGACCTGGCGGCTGCGGAGGCAGCCGCTCGCGACGAGGTGCTGGCCGACGACGCCACGCTCGAGCACTTCGAGATCCTCACCGACGGTCGCGTCGCCCTCACCGTCACGAAGCAGGCCGACGCCCGGGTCTTCGACCGGGTCGAGCAGCTGGCGTCGTGGTACCTGGTGCGCGTCGAGCTGACGTCCACCGGCTCGACCCTGTAGCGCTGCTGTCCCCCTCACGCCCCCGGCCCTACGGTGGCGCTCCGACCGGCCGACCGGCCGGAGGGGGGAACGGGGAACGCACATGGCCGTCCGCATCGTCACCGACAGCGCCGCCGACCTGACCGACGAGGAGTCAGAGGCCCTCGGGGTCACCGTGGTGCCGCTGTCCATCCGCTTCGGCGCCGAGGAGTTCGTCGACCGGAAGGACCTGACGCCGGAGGCGTTCTACGCCAAGCTGGCGTCGGCATCGGTGCTCCCCGAGACCGCTGCACCCTCGCCGGGCGCCTTCGAGGCCGCCTTCACGGCGAGTCTCGACGCCGGGGCCGACAGCGTCGTGTGCATCAACATCTCGAGCCTGCTGTCGGCGACGATGGCCTCCGCCCAGAACGGCGCACGGGCCATCGAGGGGGCCGACGTCCGCGTCGTCGACTCCCGCTCCATCACCTCCGGGCTGGGCAGCCAGGTCAAGGTGGCGGCGCGGGCGGCTGCCGGGGGTGCGAGCGCCGACGAGGTCGTCCGCATCGTCGACGACATGATCCCGAGGACGCGGGTGTACGGCGCCCTCGACACGCTCGAGAACCTGAAGAAGGGCGGCCGAGTCGGCGGGGCGCAGGCGATGCTCGGCACGCTGCTCTCGATCAAGCCCATCATCGACATCAGCACGGGCGAGGTGCAGCAGGAGGCCAAGCCGAGGACCCGCACCAAGGCGCTCCAGCACCTCGTCGACAAGGTGGTCGCCGCAGGGGCCGTCGAGAACCTCAGCGTCATGCACGGCCAGGCGCCCGACATCGAGCAGTTCCTCGACCTGCTCGCTGCCCACCACCCGCGCGAGTCCATCCACGTCGGCGACATCGGGGCCACGATCGGCGTCCACGGCGGGCCCAGGGTGATGGGCGTGACCTACCAGGTGCCCGGCACGAGCTGACGCCCCCGACGCGGGATCGGGTCCTCCCGCGCGAGAGGATCCGTCGTTTGTGGCCCATGGTCGACCGGTACGGTGACGGGGCTGTGCCCGAGCCGCCCCCGAACCCTGCCCAGGGGTCGACGCCCCCCGGACCGGGGGCCGCCAGTCCGCCCATCGGCGGCCGGTACCGGCTCGTCCGCCTCATCGCCCGGGGCGGGATGGCGGAGGTGTGGGAGGGCCTCGACGAGGTCCTCGCCCGCCCCGTCGCCGTCAAGGTGCTCCTCCCCCACCTGGCCAGGGATGCCGCCTTCGTCGAGCGCTTCAAGCGGGAGGCCGTCGCGGCCGCCCGGCTGTCGCACCCCCACATCGTGGCGCTGTTCGACACCTTCTCCGACGGGGCCACCGAGGCGATCGTCATGGAGCTCGTGCGGGGCACGACGCTGCGGGCCCACCTCGACCAGCACGGACCGATGACGCCGGCGCAGGTGGTCACCGTCGGGGCGCAGGTGGCCGACGCCTTGGCCCACGCACACCGGAGCGGGCTCGTCCACCGCGACGTCAAGCCGGGCAACATCCTGCTGTCGGACGACGGCCGGGTGCTGGTGGCCGACTTCGGGATCGCCAAGGCGGCCGAGGCCGCGAGCGACCTCACCGAGGTCGGTGAGGTGGTCGGTACCGCGAAGTACCTGTCGCCCGAGCAGGTCGAGGGCACACCTCTCGACGCCCGGTCAGACGTGTACTCGCTGGGGATCGTCCTCTACGAGGCGCTGTGCGGGCGAGCCCCCTTCGACAGCGGCAACCAGACGACCACCGCGCTGGCCCGGCTCACGACGACCCCCCTCACCCCTCGCCAGATCAAGCCGGGGATCCCACGGGGGCTCGAGGAGGTCGTGCTCAAGGCGATGGCCCGCCAGCCTGACGATCGCCATCCCTCCGCCACGGCGCTGCGCGAGGCGCTGCTCGCTGCGAACCCCGGCGTCCACGACCTCCACATGGGCGATGCCACCAGCACGTCGGCGCTCGACCACACGAGGGAGATCGGACGGGCCGCCCCTCGGGAGCAGCACACGCCGCCGGCAGGGGTGGCTGCCTTCGCCAACCGGGAGCGGTCCTGGATCGTCCCTGCGTTCCTGATCGTGGTGGTGGCCGGCACGGTCGGGCTGATCGGAGCCCTCCTCGGGCGCACCGAGGTGGGGCGCGACCTCTTCGACGCGGTGCGCTCCGGTGCCTCCGACGACGCCACGGGCGCAGCCGACGATCCCGACGACGCCGTCGACAGCCCCACGATCGCCGGCCCACCGACCTCCTTCGACCCGCCGCCGGGCGGGGGTGAGGAGGGTGACAGCGGCCTGCCGGCGCTGGTCGACGCCGACCCGGGCACGGCCTGGGAGAGCGAGGGGTACAGGAGCCGGAGGTTCGGGGGCCTGAAGGAGGGCGTGGGGGTGGTGACGACCTTGGCCGAGCGCTCCCGGGTCGAGACGCTCGAGGTCGACGCCGCCACCGTCGGCTGGTCGGCGTCGGTGTACGTGGCGGACGAGGTCCCCACCGACCTCGCAGGTTGGGGCGAGCCCGTGGCGCAGGCACAGGGGATCGACGGCGGGACGAGCTTCGACCTGGGAGGAGCCGAGGGCACCCACGTCCTGCTCTGGTTCACGGACCTGGGAGAGGCGAACCGCACCGGCGCCTTCCGGATGGAGGTCGCCGAGCTGCGGCTGAGCGGCTGAGCCGTCCGACGCCGGCTGTTGGGCATCTCCTACGCTCCGCCCATCACCGACCCGGGCTCCGGCACCTCCCCGCTCCCCGACGTCCCGTTCGCCCACCTCCCTCCGCCCGAGGGCCCGGGTGATGGAGGTCCACGCTCCGGCGCACCGGGTGCTGCTCGGGCGACGGGGGTCGGAGGTGACGACGCCGGGCTCGTCGTCGCGGCACGGGACGGTGACCGACAGGCCCTCGACACGTTGCTGCGCCGCCACCACGACCGGATCGCTGCGCTCTGCCGACGCATGTGCGGCAACCCCACGGACGCGGACGATGCCACCCAGGAGGCGCTCCTCGCCATCGTCAGGGGCCTCCCACGCTTCGACGGACGGTCGGCGTTCTCCACGTGGGCCTATCGCGTGGCGACCAACGCCTGCCTCGACGAGCTGAGGCGGCGGAGCCGGCGTCCGGCGCCGGGCCTCGACGACGAAGCTGCCGAGACGGAGACGGGCGTCCGACAGCACGGAGGTGGCGACCTGGGTGACGCGGTGGCCGACCGGCTCCTGGTCGACGACGCCCTCGCCACGCTCAGCCCGGAGCACCGGGCGGCCGTCGTGCTCCGTGACGTGTGCACCCTGGACTACGCCGAGATCGCCGCCGTGCTCCAGATCCCGCCCGGGACGGTGCGCTCACGCATCGCCCGGGGCCGGGCCGCCCTGGCCGACGTGCTCGGAGGGAACCCGGCCCCCCCGCCCCGACGTCCCACCCCACGGACATGAGCCTCGACACGCCCCCCGACCCCGCGAACGGCCCGCACCTCGACGAGGAGGCCGTCAGCGCCGCCCTCGACGCCGAGGCGACCGCAGAGGAGGCGATCCACCTCCGGGCGTGCGCACGCTGCCGCGCCGCCGTCGACCGGTTGCGTTCGGTCAGCGACGCCGTGGCTGCGCCGGTGGCGATCGACGACGAGGTGCGCGACGCAGCCATCGCCGCCGCCATCGCCGCCCACCGCCCGGCCCACGACGAGCGGCCGGGTGCGTCCGGCGCGCCGGTCACGACCATCTCCCGCCGGCGACCCGGCCGGTGGCGTCACCGTACCGCCACCCCCTGGTTGGGGATGGCAGCAGCACTCCTCCTGGTCGCCCTCGCGCTGCCCTTGCTCCGCAGCGGCAGCGACGAAGAGGCTGCAGAGACGTCGGCAGCCGATCGCTCGACCTCCGGGGGGGAGGGAGCAGCGGGCGGGTCGGACGAGGACAGTGCGGAAGTGGAGGCCGCCGGGGCCCCCGTCGACGTCGGCGACCTCGGAGCGCTCGAGCGGGAGGCAGACCTCCGCCCGGTCATCGACGCCGCGCTCGGGCCCGTCGGGGAGGAGGACGCCACCGATGAAGCCGTCCGCCCGGAGGGTGGTCCTGCCCAGGCGGACGCATCGTCGGGCGGGTCCGAGGAGGCGGCGGAGGGTGGCGCTGCCGACGGGTCGGAGGAGGGCTCCAGCGCCACGACCACCGCCGTGCCGCCACCGAGCAGCGAGGCGCCGGCCGCCGCCGACGGTGGTCCCCGACGCGGCGACGAGTGCGAGGAAGCGGTGCGAGCTGCGCTCCCCGACGCCGGGGGGCTCGTGCTCCTCGGCTCGGCCACCGTCGACGGTGCGGCCGCGATCGTGTACGGCTTTGCCGGGCCAGGTCCGCGGGAGACGGTGCTGGCGGCCCTGGTGCGTCGTGACGGCTGCGAGCTCGTGACCTTCCAGTCCTACGCCCGAGGATGAGGCGGGAGTCCTGGCACCGACCACACCCAGGTGGTCCACGACCCGGCGCTACGCTCTCCGCCATGTCGGACTCGACGATGGCCACACGCACCACAGGGGCCGTCTCGGCCTCGAGCCAGTCGGGCCGGGACTGGCCGTCGGAGACGGCTGACAGCATCGAGCGGCTGGTCGGGACCGTCCGCTCCAAGACGGCCGAACCGGTCGAGCGCGTCGCCCGAGTCGTCGTCTACGGGCTGCTCGCCGCCGTGCTCGGCGTCGCCGTCCTGGTCCTGTTCACCATCGCGCTCGTGCGCTTCGTCGACGTCTACCTCCCCGGCGACGTGTGGTCGGCCCACCTGCTCGTCGGCGTGCTCTTCACCCTCGTCGGCCTGTTCCTCTGGTCGAGGCGGGCGTCGTCGGGTGACCCTCGCTGACGGGACCGCCACGGACAGTCGGAATCTTCCCCCTTCGAGGGGTGTTCCACTACACGTCGCAGCCTCCGTCAGGTCGAGGAAGGACCAGTTGTGCCCGAGTCCCGCCACGTCGTCATCATCGGTTCAGGCCCGGCCGGGCTCACCGCCGCCATCTACACCGCCAGGGCGAACCTCTCCCCCCTCGTGATCGAGGGCGAGCCGTCCTCCACCACCGACCAGCCCGGCGGCCAGCTGATGCTCACCACCGAGGTGGAGAACTTCCCGGGCTTCATCGACGGCATCCAGGGACCCGAGCTCATGGGCAGCTTCCGGGCCCAGGCCGCCCGCTTCGGCGCCGAGTTCCTCACGGAGAAGGTGAGCCGGGTCGACTTCTCCCACCGCCCCTTCGACCTCTGGGTGGGCGACCCCCACGCCCCTGAGCCCACCTACACGGCCGATGCCGTGATCGTCTCCACCGGGGCCCGCTCGATCATGATCGGCCTCGAGGCGGAGTCCCGACTGCTGGGCTACGGCCTCTCCACCTGCGCCACGTGCGACGGCTTCTTCTTCCGCAACCGGCAGATCGCCGTCGTCGGTGGTGGCGACTCCGCCATGGAGGAGGCGCTCTTCCTCACGAAGTTCGCCGACAAGGTCACGGTCGTGCACCGCAGGGACGAGCTGCGGGCCAGCAAGATCATGCAGGAGCGGGCGTTCAAGAACGACAAGATCGAGTTCCTCTGGGACACCGAGGTCGTCGACCTCATCGGTGAGCAGCGCCTCGAGGGCGCCCACGTCCGCAACGTCAAGACCGGCGAGCTGTCGGCGCTCGACGTGACCGGGATGTTCGTCGCCATCGGCCACCGACCCAACACCGACCTGTTCCGGGGCATCCTCGACATGGAGGAGTCCGGGTACCTGATCACCACCCCAGGTGGCACCGCCACCAACATCCCCGGGGTGTTCGCCTGCGGCGACGTGCAGGACCACACCTACCGGCAGGCGATCACCGCCGCCGGCTCCGGGTGCATGGCCGCCATCGACGCAGAGCGCTGGCTCGAGGTCAACCACGCGGTCCCGCCGGAGTTCACCGACACACCCACCTCGTGGTGATCCCCGCCGTCGGCGCCCCGCTCGCAACCCACACGCAGTCCGAGAACCACCAAGAGAGGAACACCCATGGCTGAAGCCACGTTCACCATCTCCGACGCCACCTTCGACGAGGAGATCGGCGCGTCCGACGAGCCGGTCATCGTCGACTTCTGGGCCGAGTGGTGCGGGCCATGCAAGATGATCGCCCCCGTGCTCGACGAGATCGCCACGGAGCAGGCGGGCAAGGTCCGGATCGCCAAGCTGAACGTCGACGACAACCCGGACATCGCACGCCGCTTCGACGTCATGAGCATCCCGACGCTCATCATCTTCAAGGGCGGGGAGCCGCAGAAGCGCCTCGTCGGGGCGAAGGGGAAGGGCCAGCTCCTCGAGGAGCTCGCTGAGTACCTGTAGCCCTACGCTCTGTGACCTGGTGCGTGCCTGTCCCCCCTGGGGGGCGGGCACTCGCCGTCTACGGGGGCCTACGAAAGGCAAGCCGTCCACAGGCTTTCTCACAGGATGGGGAGAATCAACCTCCCGTAGAGCCTTTCGGCCCACCATCCTCCACAGGCTGCCCTGCGTCCATGGCCGGCCGTCGCGCGGCGAAGGCCGGATCCGGCTCCGTCATGGCCCGGTACAAGCGCTCGAGGTCGTCGAGGTCGGCGAACTCGATCACCACCCGTCCACGAGCGCCACCCTCTTGGACCTTGACCCTCGTCTGGAGGTGCTCCGAGAGCAGCTCCTCGAGCTCGTACATCCCCGCTTGGCGGAGCCTCGGGCCTCGAACGGGGGGTGGTGCGGCGACACGTTCGGCCTCTTCCTCGGCCTCCTCCTCGGGCTCGGCGCGCGCCCGGACGGCCTCCTCGACGGCCCGCACCGACAGCCCCTCGTCGACGATCCGCCTTGCCAGGGACTCCTGGAAGGCGCGATCCGGGGTGCCCAGCAAGGCCCTCGCATGACCCGCCGTGAGCTGCGACTCGCTCACCTGCCGCTGGATGCTGGCCGGCAGCTGGAACAGCCGGAGGGTGTTGGAGATGGACACCCTGCTCTTGCCGACCCGGGTTGCGACCTGGTCGTGGGTGAGCTGGAAGTCCTCGATCAGCTGCTGGTAGGCAGCTGCCTCCTCCATGGGATTGAGGTCTTGGCGGTGAAGGTTCTCGACCACGGCGGCCTCGAGCGAAGCCATGTCGTCAGCGGTCCGGACGATGCACGGGATCGTGGCCAGCCCGGCCCGCTTCGCCGCCCGCCACCTGCGCTCACCTGCGATCAGCTCGAAGGTGGCGTCGGATCCCTCCCGGACCAGCACGGGTTGCAGCACACCGAGCTCCCGGACGGAGGCCGTGAGCGACGAGAGCGTGTCCTCGTCGAAGTGCCGCCGCGGCTGGTTGGCGTTCGGCCGCACCTGCTCGACGGGCACCTCCCGGAGTACGGCATCGCTGGCCTTGGCCACCTCCGCCGGGATGAGCGCCCCGAGTCCCCTACCGAGTCCGCTGCGACGCGCCACCACTGATCTCCTTGGCCAGCTCGCGGTAGGCGATCGCACCCCGCGAGGTCGG
Source organism: uncultured Acidimicrobiales bacterium (assembly GCA_902805555.1). Lineage (GTDB taxonomy): Bacteria > Actinomycetota > Acidimicrobiia > Acidimicrobiales > CADCSY01 > CADCSY01. Next base: position 1,300 of record CADCSY010000059.1, on the reverse strand, counting down.
GTCGAACGCGATGATCGGCTGCCCGAATGACGGTGCCTCCGAGAGGCGCACCGTCCTGGGGACGACGTTGCGGCACACCTTGTCGCCGAAGTGGGCACGCACATCCGCCACGACCTGGTCCGACAGCTTCGTGCGGGCGTCGTACATCACGCAGATGATGGCCGAGACGGCCAGCGACGGGTTCAGGTTCCGCTGCACCAGGTCGACGTTGCGCAGCAGCTGGCCGAGCCCTTCCAGGGCGTAGTACTCGCACTGGACCGGCACCACGACCTCGTCCGCCGCAGCGAGGCCGTTGACGGTCAGCAGGCCGAGCGACGGCGGGCAGTCGATGAGGACGAAGTCGTAGTCGTCGATGACCGCGCCGATCGCACGCTTCAGCCTGAGCTCGCGGCTGAAGGCAGGCACGAGCTCGATCTCGGCGCCGGCCAGGTCGAGGCTGGCGGGTGCCACGAAGAGGCCCCGAACCGACGACGGCTCGATGCAGTCCTCGATCGGGAGATCGTTCAGGATGACGTCGTACATCGACGTCTCCATGTTGTGCGGGTTCAACCCGAGCCCGGTCGACGCGTTGCCCTGTGGGTCGAGGTCGCACACGAGGACTCGGTAGCCGATGGTGGCCAGGCAGGCACCGAGGTTGACTGCCGTCGTGGTCTTGCCGACACCGCCCTTCTGGTTGGCGATGGCGAGGATCCTCGGCAGCGGGCGCGCGAACCGACTCGGTTGGTGCGCCGAAGAGGGTGAGGAGGCAACAGCGTCGAAGTCCCCGGCGACCTCGGTGCGCAGGTCCACCTCCGGGTGCAGGTCGGCGACGCGCTCCTGCTCGTCCAGCGTCATCAGGTCACAGGACGCCACCCCAGCCGTTGGAGCCTCGACTGGTCCGAGGGCACGCTCGCCCGCCGACGCACCGCGCCCGCCTGTGTCGTCCGCCTCGGGACTGTCGCCCACCACCGCTGCTTCTGCACCCGGATCGTCGAGCGCGAGCTCACCAGCGGGAACATCGGCAGTGCCGTCGACGCCCTCAGCTGGTTCCTCATCGGTCGGGGTCGCGACAGCGTGCTCATCGACGACGGTGGCGCTGCCCACCCCGGTCGCCCTGGCGTGACCATCCTCGGCGACCGGCCCCGCTCCCTCACCCTGATCTTCCGCTGGGCGGTACTCGACCGGCGGGTGGACGGTCGCATCGACCGAGGAGTGATCACGGCGGTCCTGGTGGAGATCGTCAGCCGTGGAGGTTGCCACCGGCTGCTCGTCCCCCACCTGCTCAGTGCTCCGGTCGTCCAGCACAGCTCCCTCGTGTGCC
>CADCSY010000058.1 GCA_902805555.1 uncultured Acidimicrobiales bacterium | reverse complement strand
TTCACCCCTGCCACCTCGTTCGTGATCCGGCTCGAGAGCCGCTCGAGCAGCTCGTGGGGCAACCGGGCCCAGTCCGCGGTCATGGCGTCGTCGCTCGTGACCGCCCGGATGATCACGGGGTGGCCGTAGGTGCGCTCGTCACCCTGCACGCCCACCGAGCGGACGTCGGCCAGGAGGACGGCGAAGAACTGCCAGACCTCGCGCTCGAGCCCGGCGGCACGCACCTCCCCGCGCACGATGGCGTCGGCCTGGCGGAGCAGGTCGGCCCGCCCGGGCGTGACCTCGCCCACGATGCGCACCCCGAGGCCGGGGCCCGGGAACGGCTGGCGCCAGACGATCTCGTCCGGGAGCCCGAGCTCGGTCCCCACCCGTCGGACCTCGTCCTTGAACAGCGCCCGCAGCGGCTCGACGAGCTCGAAGTCCATGTCCTCGGGGAGGCCGCCCACGTTGTGGTGCGACTTGATCTTGGCTGCGTCGGACGTCCCGGACTCGATGACGTCGGGGTACAGCGTCCCCTGCACGAGGTACCTGGCGTCCTCGAGGCCGCGTGCGGCCGACTCGAACTCGCGGATGAAGCGCTCGCCGATGGCCTTGCGCTTGTCCTCCGGGTCGACGACGTCCACCAGCACCTCGAAGAACCGGTCGGCTGCCCGGACGTGCTGCAGCTCGATCCCCTGGTTGCGCTGGAACGTCTCCACCACCTGGTCCGACTCACCCGTGCGCATCAGCCCGGTGTCGACGTAGACGCACGTGAGCTGGTGGCCGACGGCCTTGTGCACGAGCGCCGCCGCCACCGCCGAGTCGACGCCGCCCGAGAGCGCGCAGATCACGCGGGAGGAGCCGACCTGGGCGCGCACGAGCTCGACCTGGGTGTCGATGACCGACGTCGTCGTCCACGTCGGCCGGGCACGGCACACCTCGTGCAGGAAGCGGACGAGCATGGCCTGGCCCCCGGGCGTGTGCACGACCTCGGGGTGGAACTGCACGCCGTAGATCTTCCGGTCGTCGGACTCGAGCACTGCGACGGCGGCGTCGACGGTGCTGGCCACCGCCGTGAACCCGTCAGGCGCCCTGGTGATCGAGTCGAAGTGGCTCATCCACACCTGGGAGGAGGCGTCGGGCGCCGGGCCGAGCAGCGTCGAGGCGCCGTGGGTGGTGAGGGTGGTGCGGCCGTACTCCCCCCTCCCCGTCCTGTCGACCTGGCCGCCGAGCTGGCTCGCCACGAGCTGGGCGCCGTAGCAGATGCCGAGCACCGGCACCCCGAGCTCGTACACGCCGGTGTCGATGGCCGGCGCCCCCTCGACGTGGACCGACTTCGGCCCCCCGCTGAAGATGACGCCGACCGGCGCCCGCTCCGCGATCTCGGCCGCGGTGATCGTGTGGGGGACGATCTCGCTGTAGACGTTCGCCTCGCGCACCCGCCGGGCGATGAGCTGCGCGTACTGCGCTCCGAAGTCGACGACGAGCACCGTGTCGAACTCGGCGACTGCAGCCATGCCGCAGGCTACCGCCGGGACCCGGCGGGCCGGTTCGGGTTGCGCCACCGGCGTCGCCCGCACGCACGGCGCCACCACCGCTGCGACGTCTACCGTCCTGCCATGCCGCTCTTCGCGTTCGAGGGCAAGCGCCCGACCGTCCACCCGGAGGCGTTCGTGGCCCCCACTGCCACCCTCGTCGGCGCCGTGGTCGTCGAGGCCGGGGCGTCGGTCTGGTACGGGGCTGTGCTGCGGGCCGACTACTCGCAGGTGGTCGTCCGCGCCGGCGCCAACGTGCAGGACGGCTCCGTGCTGCACGGCCCGCCCGACATGCCGTGCGAGATCGGCCCCGGGGCGACCGTGGCCCACCTGTGCGTCGTGCACGGCGCCACGGTCGGCGAGGAGGCCCTCGTCGCCAACGGGTCCACCGTCCTCGACGGCGCCACCATCGGTGCGAGGTCGATGGTCGCCGCCCACTCGCTCGTCGCTGCGGGGGCCGACATCCCGGCCGGGGTGCTCGCCGCCGGCTCACCCGCCGTCGTGAAGCGGGACCTGGCGGGGACCCCGGCGGAGTGGTGGGTGCAGATGAACCCGCCGGCGTACCGGGAGCTGGCGCAGCGCCACCGCCTCGGCGTGGAGCCGGCAGGGTGACGCCGCCCGCCGGTCGCGGGGGCTAGGCCCCCATGCCGATGCCCTGGGCCCGCTGCAGCTGCTTGCCCTCGGTCTGGAGGGCGGGGGCGACCATGACCTCGGCCTTCTGGAACTCCTTGACCGTCTGGTAGCCGCAGGTGGCCATCGACGTGCGCAGGGCGCCGAACAGGTTGACCCGGCCGTCGTTCTCCCGTGCCGGTCCGACGAGGATCTCCTCGAGCGAGCCGCGGGTGCCGCTCTGGACACGGGCACCTCTGGGCAGCGTCGGGTGGAACGTCGCCATGCCCCAGTGGTAGCCCCGACCTGGCGCCTCCTGGGCGGCGGCCAGGGGCGAGCCGATCATCACGGCGTCCGCCCCGCAGGCGATGGCCTTGGCGATGTCGCCCCCGGTGCTCATGCCGCCGTCGGCGATGACGTGGCAGTAGACGCCGGTCTCGTCGAGGTGGCGCATGCGGGCGCCCTTCGCGTCCGCGATGGCGGTTGCCTGGGGGACGCCGATGCCGAGGACCCCCCGGCTCGTGCAGGCGTTGCCCGGGCCGACGCCGACCAGCACGCCGGCCGCACCCGTGCGCATCAGGTGGAGCGCCGCCTGGTAGCTGGCGCAGCCGCCGACGATCACGGGGATGTCGAGCTCGCGCACGAAGCGCTTGAGGTTGAGCGGCTCGACCGTCTTCGACACGTGCTCGGCCGACACGACCGTGCCCTGGATGACGAGCAGGTCGAGCTCGGCGGCGAGGATCTCCTTGGCCCAGGCGGCGGTGCGCTGGGGGGTGACGCTGGCGCAGGAGATGACCCCGGCGTCCTTGATCTGGCGGATCCGGGGCGCGATGAGCTCGGGCTTGAGCGGCTCGAGGTAGATCTCCTGCATCCGCAGGGTCGCCTTCTCCGCCGGGAGCTCGGCGATCTCCTCGAGCAGCGGCTCGGGGTCCTCGTACCGGCACCACAGGCCCTCGAGGTTGAGCACGCCCACCCCACCGAGACGGCCGATCTCGATGGCCGTGGCCGGGCTGATGACGCCGTCCATGGCCGAGCCCATCAGGGGGAGCTCGAAGCGGAAGGCGTCGATCTCCCAGGAGATGTCGACGTCCTCGGGGTCGCGCGTGCGCCTGCTCGGCACGATGGCGATGTCGTCGAAGCCGTAGGCCCTGCGCCCCGACTTCCCGATCCCGATCTCGACCTCGGCCATGTGTGAACGTCCCCTCGCAGCGCCCGTGGAAGGGGCCAGGCTACCGCCGGGGGGCTCCGGCGGGGTGGTGCATCGGTGCTAGGCGGGAGGCGTGCGCAGTGACTTCAACAGCTGCTTGGCCACGGCTGCGCTCATCTGCCACACGGCGGCGTTGGCGGCGCCCTCGGCGCGCTGCACCACGCCGCCCCCGGTGAGCTGCTCGAGCGAGTCGAGCCCGGCCACCACCGCGTCGCGGGTCTGGTCGGTGGCCTTGTAGCCCATCGTCGTCAGCGTCTTCATGACGTCGCTCGACGCCATCGGCGCCGGGGCCACCGCCGCAAGCACCCGCAGCGCGTCCTTGGTGAGCTCCGCGCCCCGCTCGACGGCCTCGACCGGGGTGAGCGACCTCTCCCCCGACGGGCCCTCCTCGGCCGACTGGAGCCACCGCTTGACCTTGAGGACGATCTCGTCGTGGGTCTCGCCCTGGAAGCTCAGGCTCGCCATGCCGTCGAGCGTAGCGACCGTCCCCGACGGGGCGGCCCGCCGTGCCGCAGCCAGGTTCAGCTCCGGAGCAGGATGATGATGATGATGATGATGACGATCGTGCCGAGCCCGATGTACATGGGTGACGCTCCTTTGGACGGCGTGTGGCTTCCTGTACCCCGGGGCCGCTGGGGCGACCCCCGAGCGGGTCATGCCGGCGGCCGGCCGAGGAGGTCGGCGCACATGGCCCGGACCGCCCCGACGAGCTGCCCGGGTGCCTCCCACGGCACGAAGTGGCCGCAGTCCCTGAGCAGGAAGGGACCCACGTGGCGAGGGAGCACCACCGCAGCCATGCGGTCGAAGTCCGGGTACAGGACGTGGTCCGACGCACCGAAGAGGATGCAGGCCGGGGTGTCGGGGTTGCGGGCGAGGAGGGACGGCTCCGACCGGGCGCCCTGGTGGAAGACCGACTCGTAGGCGCGGAACGAGGCCCGGAGGCTGGTGGCGTCGCCGAAGGGCTCGGTGTGGAACTCGACCTCGCCGGCACCCGAGAAGGCGCCAGGGTGCGCCCAGAACCTCGACGTGTAGAAGGTGGCGATGTAGCGCCTGCGCTCCTCCGGCGTGCGCAGCTCGCTGGCCAGCCCGTCGGCGTCGGTGCCCTGCCGGAGGAAGTAGTCGGCCGCCTCGGCTGGGGGGCGGGTGCGCATGCCTGCCATCGCGTCGGCGTCGAAGGGGAGCGGCGAGTTGAAGAGCACGAGCCGCTCGACGAAGCCCGGGAAGCGCAGCGCCAGGTCCTGGACGACCGGCCCGCCGAGGTCCCCGCCAACGGCCACGACGCGCTGGTGGCCGAGCTCGGTGCACAGCGCGTGGAGGTCCCGGCTGTGGGCGGGTACGTCCCCGAAGCCGTCCGGACCCACCTCGGAGTCGCCGAAGCCGCGGAGGTCGGGGGCGATCACCTCGAAGCCGGCCGCAGCCAGCGGGGCGATCACCCGCCACCAGATGCGGCTCGTCTCGGGCCAGCCGTGCACGAGCAGCACGGGGACCCCGCCCCCGCCCTCGTGGACGAAGGCCTGTCGGAACCCCCGCACCGACGTCGTCCTGGTCGGGAACGCCCCTGGGTCGAGGTCGGTCGCCACGCCTCCGGACGCTACGTCCCTGCGCCGTAGCGTGCCGGCGTGCGCGGACTCGGGACGATGGTGAACGTGATCACCGTGGTGGCGGGCACCGGCGTGGGGATGGCCGTGGGGCCCCGCCTCCCCGAACGGGTGCGCTCCACGGTGCTGTCAGGCCTCGGCCTCGTCACGCTGGCGGTGGGGGTGGCCAGCTTCCTGGAGACCCGCAACGCCGTGTTCCCGGTGCTGTCGATCGTCGTCGGCGGGCTCGTCGGCGAGCTGCTCCGCATCGAGGACCGCCTCGAGGGCGTGGGCGAGCGGATCCGCCGCCGAGCGGAGGGGCCGAGGGCCGACACCGCCCCCCGTCCGTCGTCCTTCGTCGAGCGCGATCCGGACGAGCTCGAGCTGGTCCCCTCACCGGCGGCGCCGTCGACGTTCGTCGACGGCTTCGTGACGGCCAGCCTGACCTTCTGCGTCGGGGCCCTGGTGGTCGTCGGGTCGCTCCAGGACGGGATCGAGGGCGACGCCCAGCTGCTGCTCATCAAGGCCGCCCTCGACGGCCTCGCCTCGGTGGTCTTCGCATCCGTGTTCGGCTGGGGGGTGGGCTTCTCCGCGCTCAGCATCCTCGTGCTCCAGGGCGGGCTCACCCTCGCAGGCGCCGTGCTCGGCGACGTCCTGCTCACCGAGCGCATGGTCGCGGAGCTGGAGGCCACGGGGGGGCCGATGATCGTGGGGATCGGGCTGCGGCTGCTCGACATCAAGAAGATCCCGGTCGGGTCGTTCCTGCCCGGTCTGGTCGTGGCGCCCGTCCTGGTGGCGATCTTCGCCACATAGCGGCGTCGCCCGGGATGGTCAGTCGACGGGCACCCCGAGCACGAGCGCCAGGAGCCGGCGCAGCATCGAGGCGGTGGCACCCCAGACGGTGTCGCCCACCAGCTCGAAGAAGAAGATCGGCCGCTCGGTGTCGTCGAAGCCCCACAGCTCCTCGCGGTAGACGTCCTCGGCCAGGAGCTCGGCGAGGGGGACGTGGAGGATGGCTGCGACCTCGTCCGGGCTCGCCACCAGGGTCGACGGCCTGCCGTCGAGGATGCCGACGAAGGGCACGATGAACGCCCCACTGGTGACGGTCGAGAGGTGGTCGAGCTCGCCCACGACCTCGACCTGCGCCGGGTCGAGGCCGATCTCCTCCTCCGCCTCCCGGAGCGCCGTCCGCTCGAGGGGCTCGTCGCCGTCGCGCCCACCGCCGGGGAAGCTGACCTCGCCCTGGTGGCTCCGCAGGTGGGACGCCCGCCGGGTGAGGATCACCCAGACCTGGCCCTCGTGCTCGTACAGGGGCACGAGGACGGCGGCCGCCCGGGCCCCCTCGTGCTCGGCGGGGGCCCGCCGCGCAGGCCCGGCTGCCAGCATGGCGGCCCGCACCTGTGCGATCGTCGGGCCCTGGACCCGGTCGGACGCGTCGTGCCACGGGGCGTGCGCACCCGGCCGGTTGGCGTGGGGGCGGGGGATGCGCTGCGGACCGCCGCGCTGCTCGCTCATGCGGGCCCCCTCCCCCCGGCGGCCACCGTCACCGGCGATCCGGGCAGGCGCCTCGCCGTCGGGCCCCGGGCGCGGGCTCAGCGACCGGCGCCGGCGGCCTCTGTCCGCGGTGCGGCCAGGGCTTCGAGCAGCTCGCGCATGCCCGAGGTCTTCAGGTTGGCCATGACCCGCCCTGGCGTCTCCTCGCCCTTCTCCCACGCCATCCACTGGCTCAGGAGCTTCGACGGGTCGGCGGGGGGACGGGGCTCCATGACGCCGAGGCTACCGGCCGCCCCCCGAACCTCGGCCGGTCTTCTCCTGCAGCTCGTCGATCCGCTTCGACGCCTCGGCCTTGGTGAGGCCCGGGTCGAACGCCTCTCCCGCCTCCTGGCTCAGCGTCTCCAGGTAGGAGGCCTGGGCGCCGGTCATCGCCTCCTCGCCGGTGACCCAGTCGTCGGGGTCCTTCTCGGTGTTGGTGTTCGGCTGGTCGCGAGGGTCGCTGGTCTGGTCGCTCATGGCGGGCACGTACCCCCCTCCCGCAGATCGAACACGGGTTCGTGCGCGACCGAGGGCCGGCCCGACGGGCCGGCCCTCGTGACGTCGTTCGGGGAGGCTGGCGGAGCCAGCCGCCGGGCTCAGAAGCCCATGCCCCCCATGCCGCCCATGCCGCCCATGCCGCCGCCCCCGGGAGGACCGGCGGGAGCGGGGGACGGGGGCTCGGGCTTGTCGGCCACGAGCGCCTCGGTGGTGAGCAGGAGGCTGGCGATCGACGCTGCGTTCTGCAGCGCCGCCCGCGTGACCTTGGCGGGGTCGATGACGCCGGCCTTGACCAGGTCCTCGAACTCGCCGGTGGCGGCGTTGAGGCCGATGGCCCCGGTCTCGCGCTCCGCCTGCTGGATGGCGACGTTGCCCTCGATGCCGGCGTTCTGGGCGATCCAGTACGACGGTGCGGTGAGCGCCTTCCACACGGCCCTCGCACCGGTGGCCTCGTCACCCTCGAGGCCGAGGTCGGCCACCGCCGAGCGGGCCCGCAGCAGGGCGGTGCCCCCACCGGGGACGACACCCTCCTCGATCGCCGCCCGGGTCGCCGACAGGGCGTCCTCGATGCGGTGCTTCTTCTCCTTGAGCTCCACCTCGGTGGCGGCGCCGACCTTGACCACGGCCACGCCCCCGGCCAGCTTCGCCAGGCGCTCCTGCAGCTTCTCGCGGTCCCAGTCGGAGTCGGTGCTCTCGATCTCGGCCTTGATCTGGTTGATGCGCCCCTTCACGTCCTCCTCGGACCCGCCACCGTCGACGATGGTGGTGTCGTCCTTGGTGATGACGACCTTGCGGGCGGTGCCGAGCAGGTCGAGGGTGGTGTTCTCGAGCTTCAGCCCGACCTCCTCGGCGATGACCTGGCCGCCGGTGAGGATGGCCATGTCCTGCAGCATCGCCTTGCGACGCTCGCCGAAGCCCGGGGCCTTGACCGCAGCCGAGGTGAACGTGCCGCGGATCTTGTTGACGACGAGGACGGCGAGCGCCTCACCCTCGACGTCCTCCGCCACGACCAGCAGCTGCTTGTTGGACTGCATGACCTTCTCGAGCACGGGCACGAGGTCGTGCACGGCGCTGATCTTGCCGTTGACCAGGAGGATGTAGGCGTCCTCCAGGACGGTCTCCTGGCGCTCGGCGTCGGTCACGAAGTAGGGCGACAGGTAGCCCTTGTCGAACTGCATGCCCTCGGTGAACTCGAGCTCCATGCCGAAGGTGTTCGACTCCTCGACGGTGACCACGCCGTCCTTGCCGACCTTGTCGATGGCGTCGGCGATGACACCGCCGATGGCGGGGTCGGCTGCGGAGATCGAGGCGACCTGGGCGATCTCGCTCTTGTCGTCGACCTCCTTCGACAGCTGCTTGATCGACTCGACCGCAGCGGCGACCGCCTTGTCGATGCCCTTCTTGAGGCCCATCGGGTTTGCGCCTGCGGCGACGTTGCGGAGGCCCTCGTGGACGATCGCCTGGGCGAGCACGGTGGCGGTGGTGGTGCCGTCGCCCGCGATGTCGTTGGTCTTGGTGGCCACCTCCTTCACCAGCTGGGCGCCCATGTTCTCGAAGACGTCCTCGAGCTCGACCTCGCGGGCGATGCTGACGCCGTCGTTGGTGATGGTGGGGGCGCCGAACTTCTTCTCCAGCACCACGTTGCGGCCCCGCGGGCCGAGGGTGACCTTCACCGCGTTGGCCAGGCGGTCGACGCCGGCCTCGAGGGAGCGGCGCGCCTCCTCGTCGAACTTCAGGATCTTTGACATGTGTGCGTCCTCTACTTCTGCACGATGGCGAGCACGTCACGGCTCGTCAGGATGAGCAGGTCCTCGCCGTCGATGGTGATCTCCGTGCCGCCGTACTTCGAGTAGACGACGGTGTCGCCGATGCTCACGCCGAGCGGGATGATCTCGCCGGTCTGCTCGCTGCGGCGGCCGGGGCCGGCGGCGAGGACCTCGCCCTGCTGCGGCTTCTCCTTGGCGGTGTCGGGGATGACGAGGCCGGAGGCGGTGGTGGCCTCGGACTCGTTCGCACGCACGACGATGCGGTCGTCGAGGGGCTGGAGCTTCATTGTCTTGGCCTCCGTGTGTGTGGATCACCCGTGTCGGGGCGCTGGCTTGGTCGTGGCCGGCGAGCCGTTCGTTAGCACTCGCACGTGTCGAGTGCTAACAGTAGGCCGGACACCGGGGACCGGCAACCCCGGATCCGCTCAGCGGCCGACCAGCGATGGGAGGCGCAGGTTCGGGTCGGCGCCGGCATCGAGGCCGGTCGGGCCGTCGGCGCGGAGGCGGTACCAGGCAGCGGCGGCGACCATCGCTGCGTTGTCGGTGCACATCGCCCGGGACGGGAGGAAGGCGTGCAGGCCGTCGACCACGCAGGCGTCGAGCAGCCGCTCCCGCAGGAGCGAGTTGGCGGCCACACCACCGCCGAGGCACAGCGCGGTGGCGCCGATCGACGCCGCCGCCCGCCGCGCCTTCTCGACGAGGACGTCGACCACCGCCGCCTGGAAGCTGGCCGCGACGTCCTCGGTCCGGACGTCGGGGTGCTTGCGGACGTGGTTCACCACCGACGTCTTGAGGCCCGAGAAGCTGAAGTCGAAGCCCTCCCCCCGCAGCGGCCGGGGGAAGGCGATGGCCTCGGGGTCGCCCTGCATGCTCACCCGGTCGATGGCGGGCCCGCCGGGGTAGCCGAGCCCCAGGTATCGGGCCACCTTGTCGAAGGCCTCGCCGGCCGCATCGTCGACCGTGGAGCCGAGCACCTCGTAGCGCCCGTGCCCGTGGAAGGCCACGAGCATCGTGTGGCCGCCGGAGACGAGGAGCACCACCATCGGCGGCTCGAGCGCCGGGTCCTCCAGGAACGCTGCGTAGATGTGGGCCTCGAGGTGGTTCACCCCGACGAAGGGCACGCCCCACACGAGCGCCATCGCCTTCGCGGCGCTCACGCCCACGAGGAGGGAGCCGACGAGCCCGGGACCGACGGTGGCCGCCACCGCGCCGATCTCGGTGTCGGAGACCCCGGCCTCCACCATCGCCTGCGCCACGACGGGCGTGAGCAGCTCGACGTGGGCCCTGCTGGCGATCTCCGGGACCACGCCGCCGTAGCGGGCGTGGATGTCGACCTGGCTCGACACGACCGAGGAGAGCACGTCGTGGCCGCCGGTCACCACCGCCGCAGCCGTCTCGTCGCAGCTCGTCTCGATCCCGAGGATGGTGAGGCCCGTCGCCGGCTCACGGCGCTCGGCCGGGCCGCTCGGGACCTGCCCGCCCGGCTCGGTCACAGCTCCCCCTCCACCACGGTGGGACCCGGCAGCGCAGCCTCGATGGCGTCGAGGCGCTGGGCGTAGCCGGGCAGGTCCACATCGTGTGCCCACATGACGATCGCGTCCTCGTTGGTCTCCTGGTAGTAGCCCTTCCGGATGCCGGCGGGCACGAAGCCGAACCGACGGTACAGGGCCTGCGCGCCGTCGTTCCCGACCCGCACCTCGAGCGTCAGGCTCGTGCAGCCGCGCTGCACCCCCGTCCGGGCCAGCGCCAGCAGCATCCGGGTGGCGATCCCGTGGCGGTGCCAGTCCGGGTCCACGGCCACGGTGGTGACGTGGCCGTCGCCTGCCGCCAGCAGCAGGCCGGCGTAGCCGACCACGCTCGGCCCGACCCGGGCCACGAGGTAGGAGCGGGTGGCCCGCAGGCCGAGCTCGGAGAGGAACAGGCCGAGCGACCACGGCCTCGGGTAGACGAGCGCCTCGATCCGCAGCACCGAGCGGAGGTGGCGCCGACGCATCGCCGTGAGGTGCACGGTCAGGCCCTCGGGGCCCGGCACCCGGGCAGCCGTCACCGCCACCGGCTGGTCCGCCTGCTCACCCTGGTCCGCCGAGCCCTCCGGCGCCCTGGTCGGGGCGCTCCCGCACCTGCCAGTTGATCTCGGCGTCCGCCTTGCGGAGGTAGACCGGCTCGAGCTCCCACGGCTGCACGAACTCCTCGCGCAGCGCCTGGGCGTGGGCCAGCTCGACGAGGGAGCCGGGGGAGGGGTACGCCAGGGAGCCGTCGCCGACCTCCACCCTCGTCAGCTCGGCCAGGTCGTCCCGGTAGCGGATGGCGCCGTCGCCGACGGCCAGGACCTCCCCGCCGACGGCCTGGATCTCCGAGCACAGCTCCGCCGGGGTGCCGACCCGGTGCTCCGAGAGCCGCTGCACCCCACCCGGCACCTGGCGGTAGAAGCTGAAGAACACCTCGCCCCTCCTCGCGTCCACCACCGAGACGATCCGGCGGTCGGACCACCGGACGGGGAACGCCAGCAGGTCGAGGCTCGTGACCCCGATCATCGGCACCCGCAGCGTCGACGCCAGCGCCTTCGCCGTGCTGATGCCGACCCGGAGCCCGGTGAACAGGCCGGGGCCGACGTCGATCGCCACCGCCGAGATCTCCCGCAGCGGCACCCGTGCCTGCACGCTGAGGAACTCGATGGCAGGCGCCAGCGTCTCGGCGTGGCGTCGGCCCTTCGACGACTGGAACGAGGCGATGATCCCCTCGTGGCCTGCGATGGCGCAGCCGACCTGCGCCGTCGCCGTGCTGATCCCGAGCACGAGCATCAGGTGCCCCCCCGCCACGGGCCGATGGCCGCCTCCAGGGACCGGACCCTGGCCTGCCAGCGCACGCCCACGGTGACGAGCTCGACCACCCGGTCGTCGTCAGCCTCGCCGTAGGAGAGCCGCACCTCGAGGTAGTCGGGGGGGATCGTGGGGATCACGACCTCGCCCCACTCGATGACGGTCACCCCGCCGTCGTCGGTGAGCTCGGCCAGACCGAGGTCGATCGCCTCCTGCAGGTGGTCGAGGCGGTAGACGTCGAGGTGGTGCAGGCGCAGGCGGCCGTCGTAGTCCCGGGCCAGCGTGAACGTCGGGCTCACGACCTGCTCGGTGACGCCGAGGCCCGCGGCGAAGCCCTGGGTGAAGGCGGTCTTGCCCGTGCCGAGGTCGCCCGAGAGCAGGACGATGTCCCCCGCCTGGGCGAGGGCGGCGAGGGCGGCGCCGACCGCCTTCGTGTCGTCGACGGCCCGGGTGACGGCCACGAGGGGGCCCGTCACCGGCCCTGCTCCCGGTCTCCGGCCCGCCCCTCCGGGCGCCCGCGCTCGAGGGCGACCCGGGCACGACCGAGGTCCTCACGCATCGCTGCGACCGTCGCCGGGCCACCACGGAGCGCCGCGGCGGGGTGGAAGGTGGGCACGAGGGTGACGCCGCGCCACGGGTGGGTGCGGCCTCTGAGGGTGGTGATGCCCTCCTTCGTCCCGAGCAACCGGCGGGTGGCGACGTTGCCGAAGGTGACGACGACCCTCGGCGCGATCAGGTCCAGCTGGCCTTCGAGCCAGGGCGCGCAGGCGGCGGCCTCGTGCGGCTTCGGGTCGCGGTTGCCCGGTGTGCGGCACTTGACGATGTTGGTGGTGTAGCAGCGGTCACGGCCGAGGCCCACCTCCTCCTCCACGAGGCGGGTGAGGAGCTGCCCGGACCGGCCGACGAAGGGCACCCCCAGCCGGTCCTCGTCCGCGCCCGGGCCCTCACCCACCAGCAGGAGGTCGGCCCGGGGGTCGCCGTCGCCGAAGACGACCTGGGTCCTCGTCAGCGCCAGGTCACAGCGCGGGCAGGTGCTCGCCTCGCTGGCGAGCGCTCCGAGGTCGGCCACCCCCAGATGCTACGACGGGCGCGCAGCCCGGTCGCCGCCCCCGGCGGTCCTGGCGACCGGGTCACGGTCGCTCCTGCAGGTCAGGCCTCGACGGCCTGGCGGATGGCGGCTGCGAAGCTGAGCACCGCCAGCGTCCTCACCTGGTCGGCGGTGGCGGGGACCTCGCCGGTGGCGACCGCCACCACCGCGTCGCCGTCCACGGAGAGGTGGGGCGGGTGGATGGCGCGTGCCAGGCCGTCGTGGCCGCCCTGGGCTGCGGCCAGGCAGCCCAGCTCGTCCAGCCGGCCGTTCGTGACGACGAGGCCGACGGTCGTGCTCGTGCCGAGCGACGGCCGGTCGCCCGGGGCCCGGGCGAGGCCGTGCAGCTCGGCATCGGGCTCGGCGCCCGGGGAGAGGACGTCCCCGGCGGCGTTCACCGCTGCGATGGCTGCGACGACGAGTGGCCCTGCGCTGCGGCTGGCGCACCCGAGGCCGCCCGGGCGGGCGGCGCCCGGACCACGCCACTTCCCGATCGTCGCGCCGGTCCCCGCGCCGACGAGCCCCGTCTGGACCGGACCGCTCCCGGCCGCCGCCCACGCTGCCGCACCCTCGCTCCGGCCCGGGCGCACGGCGGCGTCACCCACAGCGAGGTCGTAGAGGGCCATGGCGACGACGATCGGGACGGGGCCCGCTGCGGTGGGGAAGCCGATGCCCTCGGCCTCGCAGGCGTCGACGACGCCGTCCGCCGCCGCCAGGCCGAACGCGGAGCCGCCGGTCAGGACCACGGCGCTGACCTCCCGCACGAGCCGTCCGGGCACGAGCAGGTCGAGCTCCCTGCTGGCGGGCGCGCCGCCCCGCACCTCACCGGAGGCCACCGACCCCGAGGGGAGGCGCACCACGGTGCAACCGGTCCTGGCCACGGGGTCCGTCCAGTGCCCCACCCGGACCCCGGGGACGGGGAGGGCGACCGCGCTCACCGGTCTCGGCCGACGTGGCGGCGGGGGACGCGTGGGCTGATGCCGCACGTGATCTCGTAGGTGATCGTGCCGAGGCGCTCCGCCCACTCTGCGACCTCGACCACGGCCGCACCCTGGCGCCCGAGCAGGACCACCTCGTCGCCGGTGGCGGTCGCGTCGGCGGCGGGCGAACCTGCCGGCCCGCAGTCGACCAGGAGCTGGTCCATCGTGATGGTGCCGGCGAACGGACGCCGGGCCCCGGCGACGAGCACCTCGCCGCCCACCTCGGCCAGGCGCCGGGGGACGCCGTCGGCGTAGCCGAGGGGGACGGTCGCCACGACGGTGTCGACCGGGCATGGCCGGCGGAGCCCGTACGAGACGGCGTCGCCGGCGGGGACCACGGCCACGTTCGTGATGGCGGCCGCCAGCGTGAGCGCCGGGCGCAGCGGCAGCCGGCCACGCAGCGCCGGGCTCGGATCGAGGCCGTAGACGCTGATCCCGCAGCGCGCGAGGTCGTGGCGGAGCGCCGGGTGCTCGAGCGCAGCTGCGCTGTTGGCGGCGTGGACGAGCGCAGGATCGTGCCCGGCCGAACGGAGGGAGCCCACGACGGCGTCGAACCGTCCGGTCTGCTCCTCGGTGAAGGGGTTGCCCGGCTCGTCGGCGACCGGGCAGTGGGTCCAGACGCCCTCGAGCACGAGGCCCGGGTGGGCGGCCACCGCGTCGGCCAGGGCCACGGCGTCTGCCGGCGCGGCGCCGATGCGGTGCATGCCGGTGTCGACCTTGAGGTGGACGCTCGTCCGGCGACCGGCCGCCACCGCCGCAGCACCCACGCCGGTGACGGCGGCGAGGTGGTGCAGCGTCACCCGCAGGTCGAGGGCCACGGCGTCGTCCCACTCGGCGGGGGACGGCTCGCCGAGCACGAGGATCGGTGCGGTGAGGCCCGCCGCCCGCAGCACCGCAGCCTCGCCGGCCATCGCCACCGCCAGCCACGAGGCGCCGGCGGCGAGCGCCGTGCGCGCCACCTCCACGGCCCCGTGGCCGTACGCGTCCGCCTTCACGACCGCGCACACCGCCGCCGGCGCCACCATCCGCACGAGCTCGTGGACGTTGTCGGCGATGGCGTCGTGGTCGACCACCACCCAGGCGGGTCGGCGGGCCAGCACCGACGCCGGCCCCGGAGCGACGGGCTCGAGCGCCGCGGTCACCGCTCCGTGGGGGCGATCAGCGCGCGCAGGAGGTCCCCCCTGGCCACGATCCCGGCGAGCCGGCTCCCCTCGAGGACGGGCAGCCGGGACACCCCGTGCTCGTGCATCAGCGTGGCCGCCCGCTCGAGGGTGTCGTCCGGCCCGCAGGTGACCGGGTCCCGCGTCATCACGTCGCTCACCACGGCGGCGACGGCACGGCGCAGCTCGGCCTCGAACCGGCGGTGCGAGGAGGGGAGCTCGAGGTAGGCGCCGAAGAGCGAGAACACGGTCGGGTAGTGCAGCTGCGTCTCCTGCACGAGGAGGTCGTCGCTGCCCAGCATCCCGATCACCCGGCCTTCCGCGTCGACGACGGGGGCGCCGTCGACGTCCCGGTCGAGCAGACGTCGGGTCGCCACCTCCACCGTCTCCTCGGGGGTGAAGGTCACCACGTCGGTGGTCATCACCTCCCTGACCAGCATCTCGCGCGGCATCGGGCTCCTCAGGGGCGGAGACCCTCCAGGACGACCGGCACCAGGTCGGGCAGGTCGCCGGCCACCAGCCCGCGACGCCAGCCTAGGTTCCCGGCCCGCCCGTGCAGGTGTGCCCCGGCGGCCGCGGCCCGCATCGGGTCCAGGCCCGCGGCCAGGAGGGCTGCGACGATCCCGGTGAGGACGTCGCCGGTGCCCGCGCTGGCCAGCCGGGCGTCCCCCGAGGTCACGACGAGCACGTCACCCCCGGGTCCGGCCACGAGGGTGGTCGACCCCTTCAGGAGGACGACGGCTCCTGTGACGGCGGCCACCCGACGGACCGCCGCCACCCGATCCGCACGGGGCGGCTCCCCGGTGAGCCGCTCGAACTCACCGTCGTGGGGGGTCAGCACCGCACCCGGGCCGACCGCCGGCTCGTGGCCGAGCGCGTGCAGCCCGTCGCCGTCGACCACGATCGGGACCTCGCCGCGCCCGCTGACGAGGGCACGGACCTCGGCCGACGTCCCCTCCTCGCGGCCCAGTCCGGGCCCCACCGCCAGCGACGCGAACCGACCGACGTCGGTCAGCACCGCCTCGGCCCAACCTCGGGCGGGGAGCGCGGTGCCCACTGCTTCGAGCGGGAGGCCGGCGCCGGGCGCACCCCCCGGTGTCGAGGTGCGCACGTACCCGGCACCAGCGCGCTGCGCGCCCCGGGTGGCGAGGGCCGCCGCACCCGCCATCCCCGGGCTGCCGGCGACGAGCCACACCGCTGCCTGCCACTTGTGCGCGTCCCGGGTGCGGGCCGGCAGCCACCCCTCGACGTCGGCGTCGGTCACGAGGTGCGCGCTCGCCGCGCCGACGGGAAGTCCGATGTCGGCCACCTCGACCTCTCCTGCGCTCGCCGCTCCTGCGCCGAGGAGCAGGCCCGGCTTGAGCGCGGCGAAGGTGACGGTCCGCACCGCTCGCAGCACCGGGCCCGGGGTCGCACCGGTGAGGCCGTCGACGCCGCTCGGCAGGTCGACCGCCAGGACCGGTGTCGTCCCCACCACCGGCGGCGACCACGTCCCCCGGAACCCGGTGCCGTAGGCCGCATCGACGACGAGGTCGCACCGGGGCACGGTGGCATCGGCGACCTCACCCGCCTCCAGCACCACCACCCGCACCCCCCGGGCCTCGAGCCGCCTGGCCGCCACCCGTCCGTCGGCGCCGTTCGCCCCGGGGCCGGCGACGACCACCACCCTGCGCCCGTAGGCACCGCCGAGCAGGCGGAGCGCGCTGCGGGCCACCGCCCGGCCCGCCCGCTCCACGAGCACCTCGAAGGGCTCCGGTGCCGCAGCGTCCAGCGCCCGCATCTCGTCGGGCGTCACCACCGGCACCACCGCGCGCACCGTACCCCGGCGCTGCCGCCCGGTCGTCGGCTGCGCGCCCTGCCAGCCGGGCGCCGTGCGAGCGGCGGCTCGATGGCCGCCGCACGGCCGGCGGCGCCGGCCCGTGCGGGCCTACAGCGCGACGGCGATCGCCTGGGCCACCCGCTCGGTGTGGGTGAGGGTGAGGAGCCAGCGGGTGACACCACGTTCCCGAGCCAGCACAGCCGCGCCTCCCCGGAGGGCCAGGGCCGGTTGGCCGGAGACGTCGCGCACGACCTCGACGTCGTGCAGGGCGAAGGCGCCGAGGCCGACCCCCATCGCCTTCATCACCGCCTCCTTGGCCGCGAAGCGCACCGCCAGCCGCTCGGTCGGGTCGGCCCGCTCAGCGGCGTAGGCGCGCTCGCCGTCGGTGAAGAGCCGGTCGGCGAGCGCCGGCGTGCGAGCCAGCGCCTGGCGGAAGCGGTCGACCTCGACGAGGTCAGTGCCGATCCCGATCACGGCCGGGCGGTCACCGGGGGCGCCAGCGGTCGGCGAGGACGTGCACCGGCTCCGTCAGCAGGTCGACGATCTCGATCGTGCCGAGCACCTCGTCACGCAGGGACGGCTCGGTCTCGGTGACGGCGTCGGTGAGGGCCGAGTACCGGCCCTGGTAGCCCTCGAGGACGCCTCGGGCGGCTCCCGGCTCGAGCGCGCCTGCGAAGGCGACGTGCAGGAGCGTGAGCCCGACGACCTGGTTGTCCTTCGTCTCCGGGACGATCACCACCGTGCGACCGTCGCTGCGGCCCTTGGCGACGGTGACCTCCCGCAGCGTCGCCGCCCTGTGCTTCGTGCCCCGCAGGACGGGGTTGGACTCGGTGCGCGAGGCGAGGCCCACCGCCGACCCGCCCTTGTCCACCACGTGGATCGTGGCCGTGCCGTCGCCGAGGTCCCCCTCGACCCGGTAGGTCGTGTGCCCGGTCACCTCGGCCACTGCCGGTTGGAGCGCGGCGAGGGTCGAAAGCGTCCGGTAGCTGAGCCGGTCCCGCGAGGCCCCGGCGGTCAGCACCGCCTGCACGAGACCGCTCCCGAGCAGCGCCTCCTCGGAGCGGGAGATGCCGACGGTGACCGTCTTCGCCTGGTGCTTGATGGCGTCGACGGGGCGGGTCAGCTCGTCGATGCCGAGGGTGAGCGCCTCGGTGAGGTCGGTCACCACCACGGCAGGGGTGCCGAGGACGCCGAAGTCGAGGTCGTACGCCTCGAGCGGCAGGAGGCCGGTGGCGTAGCGCAGCAGCGTGCCGATCCGCAGCGTCGTGCTGGCCGGGAGGTGACCGTCGTAGGCGCCACTGCGGACCCCGTCCATGAACCGCGCCGCCGCGGGTGCGATGGCAGGCCCGAGCCGGTCGAGCAACGTCGCGACCCGGCCGTCGACGGCCGTCTCGACCACCGCCCGCGCCTCGCGGAGGGGGAGAGCCTGGGCGTCGATGGCGAGGGCGGCCTCGTAGCCGAAGAGGTGCCCGGCGAGCGCGGAGAGGACGAAGCCGAGGCGGGGGTGCACGGCGGGAAGGGGGATCGAGGCGAGTGCCGAGGAGAAGCGGTCGAAGCCCTCCCCCTCGGTGGCGAACACGACCGGTGCCGCCTTGTGGGCCCGGAAGATCGCCACCTCCTTGGCCACGTCGTCGGCGTTCGCTCCCGTGAGGCCGGCGGCGCACACGATGATGAGCGGCTCCGACGAGAGGTCGATGTGCTTCTTGTCCTCCGTCGCGTCGCAGGCGATGGCCTTGTAGCAGAGCTCGCTCAGCTTGATCCGGATCTCCTCGGCGGCGATCCGGTTGGTGCCGTTGCCGACGATGGACCAGTAGCGGCGGGCGGTGGCGTGCTGGGAGGCGGCCAGGGCGATGACGTCCCGGCGTCCGAGCACCTCCTCCATGGCGGCCGGGAGGTCCCGCAGGCCTGCGAGCAGGTCGGCGGCGTCGGCACGGTCGAGCACGCCTGCCGCCTCCGCCAGGCCCTGGGCGAGGAGGAACCCGGCGGCGATCTGGGCGTAGAACGCCTTCGTCGACGCCACGCTCATCTCGACGTCCCGCCCGTCGGACGTGTAGAGCACGCCGTGGCTCTTCTCGACGAGGTCGCTGCCACGGCGGTTCACGATGGCGATCACCGCCGCGCCCCTCGCCCGCAGCAGGTCGACGGTGCGGTTGGTGTCGGTGGTGGTGCCCGACTGGCTGATGGCGATCACCAGCACGTCCGACATCTCGTCGGCGAGGCGGAACCCCGAGAGCTCGGTGGCGGGGACGGCCTCTGCCTGGAGGGAGGGCCTCGCCCCCCGGACCGAGCCGAAGGCGTGCTCGACGGCGGCGGCCACGCTGCGCCCGGCGATGGCCGCCGTCCCCTGCCCGATGACGTAGACGGTGCGGAACGAGCCGCTCGCCAGGCGCGCCCGCACGTCGGCGGGCAGGGTGTCCTCCCCGAGCACCACGGCGGGTCGCCCGTCCCGATCGGCGATCCGCCCCCGCAGCGTGTTGCGGACGGAGGTGGGGGCCTGGCCGACCTCCTTCAGGAAGAAGTGCGGCGCCTCGCCCCGGTCGATGTCGCGGGTGGTGACCTCGGCCGTCTGCACCTCCGATGCGTCGACCGGGAGGGGCGTGCCGTCGTAGGCCTGGCGCTGGATGCCCTCGAGCGTCCCACCGGCGTCGCCGTCGAGCACCACCACCTGGCCGGGGCCCCCGTCCGCGCCCTGGGGGCTCTCGCCGTCCATCCGGAGGTAGCGGCTCGTCTCCTCGACCACCCCGTACGGCTCGCTCGCGACCACGAAGCTGTCCTCGGCGAGGCCGACGAAGAGCCCCTGCCCGCTGCCACGCAGGGCGAGCAGCAGCTTGTGGGGGGCGTCGGCCGCGCAGCCGGCGATCGCCACCGACCCGTCGAACGCCGCTGCCGACTCCCTGAAGGCGGTGGCGACGTCGCCGGACGCCGCCAGGCGACGGGAGATGAGGGTGGGGATCACCTTGCCGTCGGTGGTGATGTCGGGGGGGATGCGCAGCGCCTCCCGCTCCCGGAGGCTGAGGTGGTTGTCGACGTCGCCGTTGGCGGCTGCGACGACGTAGGGGCCGGCCCCCGGCGCGGCGCACGGCTGGCCCAGCTCGCAGGAGTCGAGCGGGTGGGCGTTGGCCTCCGACACGATCCCCACGCTCGCCCACCGGGTGTGGCAGAGGACGGTGGCCCTCGCCCCGTCGGCGGCGAGCGCCCGGCGGAGCAGGTCGTCGGCCCGCACCGCCGCTCGGAGGGCCCGGCCGTTGTCACCGAGCTCGCCGATCTCGGCCGCCGCCTTGTACACGAGGCTCAGCAGGCCCTCCGGGGTGCGCACCGCACCCGACGTGAAGCGAGGGTCGTCACCCCGGGTCGCGACCGCAGCGGCGACCACCTCGTCGTCGAGGTCGAGCTCGTGACCCGACACGAGCAGGTGCAGCCCGGCCGAGTCGCGGCCCCGCACCTCGAGGCGGTCGAGCGCCGAGAGCGCGATCTGCACGCCGGCGTAGGCGGCCACCGCCCCCGGGCCGGCATCGGTGCCGGCGAGGTCGGCGACCTCCCGGGCGGTGCGGAGCCGGTCGCGGCGGATCGCCCAGGTCGCGTCCCGGAGCCGCAGCAAGCCGGCACTCGCGGCTTCGAGCGGGGGACCCACCAGCGAAGGCCCCGCCGCGTCGACCGCCGCCTCGAGCGCCGCCGCAGCCTGCTCGACCGCAGCGGTGGCGCTGTCCACCGCCTCCGCCACCCCTGCACCGAGGAGGGCGGTGATGCCGGCGGTGCCGTGCAGCAGGTCGTCGACCGAGGCGACGAGACCGGCTGCTCGGCCGGACGCCGCGGCAGCCCCAGCCGCGTCGACCCCCTGCAGCGCGGCGGAGGCCTCCTCGAGCGGGGAGAGGAGGGCGGAGAGCTCGGGCGGCGTCCGCCGGCTCTGCTGCGAGACGACAGCGATGATCCCGCACATGGCGTCCGATGCTACCCAGGGGCCTCTCAGCGGGGACGGTGGACGGACGGGGTCGCGCTGCGAGCGACCCCCCGATCCTCCTCAGCCCAGGGACCGCTCGACCGCAGCGACCAGCCTGTCGACGGCGTCAGCGGCCTGCGACTCGGTCGGAGCCTCGACCATCACCCGGACGAGCGGTTCGGTGCCGCTCGGCCGGAGCAGCACGCGGCCTCGGTCGCCGAGGTCGGCCTCCACCTCCGCCACCGTGGCCCAGACGTCCGACGCCGCCGCCAGGCCGTCGCGGTCGGCGACGGTGACGTTGCGCAGCACCTGCGGCAGACGCACCATGGCCCGGCCCGCCAGCTCGTGCAGGGGCTCGCCCGCCCTGGCCAGCAGGTCGACGAGGGCGAGGCCGGTGTAGGTCCCGTCGCCGGTCATCGCCACGTCGCTGAAGATGATGTGGCCCGACTGCTCACCCCCGAGCGCCAGGTCCTCGGCCTGGAGCGCCTCCAGCACGTGCTTGTCGCCGACCGCGGTCTCCACCACGCCGATCCCCCGGTCGGCCAGCGCCAGGCGCAGGCCGAGGTTCGACATGACCGTGACGGCGACGGCCTCCTTGCGCAGCGACCCCCTCGCCCGCAGGTCGTCGGCGAAGAGGGCGATGAGCTGGTCCCCGTCGACGAGGGCCCCGGTGGCATCCACGGCCAGGACCCGGTCGGCGTCACCGTCGAGGGCCAGCCCGACGTCGGCGCCGGCGGCCACGACCGCCGCCTGGAGGGCCTCGGGGTGCGTCGAGCCGCAGCCGGCGTTGATGTTGAGCCCGTCGGGGGCGTCGGCGAGCACCTCGACCCAGGCGCCGAGGCGGGACAGCGCCGCCGGCGCCACCGCCGAGGCGGCCCCGTTCGCGCAGTCGACGACCACGACCAGCCCGTCGAGGGCACGAGGCGGGAACGACGCCACGAGTGCGTCGACGTAGGCACCGGCCGCCGCCTCGCGGTCGACGATGGTCCCGAGGCGCTCGCCTGCGAGGCCGCCCACCTCGCCGGGAGGGTCGTCGAGCACCTCGTCGAGGACCGCTTCCAACGCCGCTTCGACCGCTGCCTCGAGCTTGCGCCCACCTGCTGCGAAGAGCTTGATGCCGTTGTCGGCGAAGGGGTTGTGCGAGGCCGACACCACGGCTGCGGCAACCCCCTCGGCGGCCGCCACCCGGGCCAGACCCGGCGTCGGGAGCACCCCGAGGCGCTCCACGTCGACCCCCTCGGCGGCGGCACCGGCGGCGAACGCCGCCTCCAGCAACGGCCCGGAGCGGCGGCTGTCCCGGGCGATCACGATGCGACGGCTCGTCCCGGTGCCGGCGGGGCACAGGACGCGCGCCGCTGCCCGGCCGAGGGCCAGCACCAGCTCAGGCGTGAGCTCCGTGCCGGCGACGCCGCGCACGCCGTCCGTGCCGAAGCGCAGGCCCACTCCGGCTCCCTGGATCAGTCGTGCGTGGTCAGCGCTTGGAGTACTGCGGCGCCTTGCGGGCCTTCTTGAGGCCGTACTTCTTGGACTCCTTCTCGCGGGCATCTCGCGTGAGGAAGCCCGCCGCCTTGAGGACGGGGCGGAGCTCGGGATCGAGGGCGATCAGCGCCCGGGCGATGCCGAGGCGCAGGGCGCCGGCCTGGCCGGTGGTGCCGCCGCCGTGCATGGTGACGTCGACGTCGTAGGCCTCCGCCGTGGTCGTGAGCCGCAACGGCTCGGTGACCACCATCTGGTGGGTCTCGGAGGGGAAGAACTCGGCGAAGGTGCGCTTGTTCACCGTGATCGTCCCGGTCCCCTCGCGCAGGCGGACGCGGGCGACCGCCGCCTTGCGACGACCGGTTGTCTGGATGAGCGGCTTGGTGGCCATGGTGCCTCTCTGCCTCTGTTCGATCAGTCCGGGCGACGAGCCGACGCGAGGTCGAGCGGCGCAGGGTTCTGGGCGTGGTGCGGGTGGGTCGGGCCGGCGTAGACCTTGAGCTTGCCGAGCATCGACCGGCCCAGGCGGTTCTTCGGGAGCATGCCCTTGATCGCCTTGCGCACGGCCTCCTCGGGCCGCTTCGCCATGAAGTCGGTGTAGCTCGTCTCCCGCAGGCCGCCCGGGTACCCGCTGTGGCGGTAGGCGATCTTCTTCTCGGCCTTGTCCGACGTCAGCACGACCTTGGCTGCGTTGACGATGATCACGTGGTCGCCGGTGTCCATGTGGGGGACGAAGATCGGCTTGTGCTTCCCCCGGAGGATGCGGGCGACCTCGGTCGAGAGGCGCCCGAGGACCATGCCCTCGGCGTCGACGACGTGCCAGGCGCGCTGGATGTCGTCGGGGGTGGGGCTGAACGTGCGCAACGGGAGCTCTCTTTCGGGCCGGGGTCCTGCAGGGGGCGCGGCGTGACCCTCAGGACGACGGGCCAGCATACGGGCGAGCCGGCCCCTGGCGCCAACCTCGACTGGTGGGTCCGCAACTAGCGTCGACCACGAGTGATCTCCCTGGACGATCTGCGGTCGGCGCAAGCACGCGTGGGCCCCGTGATCAGAGCCACACCGGTGACCACGTCGGGCGCGCTGAGCGACCTCGCCGGCCGCCGCCTCTCCCTCAAGGGCGAGCACCTCCAGCGGACCGGTTCGTACAAGTTCCGTGGCGCCTACAACCGCATCTCCCGACTCAGCCCGGACACCCCGGGCGGTGTGGTCGCCGCGTCGGCCGGCAACCACGCGCAGGGCGTGGCCCTGGCGGCCCGGCTCGCCGGGATCAGGTCCACGATCTTCATGCCTCGCACCGCCCCCCTCCCCAAGGTGGCGGCCACCCGTGGCTACGGCGCCGAGGTCCACCTGGTCGGACAGCTGGTCGACGACTGCATCCTCGCAGCGCTCGAGCACGCAGCCGCCACGGGCGGGATCTTCGTCCCGCCGTTCGACGACCCCCACGTCATCGCCGGGCAGGGCACCGTCGGCCTGGAGCTGGCCGAGGAGTCGGCGGACGCCGAGGTCGTGGTGGTCCCCGTCGGTGGCGGCGGCCTCATCGCCGGCGTCGCCACCGCGCTCGCCCTCACCCGCCCCGCCATCCGGGTCGTCGGGGTGGAGGCAGCGGGCGCGGCGGCGGTCCGGGCATCGCTCGACGCAGGGACCTGCGTCGTCCTCGACCGGGTCGCCACCATGGCCGACGGCATCGCCCTGCGGTCCCCGTCGGAGCTCACGCTCTCCCACGTGCAGGCCTACGTCGACGACGTCGTGACCGTGACCGAGGAGGAGATCAGCAGCGCCGTGCTCCTGCTGCTCGAGCGGACGAAGGCCTTGGTCGAGCCGGCGGGGGCGGTCGGCCTCGCCGCCCTCCTGGCGGGGAAGGTGGCCGGCACCGGCCCGGCGACGACGATCCTGTCGGGCGGGAACGTCGACCCCCTGCTCCTCCTGAAGCTCGTCGACCACGGGCTGTCGGCGGCCGGGCGCTACCTCGTCGTGCGGGTCGTGCTCGGCGACCGCCCCGGCGCCCTCGCCGCCCTCACCGCCGTGCTGGCGGCGCTCGGGCTGAACGTGCTTTCGGTCGAGCACCACCGCGCCGGCCTGGCGCTCGGGGTGGACGAGGTCGAGGTCCTGCTCACCCTGGAGACGAGGGACCCCGACCACCGCCACGAGGTCGTAGCGGCCATCGGGGACGCCGGCTTCACGGTGGATCTCGTCCGGTAGTCGTGCGACGTCCGACCGCCTCGCCCTCCGGCGGTCGTCCCCGTGGTCAGGGCCCGGATGCCGGGAGCGGGTCGCTCCCACCCGAGGAGCGGCGCTGGCAGGCCCACCACGTCAGGGCCGCCAGGAGCACCAGCGCGGCGAGGTCGACGAGGGAGGCGGACAGCCGTTCGGCCAGTCCGGCGAAGACCCCGTCGTCGGCGAGGAGGTCGGCGAGGAGCCCCAGCAGGAGCAGCGCCGACCCCACCGCCCCGGTCGCTGCCACCCCGGTGTCGACGAGCCGACCAGCCGGGCCGCCACCCTCGGAGCTGACGACGAGCGCCACCGCCAGCAGCAGCGGCAGACCGGGCACGAGCACGTCGCTGCCCGCCCGGAGGCGGTCGCCGAGGGTGACGGCGAAGTCGTCGGCCGCCAGCAGCAGCGTGAGGACGACGGCTGCCAGGCACACGAGGGCAGCAGCCACGACGGCCGCTGCCGCCACCAGGTCCCGGCCGGGCCGTTCGCCGAGGCCGGCGGTGCGACGCCTCCTCGCCGGCCCCCAGGACGGCGCCGCCCGATCCGGCGAGGCTCCGTGCCGGGCCGGCCACGTGGCGACGGCACCGGTGGCGGCGGCCCGGGGCGGGGGGCCCGGGGCCCGGGGCGGGGGCGGGAGGGAG
>CADCSY010000057.1 GCA_902805555.1 uncultured Acidimicrobiales bacterium | reverse complement strand
GCTCCAGCCCGCTCGAGGGCAAGAACGGCACCGAGGTGGCCGAGCTCGCCGCGGACGCGCTGGAGGAGGCCGGGTCGGTGCGCCTGACCGGCAGCATGATGAAGGACGGCGAGGAGACCGAGATCGACATGCAGCTGCAGGGGGAGGATGCCGCCGGCACCGTCACCTTCCAGGGCACCGAGATCGAGCTCATCAGCGTCGACGGCGACGTCTACCTGAAGGCCACCGAGGAGCTGCTCACGTCGTTCGGCGCCCCGGCCGAGCAGACGGCGGAGTTCGAGGGCCGCTGGATCCAGATCCCGGCCGCGGAGGCCGCCGACTTCGAGGACTTCACGCTCGACAGCTTCATCGAGCAGCTGCGCGACCCCGAGGACCAGATCCAGGACGAGACCCGCAGCGAGGAGCTGGACGGCGACCCGGTCGTCGTCGTCGAGCAGGAGGACGGCAGCACGCTCACCGTCGCCGACGACGACCCGCCCTACCCGCTCGAGCTGTCCGGCGGCGAGGACGAGGAGGGCACCATCACGTTCAGCAACCACGGCGACGAGGAGGACATCTCCGCGCCCGACGACGTGATCAGCGAGGAGGAGCTCCAGGGCAGCTGAGCCCCGGTCTCCCGCGCCCGGACCGGCCGGGGCCCCGACGGGGTCCCGGCCGGACCTCTGTCCGGGCGCACCCGTCCGCCGCCGTCGTCCCGCTGGGTACGGTGCTGGCGCCGCCGCTCTCCCAGGAAGGCCCCCATGCCTGTCGCTCAGCCGGTGACCCCTGATCCTGCGGTGCCCGGCCCGGTCGTCGGGCTGGAGCGCGAGCGCGAGGTGCTGACCGTCGCCCTGGCCACGCACCGCCATCTCGTGCTGGAGGGGCCCCCGGGCACGGGCAAGTCCACGCTGCTGCGCTCGGTGGCGGCGGAGACCGGCCAGGACGTCGTCTTCGTGGAGGGCAACGCCGAGCTGACGCCGGCACGGCTGATCGGCCAGTACGACCCGTCGGCGGTGCTCGCGGGGGGCTACCTGCCCGAGAACTTCACCGACGGCCCGCTGCTCACCGCGATGCGCGGCTCGGGCCTGCTGTACCTCGAGGAGCTCAACCGCATCCCCGAGGAGACGCTCAACGTCCTCATCACGGTGCTCACCGAGGGCGAGA
>CADCSY010000056.1 GCA_902805555.1 uncultured Acidimicrobiales bacterium | reverse complement strand
TCGACAAACGGCGTCTGACCAGGAAATTTACCTGGTCAGGTACTGGAGGCGACGCCGGGAATCGAACCCGGGTAGAGGGCTTTGCAGGCCCTTGCCTGAACCACTCGGCCACGTCGCCAGGCGGGTCACCCTAGCGGCCGGGTCACGCGCCACGACCACGTCGCCATGGGGCGTGCAGTCGCCGCGACCGCGGGTCGGACCCGGCCCCGAGGGCAGGGGGAACTCTTCGCCAGAGCGGTGCGACGAGAGGCCCGGTGATACATCGGTCCAGCGCCGCGCCGGGTGGGTACGGGGCTGCGATGCAGACGACCAACCCGCCCGCAGCCCTGCTCGACGTCGACGGCACGCTCGTCGACACCACGTTCCACCACGCGCTGGCCTGGTGGAAGGCGTGCCGGGACGGTGGCCTGGAGATCCCGGCGTGGCGGCTGCACCGCCTGATCGGCATGGGCTCGGACCAGCTGCTGCAGGCGATCGAGGCCGACGGTCGCGACGACCTCACGGAACGGTGGCAAGCCCACTTCGACGAGATGAAGCCGGAGGTACGGGCGCTCCCCGGGGCGCCGGAGCTGATCCGCACGCTCGCCGACCGCGGCCTGCGGGTGGTCTACGCCACCTCAGGTCGCGAGGAGGACGTCGAGTCGCTGCGGCAGGTGATCGGCGCCGACCAGTGGGTCCACTCCACGGTGAACGCCTCGGAGGTCGAGGAGAGCAAGCCTGCACCCGACATCTTCCGCCTCGCGCTCGAGCGGGCGGAGACGTCGCCGGCCCGAGCCGTCGTGGTCGGCGACACGGTGTGGGACGCCAAGGCTGCGAACGCCTGTGGCATCACCTGCATCGGTGTCCGCAGCGGCGGCGTCTCCGCCGACGAGCTCCGGGAGGCGGGCGCAGCCGAGGTCTACGACGACGCAGCGGACCTGCTCGAGCACCTCGACACGAGCGCGATCACGACCATCCTCCGCTGAGCCCCTGCTCACCCGTACCGTGGCCACATCGCCGCGACGGGTGGCGACAGCCTCGCTGGGGTACACGGCCTTCACCCCAGCTGGGGGCCCCACACAGGAGGAACTGCAGTGATCGGTTTCATCATCGGTTTGATCATCGTCGGGCTCATCGCCGGCTTCGTGGCCCGGGCGCTCGTCCCCGGCGACGACTCCATGAGCATCCCCAAGACCATCCTGCTCGGCATCATCGGCTCGTTCGTCGGTGGCTTCCTCGCCGACCTGCTGTTCCGCTCCGAAGGCGAGGACCAGGGCCTCAGCCCCGCAGGCATCATCGGCTCGATCATCGGAGCCGTCATCGTCCTGCTGATCTACAACGCCGTCACGAAGCGCTCTGCCATCTCGAGGCGCTGAACGAGGGGCCACTGCGGCCCACCCGGCACGACAGCCTGAAGGCACGTCTGAACAACCGTCGGAACCCGACCCATGCGGGTCGGGTTCTGTCGGTCCGGGCGTACTGTTCGTCGGTGCGCTCACGCCCGGCTGCGGCCATCCTGCTCCTGGTCGTCGGCCTGCTGGCGGTGGCAGCGGGGCTGGGGGCGGGGCCGGCGTCGGCGCAGAGCAGCGGGGAGCGCATCGCCTCCTACGACGTCGCCATGACCATCGAGGAGGACGGCGACCTCCTCGTGCGAGAGGCCATCGACTACGACTTCGGCTTCGCCCGACGTCGTGGCATCGAGCGGTTCATCCCGGTCGAGTTCCCCTACGACGACCGCCACGACCGGGTGTACCCGATCGAGGTCCTCGCGGTCGAGACGTCAGAGGGCGCACCCGACCAAGCCCAGGTCACGAAGCAGAGCGACAACCTCCTCATCCGGATCGGCGACCCGAACGTCACCATCACGGGTCGCCACACCTACGAGATCACCTACCGGGTCGAGGGTGCGCTCAACGGCTTCGACGACCACGACGAGCTGTTCTGGAACGTGATCGGCGGCCAGTGGCGCGTCCCCATCGAGGACGTGACCGTGTCGGCGGTGATGCCGGCCGACATCACCCAGGTCGCCTGCTTCGCAGGGCCGTCCGGGTCCAGGCTCCCCTGCGACGAGAGCGCGTCGACAGGTGGCGAGGCGACGTTCGCCGCAGCCAGGATCGCTCCCCGGGAGTCGCTGACGGTGGTCGTCGGGTTCCCGACCGGCGTGGTGCCGACGCCGGCACCCATCCTGGACGAGCGCTGGTCGGCCCAGCGCGCGTTCTCCCTCACGCCGGTCACCGCAGGTGCCTCCGGCCTCCTCGCCGTCGCCGGCATCGGCACCGTCGGGACGCTCGCATGGCGGCACGGCCGGGATCGGCGCTTCGTCGGCGGCGAGGTCGACATCGCCTTCGGCAACGACACCGGCCAGGTCGAACCGGTGCCGCTGGGAGGCGGGAGCCCCTCCCCCGTCGAGTTCGTGCCGCCGGACGGGCTCAGGCCCGGGCAGGTCGGAACCCTGATCGACGAGGTCGCCCACCCGCTCGACGTCACCGCGACGATCGTCGACCTCGCCGTGCGGGGCCACCTCCAGATCCTGGAGGTCGAGCCGTCGGGGTGGTCCGGGCAGGGTGACTGGCTCCTGCGCGCCCTCGACAAGCCGATCGACGGGCTCCACCCCTACGAGCGCACGCTCCTGCTGTCGATCTTCGAAGGCACCTCGGAGGTGCTGCTCTCCGAGCTCAAGGGCACCTTCGCCAGCAGCCTCGCCCAGGTGCAGAGCGAGCTCTACGACGACGCAGTGGCGCAGGGGTGGTTCGTCACCCGGCCGGACCACATCAGGGCGCTGTGGATCGGTGTCGGGGTGGCGGTGATCGTGGTCGGCGCCGTCCTCACCGGGCTGGCCGCCGCCTTCACCCGGTTCGGGCTGGTCCCGGTCCCGATCGTGCTCGCCGGCATCGTCCTCCTGGCCTGTGCAGGTCGGATGCCCCACCGGACCGCCAGAGGGACGGGTGTGCTCCGGCGAGCGCAGGGGTTCCGGATCTTCATCGAGGAGTCGGAGAAGGAGCGCGCCCGCTTCGCCGAGCGTGCGAACCTGTTCTCGGAGTACCTGCCGTACGCCATCGTGTTCGGCGCCACCGAGAAGTGGGCCCGGGCGTTCGCCGGCCTGGACGGACAGCTCCCGGACACCGGCGGGTGGTACGTCGGGAACAACGGCAGCTTCCTGTTCAACTACCTGGTGTTCAGCAGCGTCATGAACGGCTTCACCACCACCACCGCAGGAACCATCGCCTCGAGCCCGCCGACGACGGGGACCATGGGCGGCAGCGGGTTCGGCGGCGGTGGCTTCTCGGGCGGCGGCGGTGGCGGGGGTGGCGGCGGCTCCTGGTGAGCCGCCCCGCCCCATCGGGGTCGTCCCCGTCCCACCGGCTGCCCGACCCGTCCGGCTCAGTCGGTCGACGGAGGTTCGGGCTGCGACCCCGCCGCCACCGACGGCTTGGCCGCCACCTCCGCTGCGTCGCCGTGCCAGTCCAGGATCAGGATCGTGGCGTCGTCGTGGAGGTCGCCGTGCTGGTAGTCGAGGAGGACGGTGACCATCCGCCGCACCGCCTCGTGCGGCGGGTCGTTCGCGGTCGCGAGGAAGGCAGCCTCGAGCCGGGCCTCGCCGAACTCCTCCCCACCGGTCGGGGTGGCGTCGAGCACGCCGTCACTGATCAGCAGGAGGCGGTCACCGGCTTCGAGCTCGAAGGGCTGGGCCACGTACCTGGTCGCCTCGAACAGGCCGATCGGGAGCTGCACGTCCAGCTCCACAGGGAACGCCTGGCCGTCCCGGATCCGCCACGGGAGGGGGTGGCCGGCGTTGACCGCATGTGCGGTCGACCGCGACAGGTCGATGTCGAGCGCGAGGCCGGTGACGAACTGCGAGCCACCGAACTGCCGCTGGACGGCGCGGTCGGCGAACGACACCCGCTCGGCCACGCCGAGCCCGGCCCGGCGGCCGTTGCGCAGCGCCGTCACCGCCAGCCCACCGAGCATGCTGGCGTTCAGCCCGTGGCCCATGGCGTCGACGGCGGAGACCATCGCTGCGTCCCGGTTCACCACCCAGTCGTAGCTGTCGCCACCCACGTCGTAGGCCGGCACGAGCTGTCCGGCGAGGGAGAGCTGGGTGCCCCCGAAGGCCCTGACCGGCTGGAGCCCCCACTGCACCTCGGCCTCGAGGCTGAGGGGCTTGCGGCGCCTCGCCATCTCGAAGAGGTCCGTGTAGCGACCGGCGGCGAGGATCACGTAGCCGAGCACGATGCCGAGTGCGGCGAGCCCCTCGAGCACGTTGGCGTCGACCGGTCCGGGGAGCGACGCCGACAGGACCCCGAAGCGCTCCTCCCGCAGCGTGACCGGCACGTGGACCTGGATGCGGTCGCCCCGTGTGCTGGTGACGATCACCTGGCCCTGGTACGCCGCTCCCGGCTCGCTCTCGTTGATGCCGATGGGGGCGCCGGGCTCGAGCCGCTTGCCGCCGGAGGCGGGCAGGGGTCGAAGCTCCCGGAGCTCGTAGTCGGCCAGCAGCAGGACGACGTCCCCGGCGCCCTGGACGCGGCCGAGGAAGTCGCCGAGGACCGCCACGATGTCAGCCGGGAAGGCGCAGTCGAGCAGTGGGAGCAGCTCCCCCACCTGTTCACGCAGCGTCACGTCGGGCCTCCCCCGGCAGGTGACCGAACCCGAGGGCCGGGCCGGGGGTGACGCTAGCCCGACCCCCGCTCGCCCCCGTCGGCGACGGTCCCGGGGCGGCGCTACAGGCCGAGGGTGAGGCGGGAGACCACGTCCTTGACGACCGTGGGGGTGAACCGGTCACCGACCGCCATCAGCTGGGCGTCCATGCCGACGAGGTAGCGGGCTCGGGGGACCCGGGCGTCGAGGCTCCGGGCGATCACCGTCGCCACCTGGCCGGGGTCGCCCATGAGCGGCTCGCCGAGGCGCATTGCCCGCTGGGAACGCTGGTAGGCCGTCCCGAACCGTGAGCCGCCGCGCTTGGCCACGTCCCGCTCCATGTCCTCCCAGATGCCGGTCTTGAAGCCGCCCGGCTCGACCAGCACGACGCGCACGCCCGAGGACGCCACCTCGATCCGCAGCGCGTCGGACAGCGCCTCGAGCCCGTGCTTCGCCGCGGTGTACCAGCCCGCCAGCGGCGCCGACGCCAGGCCTGCGATCGACGAGACGTTGACGATGCGCCCCTCGCCACGGTCGCGCATCCCCGGCAGCGCCAGCTTGGCGAGGCGCATCGGGGCGACCACCATCGTCTCGAGGAGCTGGCGGGCCTCGTCGTCGTCGACGTCCTCCACCGCCCCGGTGACCCCGTACCCGGCGTTGTTCACGAGCCCGAAGAGGTCGAGGCCCGACATGACCTCGGCGCACGAGTCGGCGTCGGTGACGTCGAGCTGGACGGTGCGGACCTCGACGCCGGCGTCGGCCGCGGCCTTGGCCACGGTCTCGGCCTTCGACTCGGAGCGCACCGACCCGACGGGGTCGTAGCCGCGCCGTGCGAGCTCGAGGACGGTCTGGAGGCCGATGCCGGAGTTGGCGCCGGTGACGAGGACGGTCTTTGCCATGCCGAGAGCCGTACCCCCGACCTCCCCCGTCCCTACCGCCGACCGCCGCCCCGCCCGGGGCGGCCGGCCAACCGACCCGTCAGCCCCGCATCACCCCGCCGGGGACGGGTAGTCAGGGACGCGCTCGTCCTCGGGGATGTCTTCGACAGTGGTGATGGCGCCCTCCTCGACGAAGACCTCGAGCTCGCCCTCCCACTCGTCGACCAGGTGCCGGCGAGCGCCGTCGACGTAGCGGTACCGGCCTGTCCCCTCCACCCCCGCCTCGTCGGGGCCCTCGGCGTCCCCGTCCCACCACAGCTCAACCATGTCGTCGATGCCGGTGTAGTCGGGCGCGTCCCAGCGGTGCTCGCCGAAGCTGACGCTCGGCTGGGTCACCGCACGGGCGGTGGGCGGCATGGTGAACAGCCCGTCCCTGAACGACTCCACGGTCAGCTCTGGGCCGGCGTGCTCCAACCCGGTGAAGAACAGGGTCACCTGCGGGTAGATGAGGAGGAGCGGGAGCGAGCCCTGGACCGGCGGCGGCTCGCCGTTGAACCACTCGTACAGCTGGTTGGGCGGGTTCACCTCGGGCGCGACCTGCGGCGGGAAGTAGCTGATGCCGAAGGCGTGGGCCCACTGCTCCTGGTCGAAGGTCCGGCCGAAGGCGGTGGTGTCGGTGAACGGCGCGGCGGTGAGCACCCACTCGGGGAACCAACCCTGCTTCGTCGCCTCGGCGGTGAACGCCGGGAGCAGGATCGGGTCGGCCTGGGTGAGCACGGTCGTGACGCCCGCGGCCTGCATCTTCGTGACGGCAGCCGTGGCGAGCTCTGCGGCCCGACCGGGGTCGAGCGGGTACAGGACCGACTCGGCCAGCTCGACCCCCTCGGCAGCCAGCTCCTCACGCAACAGCTCGGCGCTGCGCTCGTCGCTCTCGCTCATGCCGAGGGCGATGCGCCCGAACACCCGGTCCTCGCCCTGCAGCGCCTCACCCGCGTGCTCAGCCTTGCCCCCGGCCAGCTTGTTGGCAACGTACGCCACGACGTGGGCCCTGATGTGCGAGCTCTTCGGCGGGATCGAGAACACCGTGGGCTCGGGGTCCCCGATGCCAGGACATCCGACGCAGACCACGCCGCGGGCGTGGAGCTCCTCCGTCCACGCGCCGCCGATCACGGGTCCGCCGAGGACGGCGAAGGCGCCCATGTCCTCCGCAGCGCGGACGGCGTCGGCACGGGCCGCGGTGGGGTCGAGGATCGTCCCGGTCGCCTCGAGGAACTCGAGCTCGACGGTCCTGCCGTAGGTCTGGTATGTGGCCTGGAACGCATCGACGAAGCCGGTGTACGTCTCCCGGAGCTCGTCGTTGGTGGCGTCGAAGCCGATGCGCTGCAGGAGCAGCGCCCGGACGGGGTCGTCCTCCGCCGGGAGCCACGCCACCACCTTGATGGTGTCGGCGGTGACGCCGGGCGCCGTGGCGCCGCCGTTGTCGTCGACGTTGGCGAAGCACTCCGTCCGGAAGAAGAACGGGATGGCCACCAGGCCCGTCTCGGTGTCGCAGGAGGGCGGGAAGGTCACGTCGAGGTTCTGCTCCTGCGCCATCGTCCAGGTGACCGCCCCCTCGGGCCGAGCCACCTTGGCCGCCGTGGTCGGGGGCGCCGAGACGTCGTCGTCACCGTCACCGCCGACGAGGCTGACGCCCGCGATAATTGCGATCACGGCGAGGACGGCCGCCACCGGGGCCCAGCGGCGCAACCCACCGCCGGAGCGGTCCCTCTCACCTTCACCTCGTGCGTGCATCGATCACCTTCCAGCAGTTGGTGCGCCGGCGACGTTGCCGGAGCGGTTGACGGCGGCGTGGTCGGGGCCGAGGTACGAGGCCACCACCGCAGGGACGGCGAGCACGTCCGCGGGGGGACCGGTGGCCACGACCCGGCCCTGGTCCATGGCGACGAGGCGGTCCGCGACCGACCTGATGAGCGGGATGTCGTGTTCGATGACGACCAGGCTGGCACGAGTCTCGTCCCGCACGCGCCGGATGAGGGGCGCGAGCGCCTCCACCTCCCGCTGGGCGATGCCGGCCGCCGGCTCGTCCAGCAGCACCACGTCGGGCTCGTGCGCCAGGAGGCAGGCGAGGTCGACCACCCGCCGGGTCCCGGTCGAGAGCTCGCGGACGAAGGCGCGACGGAAGCCACCGAGGCCGAGGAGCTCGACGAGCTCCGCCACACGGCGGGCGACCGCCCGCTCGCTGTCCTGCGCGTTCGGCAGGTGGAACGCTGCCGACAACGGGTCGGGCACCCGCACCCACCGCTCGCACGCCGTCGCGATCGTCTCCTCCACGCTGAGGGACGGGAAGAGGCGGGCGTCCTGGAACGAGCGTCCGAGGCCGAGCCGAGCCCGTGCCGAGGGGCTGCGGCCGCTGACGTCCCGACCGGCGAGCCACACGGTCCCCCCGTCGGCTGCCAGGTAGCCGCTCAGGAGGTCGAACAGGGTCGTCTTGCCCGCGCCGTTCGGGCCGATGACCCCCACGATCTCCTGGGGCGCCACCGACAGCGAGACCTCCTGCACCGCCCGCACCCCCCCGAAGGCGACGCTGACCTCCCGGGCCTCGAGGGCGCGGCCGCCCGTGGCAACGACCGCGGCGGGCGCTGCCGGAGGTCGGGCGGGTGTGCCCCCGTGGCCGTCCCGCACCTCGGCTGCCGGGAGCGGGTCGTCGTCCGCCGCGTTGCCGAGGAACACCGACCGGAGCAGGTCGGGGTGCTGCTCGAGCTCGCGAGCCGGGCCGGCGAAGCGCACCTGGCCGCGCTCGAGGACCAGGGCCCGGTCCGCCACGGCGAGGGCGACGTTGATCGACTGGTCGACGAGCAGGACGGCCACCCCACGATCCTGCAGGGCACGGATGGCGGCCAGCAGGCGGCCGACGACCTCGGGTGCGAGCCCGAGGGAGAGCTCGTCGACGACGAGCAGCCTGGGTCGGGTGAGCAGGACCATGGCGAGCGCGAGCATCTGCTGCTCGCCGCCGGAGAGGGTCCCCGCCCGCTGCGACGAGCGGCCGGCGAGGACGGGGAACAGCCGCGCTGCCTCCGCCTCGCCCTCCGCGAGGTCGGCGGGCCGTCGCCGCAGCAGCCAGCTGGCGGCCCGGAGGTTCTCCGCCACGGTGAGGGACGGGAACACGCCTGCGCCTCCCGGCACCTGCGCGAGGCCGAGGGCGGCGATGGCGTGGGCCGGCCTGCCGGTGATGTCCTCACCGTCGAAGCGGACGACGCCGCGGTCGGGACGGCGCAGCCCCGACACCGCTCGCAGCAGGGTCGACTTGCCTGCACCGTTCGTGCCGAGCAGCGCCACCGCCTCACCCTCGGCCACGTGGAGGTCGATGCCGAAGAGGATCTGGACGGGGCCGTAGGACGCCTCCAGGTCCTGGACCACGAGCAACCCGTCGGCGGGCCCCTCCCCCGCAGGCGGAGGCTCCAGGGACGTCTCCTCCATGCCGAGCGGTGTGCCCGCCGACCGCCGCAGCCCGATGTCGAGGCCGCGACGAGCGGCCACGCGGCGCACGATGCGGTCCCGGAGGCCGAAGGGGATGGTCGCCAGACCTCCCGGCGCCAGCCAGAGCACGAGCAGCACCCCCGTGCCCGAGGCCAGGATGCGCCAGTCGGCCGGCAGGAACCACTGCGTCCCGAGCAGGAACAAGGCACCGAGGAGGGCGCCGGTCACCGACGTGAGCCCACCCACGACGACCATCGTGAACACCGTGAGGTTCTGGACCGGGCCGTAGCTCGACGGGTCGAGGGCCTGCTGGTGGTGGACGAAGAGGGCGCCGGCCATCGCGGCGATGGCCCCCGAGAGGGCGAAGGTGACGATGCGCAGGCGGGGTGCGTCGATGCCGTAGGACTGCGCGGCCCGGTCGTTGTCCCGCAGCGCGACCGCGGCCCGGCCCGTCCTGCTGCTGCGGATGGCCCGCAGGGCGAGTGCGGTGAGCACGAGCAGGCCCAGGGCGACCTCGTAGATGGCGGTGGGGGTGAGGGCGTCGATGCCGCCGACGAGCGCCACCCGCTCGATCCGCCCCCTCGGCACCCAGGAGGAGAGGTCGTCGCCGAGGAGGTAGGCGGTCGTGGCCAGGGAGAAGGCGAAGGTCGTGACGGCGAGCGTGAGCCCCCTCGCCCGGCTGGCCGGGACCCCGACGAGGGTGGCGGCAGCCGCGCCCGCCACGGCCGCCACGACGAGCGCGGCGAAGAGGTCGGCCCCGAGTGTGCTGGTGGCCCAGGCGCCGACGGCGGCACCGACGGCGAAGAACGCGACCTGCCCCAGCGAGACGTGGCCGCCCCAACCGGAGAGGAGCACGAGTGACAGGCCCAGGGTGGCGTAGATCAGGAGCGCCGAGGCCCGCAGCGAGCGGTCCGAAGAGAGCAGGTGCGGGACGACCGCAGCCACCGCCACCGCTCCCGCCAGCATCGCCGGGCGACCCCAGCGGACGATCGGCAGCGCCGCAACCGCCTCCGGGAGCCTGCGCACCTCCTCGGCCGCCCGCCACGCCCCGCCGTCGGCCTCCTCCGCCCCACCGCCGCGCCGCCCCTGGAGCAGGAGGGCGATGAGCACGATGGCGCCGAGGGCCGGGTCGATGAGCTCGACCGAGCTGTCCCAGGCGATGCCGAGCTCGAGCACGCCGAGGGCGACGGCGCTCGTCGTCACGGTGACGAGGTTCGTCAGCCTGCCGAGCACCAGGGCGACGAGCGAGCGGAGGAGCACGCTGAAGCCGAGGACCTCCCCGGTCGGCAGGCCGAGGATCCCGCCTCGGAGGAAGACCGTGACGAACGCGAGTGCGGCGGCCCCGGCCCACACGATCGTGTGCAGCCGGTGCACGGGGATGCCGAGCAGCGAGGCGCGGTCCCCGTCGTCGGCGCTGGCCCGGATGGCCACGCCCGCAGCCGAGCCCCGCAGCAGCCCGGCGACGCCCACCACCACGACCGGGGTGACGACGAGGGCGAGCAGGTCGTTGGCGTCGAAGACGACCCCGCCCAGGCGTGCGGTGGCGTCCCACGGCGGCACGATCCGGTCGGAGACGAGCCGCCGGTCCCACAGCCGTGGCAGGAGCAGGGCCGTGGCGGTCAGCACCTGGCTGAGCCCGATCGTGGCGATCGTGACGAGCAGGCGGGGGGCGCGCGCGAAGCGCCGGATCACGAGGACCTCGGTGGCCGCGCCGAGCGCCACGGCGGTGGCCAGACCGGCCACGACGGCCAGCGGCCAGGGCACCCCCACCTCGTCGAGCAGCAGGTAGGAGAGCACGGCGGGGCCGAAGCCGAGGTCGGCCTGGGCGAAGTTGATGATGCGGTTGGCCCGGTGGACGAGGGCCATGCCGAGTGCGATGAGCGCGGTCAGCCCGCCGACGATCACGCCGCGCAGCACGATCCCCCCCGGTGCCGGGAACAGCACCTGCTGCACCAGGACGATCACCAGCGCCGGCGCGAGGGAGGTGAGGACCGGGCGCAGGCGGCGCACACCCGTGCCGCCAGGGGCCCGGTCGGGGCCGTCCTCGGTCTCGGTCTCCGTCGCAGCAGCCGTGAGCTCCACCCCCTGCGCGCTCAACGTAGCGGCCACCTCCGGTCCGACAGGGGACACCCCGGCCGTCGGACCGGCCCGACGTCAGCGGCGGCGGACGAGCGGCGGGACCCAGCGCCAGTCGACCTCGTCGCGAGGCTCGACCGGGCGCATGGCGAGGTCGATCGAGTTCCAGAGCGTCCGGGAGAACGGGTAGAAGAGGACCGGCACCAGGAGCGCCACCGCGATGGCCGCCGGGAGCAGGATCGACAGGTTGAAGTCCGGGTACGTCAGGACGAGGCCACCGACCACCACGATGGCGAGCATCCCGAAGGTCACGATCGTGTTCATGCCGAGCGCACCGGCACGCTGGCCGTCGATCCGGTCGAAGCGCAGGTTGCAGCGTGGACAGCGCTCCTTCATCGTGAAGTAGTTGCAGAAGGACCCGCCGGCCCCGCACAGCGGGCAGCGTCGAGCGATGCCTCGGAGCAGCAGGCGCCCGGTGGTGAGCGGCTTCAGCTCCTTCGTGGGCGGCCCCGGACGCACCTTGTCGGAGGTGGGCTTGGCCATGCGTCCCTGCTCTAGCCGATCGAGCGTCCTGCGCCAACCCCTGGCGCCAACCCCCTGACGCCCGCCCCTGGCGCCGCCCCCGGCCTCAGGCGACCTCGGCTGCCGCCGCCGCGAACTGGGCGTTGTAGAGCGTGGCGTAGGCCCCGCCCGCCGCCAGCAGGTCCTCGTGGTGCCCCTGCTCGACGATGCGCCCGGCGTCCAT
Source organism: uncultured Acidimicrobiales bacterium (assembly GCA_902805555.1). Lineage (GTDB taxonomy): Bacteria > Actinomycetota > Acidimicrobiia > Acidimicrobiales > CADCSY01 > CADCSY01. Next base: position 13,336 of record CADCSY010000056.1, on the reverse strand, counting down.
GACGAGGATCACGTCGGCGTCCCGGATCGTGGAGAGCCGGTGGGCGATGACGAAGCTCGTGCGGGAGGAGCGCAGGGCGGCCATCGCCCGCTGGATCAGCACCTCGGTCCTGGTGTCGACCGAGCTGGTGGCCTCGTCGAGGATGAGGATCGACGGGTTGGCGAGGAAGGCTCGGGCGATGGTCAGCAGCTGCTTCTCCCCTGCGCTGACGACGCCGTCCTCGTCGTCGATCGGTGTGTCGTACCCCGCCGGCAGCGAGTGGACGAAGCGGTCGACGAACGTCGCCGTCGCCGCCTCCCGCACCTGCTCGTCGGTGGCACCCGGGTTGCCGTAGGCGATGTTCTCACCGATCGTCCCGCCGAAGAGCCACGTGTCCTGGAGGACCATCCCCATCTGGGACCGGAGCTCGGCCCGCGGCAGCTCGGCGATGTCGCGGCCGTCGAGGGTGATGCGCCCGCCGTCGAGCTCGTAGAACCGCATGAGCAGGTTCACCAGCGTCGTCTTGCCAGCGCCCGTCGGGCCGACGATGGCCACCGTCTGCCCGGGCTCGGCCACGAGCGAGAGGTCGTCGATGAGCGGGCGGGAGGCGTCGTAGCTGAACGAGACGTGGTCGAACTCGACGCGGCCGCGGGGCGCCGGTGCCGTGACCGGGTCCGCCTCAGGCGACTGCTCCTCGGCGTCGAGCAGCTCGAACACCCGCTCGGCCGAGGCGATGCCCGACTGCAGCACGTTGGCCATCGACGCCACGTGGGTGAGGGGCTGGCTGAACTGCCGGGAGTACTGGATGAACGCCTGGACGTCGCCGAGGCTGAGCGACCCGGCAGCCACCCGGATGCCGCCGACCACCGCGATGACCACGAAGTTGAGGTTGCCGAGCAGCATCATCAACGGCTGGATGATGCCGGAGATGAGCTGGGCGCCGAAGCTGGCGCGGTACAGCTCCTCGTTCGTGCGCCGGAAGCGCTCCTCGACCTCCCGCTGGCGGCCGAACGCCTTCACGATGGCGTGACCGGTGAAGGACTCCTCGACCAGCGAGTTGAGCCTGCCGGTGTGGCCCCACTGCTGGATGAACCGCACCTTGGACCGCCGGGTCACGGTCCGCATCATCCACAGCGAGATCGGGATCGAGATGATCGCCACCATCGCCAGCAGCGGCGAGATCACGACCATCATCACGATCGTGCCGATGAGGCTCAGCAGCGACGTGAGGAGCTGGCTGAGCGTCTGCTGGAGGCTCTGCGAGATGTTGTCGATGTCGTTGCTCACGCGGCTCAGCAGGTCGCCCCTGGGCTGGCGGTCGACGTAGCGGAGCGGCAGCCGGTTGAGCTTCGCCTCCACGTCGGCCCGCAAGCGGTACATCGTCCGCTGCACGATCCCGGCGAGGAGGTACGACTGCAGGTACTGCAGCGTCGAAGCTGCGAGGTAGAGCGCGAGGACTGCGAGGAGCACGCGGCGCAGGGCTGCGAAGTCGATGCCGCTGGCGCCGCCCTCCCGCAGGCCCCGGAACACGACGTCGGTGGCCCGGCCGAGCAGCCACGGCCCCAGCACCGTCATCGAGACGCTCGCCAGCGCGAGGAGGACCACGGCCAGCAGCCCGACGCGGTCGCCGCGCAGCCGCTGGAGGAGCCGGCGGGTGGAGCTGCGGATGTCGCGGGCCGCCTCGACGGGCATCCCGAGCGCGCCCATGCGCCCGATCCCGGGGCCAGCGCTCGGCGGACCGCCCGCGGGCTTGGGCTCCGGGGCGGCGCCGGGGACGGGGGCGGCGTCGGGCCCCGTCGAGCCCGCCGACCCGGGCTCCGGCTCCACCTGGGTGCTCATGTGCTCCGCTCTCGGCCTGCGGCCGGGCCGCTCGGGCCCCGCACGCCTCGCTCGCTCATGTGGTCCGCTCTCGGCCTGCGGCGGCGCCGCACGTCATGCTGCCTCCCGGGTGGAGGCCTGGGAGTCCACGATCTCGACGTAGGTGGGGCACGTGACCAGCAGGTCCTCGTGGCTGCCGAGGCCCACCGGCACCCCGTCCTCGAGGACGAGGATCTGGTCGGCACCGGCGATGGTCGACACCCGCTGGGCGACCACGAGGACCGTCGCGTCCCGGGTGTGGGGGGCGAGTGCGGCCCGGAGGCGGGCGTCCGTGGCCAGGTCGAGGGCGGAGAACGAGTCGTCGAACAGGTAGACCTCGGGCCGGCGGACCAGCGCCCGGGCGATGGCGAGGCGCTGGCGCTGGCCGCCGGAGACGTTGGAACCGCCCTGTGCGACCTCGGCGTCGAGGCCGCCTGGCATCGCCGCCACGAAGTCCCGGGCCTGCGCGACCTCGAGCGCCGCCCACAGCTCCTCGTCGGTGGCGTCGGGCTTGCCGTACCTGAGGTTCGTGGCCACCGTCCCCGAGAAGAGGTAGGGCTTCTGGGGGACGAGGCCGATCCGCTGCCAGAGCACCTCCGGGTCGAGCTCGCGCACGTCGACGCCACCCACGAGGACAGCACCGGTGGTGGCGTCGACCAGCCGTGCCACGAGGTTGACGAGGGTCGTCTTGCCCGACCCGGTGCTCCCGATGATGGCGGTGGTCTGGCCCGGCAGGGAGCGGAGGGTGATGCCGGCGAGGACCGGGGACTCGGCACCCGGGTAGCCGAAGCCGACGTCTCGGAGCTCGACGGAGCCCCGCTCCCTGAGCGCAGCGACGGGCTCGTGCGGCACGAGCACGGAGGTCGGTGTGTCGAGCACCTGCTGGATCCGCTCCGCGCACACCGCCGCCCGGGGCGCCATGATCGCCACGAACGTCCCCATCATCACGGCGATGAGGATGAGGGTGAAGTAGCTGAGGAAGGCGACGAGCGAGCCGACCGTCATCTCGCCCCGGGAGATGCGGCCCGCGCCGAACCAGATCACCGCCACGCTCGATGCGTTGATCACGAGCAGCACGATCGGGAACATGAAGGCCATCAGCCGGCCCGCCGACAGGGACGTGCGGGTGAGGTCCTGGTTCACCGCGTCGAAGCGGGCCACCTCCTGCGGCTCCCGCACGAAGGCGCGCACCACCCGCATCCCCGTGATCTGCTCGCGCAGCACCCGGTTGATGTTGTCGATGCGCTCCTGCATCAGGCGGAACTTCGGGAGCATCCTCGAGACCACCAGGCCGAGGCTCCCGGCGAGGACCGGGAGGCTCACGGCCAGGAGCCATGAGAGCCCTGCGTCCTGGCGGAGGGCCATGACCACGCCGCCCACCACGGTGATCGGGGCGGCGATCGCCATCGTGCAGGTCATGGCCACGAGCAGCTGGACCTGCTGCACGTCGTTGGTGATGCGCGTGATCAACGACGGAGCGCCGAACAACGCGACCTCCCGGGCCGAGAAGGCGGTGACCCGGTGGAACAGCGCGCTCCTGACGTCCCGGCCGAACCCCATCGCGGCGCGGGACCCGACGTACACGGCGCCGATGGAGAAGCCGACCTGCACGAGGGTGACGAGGAGCATGACGCCGCCGAGTCGCCAGATGGTCGACGTCTCGCCGGTCACGACCCCCCGGTCGATGATGTCGGCGTTCAGCGTGGGCAGGTAGAGCGACGCCACCGACTGCACGAGCTGGAGGGCGAGGAGCACCACCAGCAGCCGCCGGTACCTGCCGAGGTGCTGCCTGAGCAGCCGGATCAGCACGACCCGCCCCCCGTGGGGCCTTGGGTGCGGATCCCGTCGAGGAGCAGCGAGACCACCTCGGCCGGCGACATCGGCTCGTCTGCGTGGAGGGCCGGGTGGCTCACCGCCAGCGTGAGGGCGCGCAGCTCCTTGGCCGCCGTGGCCGGGTCGTGGCGCAGCCGGTGGCGCTGGGGCTCGAACAGCTCGGCGAGCGCCACGAGCTCGGCCGGCGGCTTCGGACCCCTCCCCCGCAGCCCACCGGGACCGCCCAGCGACGAGACGAGTCGCCAGATGTCCGCGTGGCGGCGCTGCATGATGTCGACCGCCTCGGCCAGCTGCACCTCGAAGGGGAGGGTCCGGTCGATGGCGGCGATGGCGGCCTCGGCGCTGCGGGTGTCGAACGCCACCGCGAGCGCCGCCTCGATCACTGCGTCCTTGTCGGGGAAGACGCGGAAGATCGTGCCTTCGGCGATCCCCGCCGCCTCGGCGATCTGCCTCGTCGTGACGCCGTGGCCGCGCTCGATCAGGAGCGGCAGGGTGGCGGCCACGATCGCCGCGCGCCGCTCGTCGGCCGGGAGGGCGGCGGCTCGCGACGGCCGCTCGACGACGGGTGGGCTGGCAGCGGGAGGTGACAGGTCGACCACCCTACCGGTGGACATGAGTGAGCACTCACTCAGACGGCCGCACCGCCCGTGAGCGACGCGATCGCGCCTAGAAAGGTGGTGTGACCACAAACCAGCAGAGCGTCGAGGCCTACCGCGGGGTGCAGCAGCGCATGACTGCACTGCTGCAGGACGTCGACGAGACCGCAGCCGACGCCGTGGTCCCGGCGACGCCCGACTGGCGCGTGCGCGACCTGGTCGCCCACGTGGTCGGCGTCGCCGACGACGTGGTCGCCGGCCGGCTCGAGGGGGCGGGCAGCGACCCCTGGACGGCGGTGCAGGTCGAGCAGCGGAGGGGCCGGACGATCGACGAGCTGCTGGCGGAGTGGCAGGCGGTCACCCCCCGGTTCGAGTCGGCGCTGCTGGCGATCGATCCCGTGCAGGCCGCACAGGCGGTCTTCGACGTCACCACCCACGAGCACGACCTGCGGGGCGCTCTCGGAGCGCCGGGGGCCCGCGACAGCGACGGCGTCGAGGTCGGGTGGAGCTGGGCCACCGCCATCGTCGCGCAGCTGCGGGACGGCTACGGCTCGGGTGCGATCCGCCTCGTCACCGAGCACGGCGAGGACGTCCTCGGCGCCGGCGAGCCCACCGCTGCGGTCCGCGCCGAGCGCTTCGAGCTGTGGCGGGCGATGACGGGCCGACGGAGCCACGAGCAGGTCCGGGAGTGGGCCTGGGACGGCGAGCCCGCCATCGAGGCGGTGTGCCTCCTCCCGGCCCGCTCCACACCGCTCGCTGAGTGAGCGGCCGGGGCTCCGACCGTCCCGGCGGGGCTCACTGCGGGTAGGTGGCCTCGTCGGGGACGACGTTGCGCACGTCGAGGGCCTCGAGGGCCGCAGCGTCGCCCCCGAGCGCCTCGGTCATCGTCACGTAGTCGAACACCATGAGGCCGAGCCACGAGTGGCGCTCGTCGCCCGGCTCCTCCGGCAGGTCGTCGTCGCGCAGGACGTCGACGTAGGTCACGCCGGCCTCCTCGCCGATCTGCTCGAGCACCGGGGACGGGAACACCTCGCTCCCGAAGATGGCGGGGACGCCCGTCTCCTCGACCTGGTCGATGAGCGCTGCGACCTCCCTCGGCGTCGGGTCCTCGAAGTCCGAGACCTGGATGGCGCCGATCACCTCCCAGTCGTAGGTCTGGGCGAAGTAGGCGTAGGCGTCGTGGTAGGTGAGCAGCTTCTTGTTCCCCTCCGGGATCGTGGCGAAGGCTGCGCGCATCGCAGCGTCGAGCTCGTCCACGATCTCGCTGAAGCCGTCGAGGTTCGCCTCGTAGTACTCCGCCCCGTCGGGGTCGCGCTCGGAGAGGTCGGCGGCGACGATGCGGGCGTACTCGAGGGCGTATGTCGGGTCGGTCCACAGGTGGGGGTTGGGCTTGCCCTCCTCCTCGGGGAACGAGAAGTCGTAGAGGTAGTCCTCCTCGTCGATGGCGAGGGTGCCGAGCTCGACCACCTCGGCGCCATCCCGCAGGTTCGCCTCCGCGAGCTCCTTGGTCGGCTCCTCCAGGACGAGGCCGTTGAGGTAGACCACGTCCACGCTCGCGAGGAGCTCGGCCACGCTCGGCCTCGGCTCGAAGGTGTGGGAGTTGGTGCCCTCAGGGACGATCCCGGTGATGTCGACCCGCTCGCCTCCGACGTTGGCGACGATGCTCGTGATGGGGGCCACCGTGGTGGCCACCCTGAGCCGGCTGTCGTCCTCCGACGACGGCCCTGCCGCCGCGCTGGCCGGGTCGTCCTCACCGTCCCCACCGCAGGCGGCGATGCCCAGGGTGGGGAGCAGCAGGCAGGCGACGAGGGCGAGAGGGTGGCGCAGGGTCATGCGCCGAACCTAGTGCGACCTGTTCGCAATGCGAGGCGGGTCCGGCCCGTCCCCCGCCTTCGCTAGATTCCACCTGCGCGGTGCCGACCCCCACACCGCACCGACCTGCTCCGAGAGGCCAAGCTCGATGTCCGAGGACCCGCGAGCGCAGACCCCGTCCCAGTTCCTGGTCGCCGACGACGCGGCCGGCGACACCCTCAGGCGCATCGGCGAGATCGCCCGCGACGCCATCCCCGCCGCCGAGATCGCCGGCATGTCCCTGCTCACCCACGACGGTGGGCCGGCGACGCCCATCGACACCCACGAGGCGTCCCCGGCGATCGACCGGGGCCAGTACGCAGAGGGGAGGGGGCGGGCTCTGATCGAGCAGGCCACGGGCGTGCTCATGGCCAAGGACGACGACCTGAGCCCGAACCAGGCCTTCACGTTGCTGGCTGGGTCGGCCGAGCGACAGGACGTGACGGTGCGCGTGGTCGCCCGCGGGGTCGTGGAAGAGCGCGACCCGACGGTCGCAGATGCCTGAGGAGCCCGTCGCCCAGGACGTCGAGGCCATCAAGGACGCGATGGACCGGCTGTACTGGGACGTGCGAGACCTCTACATCACCTGCTTCCAGTACGGCGACATCGGCACCGAGGCCGACCTCCGGGAGCACCTCGCCACCGGCCTTCGGCTGCGGCCCGAGCAGCACGTGGTGCTCGTCGTCGCGGTGAACGAGGGCCTGATGAGCCAGGGCGACCCGCACCGGGTCTGACGGCTCCCCCACGTGGCGTGGAGCGCCCCTCAGTCCCTGCGTCCCGGCCGGAGCTCGACCCACCCGGGCGGTGGCCCGTCCCAGCTGGGCGGCGCCGCCGACGGGGCCGGCCGTGAGAAGTCGCCGTCGCTGGAGGCGCCGAGCATCGAGCGCAGGACGGGCGCGCTGTGCTCGAGCAGGTCGTCGAGGGCGCGCTCGACGTGGACGGTCCGCAGCACGAGCCTGGAGCCGGGGCCCACCTCGGCCGCCGCCACCAGGGTGGCGCGGCGCAGGAGCTCCTTGACGAAGGCGGCGCTGACACCCGACGTCCGCCCGACGAGGCCGTCGAGCGACGGCACGTCGTGCTCCACGCCCCGCAGGTAGAGCCGAAGGAGCCGCTCCCGGCTCTCCTCGTCGGGCAACCCGATCTCGACCGCCTGGTCGATCCGACCGGGACGGGCGGCGAGCGCCGGCTCGAGCAGCTCGACCCGGTTGGTGGTGAGGACGAAGATCACGTCGGCGTCCTCGGCCAGTCCGTCCATCTCGTTGAGCAGCTCGAACAGCAGCGGGTTGGCACCCCGCTCGGACATCGTGCGCTCCATGGCGACGAGGTCGACGTCCTCGAGCACGACCATCGCCGGCTGGAGGCTGCGGGCCAGCGCCACCGCCTGACCGAGCGCCCCCGCCCCCGGCCCGCTCAGGAGCAGGGTGGTCCTCCCCGGCATCCGGGAGCACAGGTACATGACCGAGAGCGTCTTGCCCGTCCCCGGTGGTCCGTACAGGAGCAGGCCACGCTTGAGGTGCCGGCCCGACGCCCGCAGCAGCTCGGCCTGCTCCGCCACGCCCAGGGTGTGGCGCTCGATGGCCTCCAGGTCCCCGGCCGGCAGGATGAGGTCGTCTCGGCTCACGGTCGGCAGGCGCTGGAACGTCATGCCGAACCCTCCGTACTGGCCGAACGAGAAGCCGAGCAGCTTCCCCCGGTACACGTTGAGCTCGAGCATCAGGGCCCGGAGCCGGCGGACGAAGCCCTCGGCCTGGTGCCGCTCGGGTGCGAGCACCTCCACACCGAGCCCGCCCCCCGAGTGCTCGTCGCCGAGGAGGAGGAAGGCCACCACAGGCACCCCGTCGACGCGCAAGAGGTAGACGGCGAGCTGTGCGCACGGAAGCGAGCGGTCGACGTCCACGGCGACGTTCACGTACTCGATCGGGCTCGGGTCGGCCGGACCGTGGAACCTGCCTCCGAGCACGCCTGCCAAGGAGAACTGGCCGTAGTGGCGGAGCTCCGTCGGCAGCCCGACCACCGACTGGGTCGGGTCCGCTGCGAGGAGCGAGTCGAGCGCGAGCTGGAGGTTCGGGTGCTCCACGGTCGCGAAGCGCTCGGCGAGGAGCGGGAGCCCGGCGGGGTCGACGCCGAGGTGCCCGCTCACCAGGCCCCGGAGCGGCGAGTCCCGCCGCTGGCGCCTGGCGGACATCGCCTCCATGAAGCGGCCGAACTGCTCGGCGAAGCGCTCGACGTCGACGTCCTCGGCGGCCATCGCAGGAGGGTAGGTGCCGCACCGATCCCACCGGCCGGGATTCCGTCCCGGCGGCCACGTCGGGGCGGGGGCGCGCCTCCTCCGCGTCCCACCTGACCGGAGCCGGCCGCTGCGGCTGAACGCCTCGGCTCGGGCAGCCCTACGCTCCTCCACGGCGGTGCCCGGTGAGCCCGGGGCGCCGGGGGGGGACGAGGCCGTTGCGCATGCCGCTCGACGACATCCGGGTGATCGACCTCACCGTCGCCCGAGCCGGCCCGACCTGCGTGCGCCAGCTCGCCGACTGGGGTGCCGACGTGGTGCGGGTGGAGCCGCCGTCCGCGCCCGGGTCGCCGAGCTCGGTGGGCCTCGTGCGGCACGGGTCCGACGACCAGAACCTCCACCGCAACAAGCGCTCGGTCTCGCTCGACCTCAAGACCCACGACGGGCTCGAGCTGCTCCTCGGCCTCGTGGACGGCGCCGACGTGCTGGTCGAGAACATGCGGCCCTCGGTCAAGGACCGCCTCGGCTTCGGCTACGAGACCGTGCACGCCCGCAACCCCCGCCTCGTCTACGGCTCCATCTCCGGCTTCGGCCAGGACGGCCCCTACGCCGAGCGGGGCGGAGTCGACCAGATCGCCCAGGGGATGGGCGGGCTGATGAGCGTGACCGGGGACCCCGAGGGCGACCCGACCCGGGTGGGGATCCCCATCTCGGACCTCTCGGCTGGGCTCTACCTCGCAGTGGGCGTCCTCGTCGCGCTGCACGATCGCGAGCGGACCGGCGTGGGTGGCTGGGTGCGGACCTCGCTGCTCGAGTCGATGATCGCGATGATGGACCTCCAGGCAGCCCGCTGGACCGTCGACGGCACGGTGCCGGCCCAGGAGGGGAACCACCACCCGACGCTCGTCCCGATGGGCTGCTTCCGCTCCGCCGACGGTCACGTGAACGTGGCCGGGCCGTCGGGACGCCTGCTGCGGCGGTTCTGCGAGGTGGTCGGCCTGCCCGACCTCCCGTCGGACCCCCGCTTCGACACGGGCCCCAAGCGTTCGGCGAACAGGACCGAGCTGAACCGCCTCGTCGCCGAGCGGCTGCAGACCCGCACGACCGACGAGTGGGTCGAGGCGCTCAACGCGGCCGGCGTGCCCTGCGGGCCCGTGCGCCGGCTCGACGAGGTCTTCGACGACCCGCAGGTCCGCCACCTCCGGATGGTGGCGCCGGTCGACCACGGCGAGCTCGGCAGGATCGACATCCTCCGCAACGCCGTCACGATGTCCGACGGCCCTCCGACGGTGCGGACACCGAGTCCCGACCCCGGCCAGCACACCGAGGAGGTGCTGGGCGAGCTCGGCATCTCCCCCGAGCGCATCGACGACCTGCGCGCCCGCGGCATCCTCTGACGCCGCATCCATCGAGCGGCACCCTCCGAGAAGGCAGGCCATGACCACCACCTCCCGCCACGACACCGGAACCGACAAGCTCCTCGTCGAGGTCGACGACGGCATCGCCCTCGTCACCTTCAACAACCCGGAGAAGCGCAACGCGCTCTCGGCCGAGATCCGCACCGCCCTCCCGGGTGCGCTGACGGCGCTGCAGGCCGACGCCGACGTGCGGGTGGTCGTGCTCACGGGGGCGGGTGACAAGGCGTTCGTCTCGGGAGCCGACATCTCCGAGTTCGCCGAGGGGCGCACCTCGGCCGAGGCCAGGGCGGCGTTCGACCGGCTCGCGGCCGACGCGGGGCGGGCATGGGGGGCGCTGCACAAGCCGGTCATCGCCATGATCCGCGGGTTCTGCATCGGCGGGGGGCTGCTCACCGCGCTCCAGGCCGACATCCGCATCGCCTCCGACGACAGCCAGCTCGGCGTGCCGGCGGCCCGGCTCGGTGTGGGGTACGGCTTCGCCGGGGTGGAGGCGCTCGTCGGGCTCGTCGGGCCGGCCCGCACCGCCGAGATCCTCTTCTCCGGACGGAGGTTCCCGGCCGAGGAGGCCCTGCAGATCGGCCTGGTGAACCGGGTCGTCCCCGGACCGGCGCTGCACGACGAGGTGTGGGAGCTGGCCGGCACGATCAGGGACAACGCGCCGCTCACCGTCACCGCCTGCAAGGCAGCGATCAGGGAGGTGGGACGGGCGCCCGATCGGCGGGACCTCGACCGGGTGGCCGCGCTGGTCGAGGCCTGCTTCACGTCGGAGGACTACCGGGAGGGCCAGCGCGCCTTCCTCGAGCGGCGCCCGCCCCGCTTCGTCGGACGCTGACCAGGGACCCCACGGTGCCGGCCGCTCAGTGCTGCGACCGGCGGAGGGTGAGTCGCGGGATCAGGCGCAGCGGTTGCAGACGCCGATCAGGTCGATGCGGTGGTGGTGGGCGTCGAAGCCGGTGTCACGAGCGATCTCGGCCACCGCCCTGGCCACCGTCTGCTCGAACCGGCGGGAGGCGGTGAAGTCGTCCACGGTCCCGCACGACGAGCAGATGAGGTGGTGGTGGTGCTCGGTCAGGTCCTCGGCCAGCTCGTAGCGCGCGAAGTCGTCGGTGCTGGTGACGCGGCGCACCACGCCGGCCTGCTCGAGCACGACCAGGTTCCGGTACACCGAGCTCTGCGCCAGGGCGTCACCCCGGCTGAGGATCTCGGGCAGGGCGAGGGGTTGGCCGGCGGTGGCCAGGATGTCGACGACCGCCCGGCGTCGCGGCGTGTAGCGCTGCTGGTCGGCCCGCAGGCGGGCCGCTGTCGTCTCGTGCAGCTCGCTCGTGTCCTGGAGGTCTGCGCTGGCCACGGACGGAACCTACCAGTGGTGATGAGAATCATTGAGAACGCGAGGCCGCCGTGACACGGGTGAGGCGCCCGCCCTGGCGGGCCACACGTCGAGCCTGCGGACCGAGCCGGCGGTGGTGGCGAGCCCGAACGTGCCGATGGCGAAGAGCACGATCGTGCCCCCCGGGGCCAGTCCCCAGGTCCGGGCGGCGACGAGCCCTGCCACGACCGAGGTCATGCCCACCACGACCGACCAGCCGAGGATCCCTCGTTGGGAGCGGGCGATGAGCTGTGCGGTGGCGACCGGGACCACCATGAGCGCTGCGACGAGCAGGATCCCGACGACGCGCATGGCGGCGACGACCGTGACGGCGACGAGCACGGACAGGACCGTGTTGAGCGCACCGACCGGGACGCCCGCCACCCTGGCCCACTCCTCGTCGACCGCCATGGCGAACAGGGCCCGTCCGCACGCCGCGACGGTGGCCACGATGACGGCCCCGAGGGCGAGTGCGACCCACACCTCGCTCGGGCCGACGGTGAGGATGGAGCCGAACAGGTAGGCGAACAGGTTCACGTCGAGTGACCCCGCCAGTCCGATGAGGACGACACCGCCGGCGATGCCGCCGTAGAAGATCATCGCGAGGGCCAGGTCGCCCTGGGCCGTGCCGCGGCTGCGCAGCCGGTCGACCACGATGGCGGCGACGACGGCGAGTGCGAGCGCCGTCCAGACCGGCCAGACCCCGGCGAGGAAGCCGGCGGCGACGCCGGCGAAGGCCACGTGGCCGACCCCGTCCCCCATCAGCGACATCCGCCGCTGCACCAGGAACGTGCCGATGAGGGGAGCGGTGGCACCCACGACGAGGCCGGTGACGAGGGCGAGCTGCATGAACTGGAGCTCGAACGGCCACGGCATCAGGTGATCCCCTCCAGCCACAGCGGGAGGTCGTTGGGGTGGATGCCGAGGTGGACGTCGGCTTCGGCGAGCGCCCTGGGAGGGCCGTCGAAGCGGACGGACCGCTTGAGCACCACGACGCGGTCGAGGTCCTCGGCGACCACGCTGAGCTCGTGGGAGACGAGCAGGACGGAGCCACCCCGTCCGCGCACCAGGTGCCGCAAGGTGTCCCGGAAGGCCCGCTGGGACTCGACGTCGACGCCGGCGACGGGCTCGTCGAGGACGAGGAGGTCGGGTTCGCCGGCGAGCGCCCTCGCGATGAACGTGCGCTGCTGCTGCCCCCCGGAGAGCTGGCTCACCCGCGCGTGGCGCAGCTCGGTGAGGGCCACCGCGGCGAGCGCCGTGTCGACGGCGTCCCGGTCCTCGGCTCTCGGCCGGCGGCGCCAGCCCGTGCGGGTGATGCGGCCGGCGGCGACGATGTCGTCGACGGTCGCGGCGATCCCCTGCGCGAGCGCCGGACGCTGCGGGACGTAGCCGAGTCGATGGCGCTCGTGGTGACGGGACGGGTCGGCGCCGAACAACGACACCCTGCCGGCCGCAGGTGCCAGCAGGCCGAGGAGGATCCGCAGCAGCGTGGACTTGCCGGAGCCGTTCGGACCGACGAGCGCCAGGTACTCCCCCGGTTCGATCGCAAGCGACACGTCGTCGAGGACCGGGTCCCCGTCGTAGGAGAACGAGACGTGATCGAGGACGGCGAGGTGGTCGACCATCGAGCCTCCAGTCGTCCGACGGGTTGAGAACCGGAACCGATCCTAGGTGCGCGGCCGGCCCGGACCGCCATCGCCCCCCGCTCTGCGGCGCCGGCACTCCCTGGCCGAGGCCGCGTGCCCTCAGCCGCAGCCGAGCGCGTCCTCGAGCTTCGCCAGGTTCGCCTCCATCACCGACAGGTACGTCTCCCCGGCCGCGAGGCGCTCCTCGCTCAACCCCTCGAGCGGGTCCAGGACCTCCGTCTCGATGCCGGCCTCCCGAGCCAGGGTCTCTGCCACCGCAGGCGTCACCAGCGTCTCGGTGAACACCGTCGTCACGCCCTCCTCCTCGACGAGGGCGACGAGCTCCGCCAGCCGCCGTGGGTCGGGCTCCTGCTCCGGCGAGAGGCCGGCGATCGGCTCCTGCTCCAGCCCGTAGCGCTCGGCGAGCCACCAGAACGCGTCGTGGGCCACCACCAGCAGCTCCCGCTCGCACGACCCGAGCGACGCCTCGTACGCCTCGTCGAGCTCCGACAGCTGCCGCCTGTACGCCTCGGCGTTCGCCTCGAAGTCGGCGGCGCTGTCCGGGTCCGCTTCGGCCAGCGCCG
>CADCSY010000055.1 GCA_902805555.1 uncultured Acidimicrobiales bacterium | reverse complement strand
CAGCCCTTCCCCGAGCCCGACCCGGCCCTCCTGGTCGACGACACCGTCGAGATCCCCGTGCAGGTGCGGGGCAAGGTCCGCAGCCGCATCGTCGTCGCCGCCGATGCGGACGCAGCGACCATCGAGGCCGTCGCGCTGGCCGACGAGAAGGTGGTCGCCGCCATCGGCGACGCCATCGTCCGTCGCGTCATCGTCGTCCCCGGCCGCCTGGTGAACATCGTCATCTGAGGCCCTTCTGTCACACGTCGGGGCCAGAATGAGAACGTGTGTTCGACGTGCGGGCAGTTCGAGGCGAAGATGGCCGGTGGTATGTTGGGCCGTCCTTCCGGGGCTATAGCTCAGTTGGTAGAGCGCTTCCATGGCATGGAAGAGGTCGGGGGTTCGATTCCCCCTAGCTCCACCCTCTCAGGGCTGGCCCAGACCATCAGGTGCGTCGGCTACACACTCGGCGGCTTCGTTGCTGGTGAAGGCTGCTTCTCCGTCACACGTCGCGTGCCGGGATACGCCGACGGGTCGCCCCGGCCGCGCTTCGTCTTCAAGTGCACGGTCGCAGCGCGAGATCGTTCGATCCTCGTCGCACTCCAGACGCTCCTGCAACGCGGCTCGATCAACGACTCTCCGGGCCGCCGGGACTGGCAGCCGTCGAGCACGTTCACGATCGGCTCCAACCCGGCCCATCATGCTGCGACGATCCCCTTCAGCGAAGCGTTCCTCTTGCCGTCAGCCAAGCGCGCGCAGTACGAGCGCTGGCGTGACTCGCTGCTGCAACACGAGGCGCTCCACCCCAGCAAGGTGGGCAGGGGCCCTTCGCCTTGCTCAGAGCCAGGGTGCGAGCAGCCAGTCCGAGGTCGGGGGCTGTGTCGGTCGCACTACTACCGTGTCACCGGGCACTGACATCGCCGCATACGTCGCCGGCTTCGTCGCCGCCGAGGGCTACTTCGGCATGGACAGGACCGGGACGAGGTTCCGTCTCGCCGTCGGCCTCGGCGCAGTCGACGAAGGCTCGTGCCACCTCTTGCTCGAGCTGTTCGGCGTCGGAACGGTGACGCGCTCGCCGCGGCGCCGAGCGCACTACGACGACGAGGTGACCTGGCAGGTGCAGGCGCTCCCTGCTCTCGTCGGGGTCGTCGTGCCCTTCATGGACGCCCACCTGCCCCCGTCGCACAAGCAGATGCAGTTCATCGCTTGGCGGGCGCCGCTCCTCGAGTACTGGCACCACCGAGCTCGGCGCGTCAGGCCTTGTGGTCGCGCAGGTTGTCCGGCGCCCAGCCGCTGCAAAGGGCTCTGCCGCCGTCACTACTACCTCGAGTTCGGGCGGTGAGCCCCCGTCCCTCTTGCCTGCCTCCTGCCTGGAGCTACTCGGAGGCGGCAGCCCGGCTGTCGACGGCGGCGGCATCGGGCGTCCAGTCGAGGCGGGGCACGTCGGCCCAGAGGCGCTCGAGCTCGTAGAAGGCCCGCACCTCCTCGAGGAACACGTGCACGACCACGTCCCCGAAGTCGAGGAGGACCCAGCGGGCGTCGTCCATCCCCTCGACCCGCAGCGGTCCATCGCCGCTCTGGCGCTTGACCTGCTCCTCGACCTCCTCGGCGATGGTCCTGACCTGGCGGGCGTTGCTGGCGCTCGTGATCACGAACCAGTCGACGATGGCCAGGATGCCGCCGACGTCGAGGGCGACGATGTCGCTGCCCTGCTTGTCGTCGGCGGCCCGGGCCGCCATGAGTGCCCGGTCCCGGCTGTCGGAGCCGGGGCGGTCGGAGGTCGTGGTCTCGGTCAGGGGGTCGCTCCGTTCGTGAGGGGGGCTCATGCCCCCGGGACAACGCTGGTGGTGGTGGTGGGGCTGGGGTTCGTGCCGGCGGCGGCGAAGTCGGCGCCGACGACCACGGTGATGTCGACGACGTCGAGCGGCACCAGGCTACGGACGGCCTCGCCCACCCCGAGCGCCCGCTGGACCGACCGGGCGTCCTCGAGGTCCTCGTCCCGGTAGTACACGACCTGCGACACCGGGTAGTCGAAGCGGTCGGCGTTGCCGGTGAGGGACACGACGGCTCCCGCCGGGGCCAGCAGCGGCTGCACCTGCTGGGCGAGGCCGGGGACGCCGGTGCCGTTCAGCACCTGCACCCGGATGCGATCGGCGGACCGGGCGGCCGACCCGGGCGCCACCTCCTGCACGAGCGCCTCGAGCTCGTCGCGCCGCACGGCGTAGAGGTCGTCCTCGGCACCGCTGCCGGTGGCGAGGACCTCGACGGGGAGCAGGTCGTAGCCCACGTCGCCGGCAGCCAGGGCGCCGACCACGGCGGCGAGGTCTGCCCCACCGGTGGCCGGCGGGAGGGCGCCGGCATCCCCCTCGACCGCCCCGAGCCAGGCCCGCCAGAACGCCTGGTGGCGCACGAGGCGGTCGAGGTCCGTGCCCCTCCCCCGCACCTCGAGCAGCTCCGCGACCTGGTCGGGAGGGACGTCCACCACCCCTGCGGGGAACAGCGTCTCGACCCGGCCCGCAGGTGTCACGACCTCGACCGGCGAGCCGAGCTCGACGGCCAGCGTGCCCGCCGGCCGAAGGAGCGCCGAGAGGTCGCCGGCGTCGACCAGCGCGACCTGGTCGAACGTGAGCCCGAGGAGGTTCTCGGCCGCCTGCTGCAGCAGCGGCAGGCCACCGAGGACGTACGCCTCCCGCAACGGGTTGAGCCCGAAGGACGGCACCTCGACCATCGACCCGGCAGGGGCGAAGACGAGCCGCCCGCCCTCGCCGCCCGGGTCGACGACGAGCACGGTGAGCCCGACCACCCGGCCCAACGCACCCTGCTGGACGAGCAGCGCCCTCTGGGGCGTTGATACGGCGGGCGCTCGACCCACCACGCTCGTGCCGGTGGCCGCCGGCGGGGCCTCTGCGTCATCTCCTCCGCTGAGGCTCCGGTACCCGAGCACGGCGAGGGTGGCGAGCCCGAGGAGCAGGACGGCGAGCCCCGCGAGCCGGAGCCAGCGCCGCCGGCGCCCCGCCCCCGACCGCTGGGCCCGGCGGGCTCGCCGCTCACCGGTCCCCGCATCGGGGAGGCGGACGCGTCCCGGCACCCGCAGATCCGGCCCCGCCGCCCGGGAGCCCACGTCCTCCGAGAGCCCGACCCCCGCCGGCCGGTCCCGGCCGGGCCTTTCGCCCGGCGGCAGGTCGCTCATCTGCCGGCACCGTACAAGCGGCGCTCCTCGATCACCCGGACCGCAGCGTCCGGCACGAGCCAGTCGAGCGGGCGCCCGTCGCCTGCTCGCGCCCGCAGGTCGGTGCTCGACACGTCGAGGCGGGGGACCTCGACCACGACGTGCGACCAGCCGGCGGGCGGGCGGGCGGCCTCGGCCCCCGGCCGCACCACGACGACCAGGCGCACCCGCTCCCTGACCTCCGCCTCCCGCTCCCACGTGTCGAGCCCGCCGGCTGCGTCGCTGCCGAGGATGAGGTGCAGCTCGGCACCGGGGTGCGTCGCCGCGAGCTCCTCGACGGTGTCAGCGGTGTACGAGGGCCCTCCCCTGCGGAGCTCGAGGTCGCTCGCCTCGACCCCTGGGATCCCGGCCACCGCGGCGGCGACCATGGCGAAGCGTTCCGACGCCGGTGCGGAGACGGAACCCGCCTTCTGCCAGGGATCGTTGGCCACCACGAGCAGCACCTGGTCGAGCTCGAGCTCGTGACGGACGTTGACGGCGGTCACGAGGTGCCCGACGTGGACAGGGTCGAAGGTGCCGCCGAGCACCCCGATCCGGGACCCGCCGCGAGCCCGCAGACCCGAGGCGGCGACATCCGCCGGCACCTCCTGGGCCGTACTCATCCGAGCCCGTTCGAGGAGCTGGTGTGGACCCGCCCGCGATGGGTAACCGGACCGCAGGACCACGAGGCGGTACGCCCCCCAGGACAGAGCCCTCGTCGCTGCACCGAACGATGTCGCACCACTCGCCGCGGGGTGTGACCGCCGTCTCCCCGCGGCCCGGAATGACAACGGCGTGACCCGCTGTTGGAGAGAGATGAGATGAGAGACGCAGTCGGACAGTACCTCCATGAGATCGGCCTCGTGCCCCTCCTCAACGCCGCGCAGGAGCGAGAGCTCAGCCAGGCGATCGAGGCGGGACGCGCCGCCCAGACCCGCCTCGACGCCGGTGAGCGCAGCGTCGAGCTGAAGCGCGCCGTCCGCGAGGCGGCCCGTGCCCGGGATCGCTTCATCCGGGCCAACCTCCGCCTGGTGGTCAGCATCGCCAGGCGCTACCCCCTCCCCCCCGGCATGGACCTGCTCGACCTCGTGCAGGAGGGCAACCTCGGCCTCGAGCACGCCGTCGAGAAGTTCGACTGGCGCAAGGGCTTCAAGTTCTCCACCTATGCCACCTTCTGGATCCGTCAGGCCATCGGCCGGGCACTCGACCAGAAGGCCAACCTCGTCCGCCTCCCGAGCGAGCGCTCCGCCCAGCTGCGGGCCGCCCTCCGGGCGGTCTCCGGCGAGGGCGACGACCTCGACCCCGAGCTCGCCAACCTGCACCGCCTGGCCACGCCCACCAGCCTCGACCGCACGGTCGGCGACGACGGCGAGCAGGAGCTCGTCGACCTCCTCCCCGACCAGGTGCCGGGGCCGGAGCAGCTGGTGGTGGACCAGATGCAGGAGGAGCTCGTCACGGGGCTGCTCGACCGCCTCGAGCCCAGGGCGAAGCTGGCGGTCGAGCACCGCTTCGGCCTCGCCGACGGGCAGAAGCACAGCTTCCGCGAGGTCGGTGACGTGCTCGGCGTGACCGCCGAGGCGGCCCGCCGCATCGTGAAGCGGGCCGTGGACGAGCTGAAGCTCGACGTCGACGCCATCGCCGCCGCCTGAGCGAGCGAGCATCCACACGGGCGCAGCCGCACAAGCGGCTGCGCTGGCGCGCCCGGTGACGCTCCGAACCTGGCGGGGGCTCCGCAAGGCCTTTGCCACGACCACCCGATCTGGAGGACGCTAGAGCCATGGCCCAGCAGTGGACCCCTTCGACGTGGCAGGAGCGACCGTCGGTCCAGCAGCCGTCCTGGCCCGACACCGCCGCCCTCGACCAGGTGCTGAAGGAGCTGTCCACCTACCCGCCGCTCGTCTTCGCCGGCGAGGCCCGCAACCTCACGTCCGCCCTGGGCGGCGTGGCCGCGGGCAAGGCGTTCCTCGTGCAGGCCGGTGACTGCGCCGAGTCGTTCGAGTCGTTCTCGGCCGACGCCATCCGCGACAAGCTGCGGGTGATCCTCCAGATGGCGGTCGTGCTGACCTACAGCTCGGGCGTACCCGTCCTCAAGGTGGGGCGCATCGCAGGGCAGTTCGCCAAGCCCCGCTCCTCGGACACCGAGGTGGTCGACGGGCTCACGCTGCCGTCGTTCCGGGGGCACATGGTCAACGACGTCGGCACGAGCGACGAGGCCCGCCAGCCCGACCCCACCCGCCTGCTCACCGCGTACCACCAGTCGGCCTCGACCTTGAACCTGCTGCGCGCCTTCACCAAGGGCGGCTTCGCCGACCTGTCGCGCGTCCACGCCTGGAACCAGGAGTTCGTCGCCTCGTCCAAGGAGGGGCGCCGCTACGACGCCATCGCCGACGGCATCGAGCGCGCCATGCGGTTCATGGAGGCATGCGGGATCGACCTCGCCGCCGAGGCCCGCCTGCACCAGGTCGACTTCTGGACGAGCCACGAGGCGCTCATCCTCGGCTACGAGCAGGCCCTCACCCGGGAGGACTCCCTCACCGGTGACTGGTACGACTGCTCGGCCCACATGCTCTGGATCGGCGAGCGCACCCGTGCCCTCGACGGCGCCCACGTGGAGTTCCTCTCCGGCGTCGGCAACCCGCTCGGCTGCAAGGTGGGCTCCAGGGCCACCGCCGACGAGGTGATCGGCCTGTGCGAGCGCCTCAACCCCGAGCGGGTCCCGG
>CADCSY010000054.1 GCA_902805555.1 uncultured Acidimicrobiales bacterium | reverse complement strand
ACCCAACGCCGGTGCTGTCACGACGGCGACCTCCGTGTCCCCCCCGACCTCCAGGGCGACGTGCACGCGCCAGTTGGGGTCACGCCGGCTGAAGAAGGACGTGCCGTCGACCGGATCGAGGATCCACAGGCGCTCGGCGTCCCCCAGTCGCCCGAGCTCCTCACCCAACAACGCATCACCTGGTGCGGCAGCGCCGAGCATCTCGCGCAGGAGGTGCTCGACAGCCCGGTCAGCTTCCGTGACCGGCGTCCCGTCCGCCTTCATCGACGCCTCGACGCCGTCGTCGAAGTACGTGAGCGCGAGTGCAGCGGCCGCATCCGAGCACCGCAGCGCGAGCTCGAGGTCCTCGTCCGTCGCCATCGGACCGGACGGTACAAGCCGTCTTCCACGTGCTGGTCGTGGTGACGTGCGCACGAGCGGCGGAAGCGCACCACCGAGCGCCACGATCTCCGGCTCAGCCGTCGGGCTGCACGAACGACTGGGAGGTGCCGTCGGCGTCCGCCACCTCGGTGAACGGCGCCGCGATCGCTCGGCGCCAGAAGGCGACGGCGGGATCGTTGCCGGGGATCTGGTGCACGCGCCACGCGCCCGGGAACCTGGCGAACACGTCCCGTGCCGCGGTGATCCCGACACCTCGACGGCGGTACTTCCGCATCACGAAGAACTCCGCCATCTTGCAGGTCTGTCCCGCCCGGACGAGGGCGAAGCCGGCGAGGCGGCCGTCGACCCGGATGAGGAACGGGTGGCGGTGTGACTCCAGCCAGTACAGGGCGAGATAGGGGTAGCCGAAGGTGCCGTGGTCACCGACGTCGCCTCCCTCGAACTCGGAGAAGTCGTGCAGGTACAGCTCCATGAGGCGGCGCAGCACCGGTTCGTCGCCGGCCTCGGCGGGGGTCACCTCGACCGATGGCACGAGGGAACTCTACGAGCGGGTCGGCCAGACAGCGGGTCTTCGATCGTCAGCCGCTCGGGCTGGGTCCCGACGTGATCTCGACGCGCACCGCACCACCGACGGTCGGCATGGCTCGAGATGGTGTCGGACCAGATGCCGCCGGCGTCGTGACTCCCGAGTGACGAGCTCGTCGATGGGGGCGCGTTGGTCAGCGGCTGAGCAGCACCACCGGGATCTCCCGGTTCGCCGTCTTCTCGTACTCGGCGAACTGGGGGGCCACCGACTTCTGCTGCTCCCAGATCCGGGCCCGCTCCTCACCCGTGGCCACCCGCGCCGTCATGGGGACGGTCTCGTCACCGATCTCGACCGTGACGGACGGCTCGGCGGTGAGGTTGCGGTACCAGACGGGGTCGGTGGTGCCCCCGCCGTTCGAGGCGAACACCGCCACCTCGTCGTCGACCGGCTGGTACATCAGCGGGTGGACCCGCTCGAGCCCGGACTTCGCGCCCCTGGTGTGCAGGAGCACCATGGGAGCGCCCTCGAACATGCCCCCGACCTTGCCGCCGTTCGCCCGGAACTCGGCGATGACCTGCTCGTTGAAGTCGCTCATGGCCTGGAACCTATCTTCCGGGCCCCGCCAGCTGCCGCGCCACGAACGGCAGGATCCCGCCGTGGCGGAAGTACTGCGCCTCCATCGGGGTGTCGATCCGGCAGGTGGCCACGAGCTCGACCGCACCCGCCGTCACCGGGAGCCTGGCGCCGATGAGGTCGGCCGCGTCGGCGCCGGAGACGCCCGTCACGGTGATCTCCTCCTCGCCGGTGAGGCCGAGCGAGGCGACCGTCTCCCCCTCCGGCAGCTGCAACGGGAGGACCCCCATGCCGATGAGGTTCGAGCGGTGGATGCGCTCGAACGACTCGGCCAGCACGGCCCGCACGCCGAGCAGGGCGGTCCCCTTCGCCGCCCAGTCCCGGGAGGACCCGGAGCCGTACTCCTTGCCGGCGAGGACGACGAGCGGCACGCCCTCGGTCGAGTAGCGCATGGCGGCGTCGTAGATCGACATCTCCTCACCGTCGGGGAGGTGGCGGGTGACGCCCCCCTCGGTGCCGGGCGCCAGCCGGTTCCGGAGGCGGATGTTGGCGAACGTGCCCCGCAGCATCACCTCGTGGTTCCCCCGCCGCGACCCGTAGGAGTTGAACTGCGACGGGTCGACGCCCTGCTCCTGCAGCCAGCGTCCGGCGGGGCCGTCCCGACGGATGCTGCCGGCCGGGGAGATGTGGTCGGTGGTGATGCTGTCGCCGAGCACCGCCAGGCAGCGGGCGCCGACGATGTCCCCGGCCGCCACCGGCTCGGCACCCATGCCCTCGAGGAACGGGGGGCGGCGCACGTACGTGGAGGTCGGGTCCCAGGCGAAGCGGTCGCCCTCGGCCACCGGCAGCGCCTGCCAGCGCTCGTCCCCGTCGAGCACCTGGGCGTAGCGCTCGGTGAACATCTCGGTGCCGAGACCGTCCTCGACGGCAGCGGCCACCTCCGCGCTGGTCGGCCACAGGTCGGCGAGGCGCACGTCGGTCCCCGGGAACGGCTCCCCGTAGGGGTCCCAGTCCATCGTGCCAGCCAGGGCGTAGGCGACGACGAGTGGCGGGGAGGCGAGGTAGTTCATGCGCACGTCGGGGTTGATGCGGCCCTCGAAGTTGCGGTTGCCCGACAGGACGGCGGCGACCGACAGGTCGGCGGCGGCGACGGCGTCGGAGATCTCCGGGGGCAGCGGCCCCGAGTTGCCGATGCAGGTCGTGCAGCCGTACCCCACGAGGTGGAACCGGAGCTTCTCGAGCGACGGGGTGAGACCGGCCCGGTCGAGGTAGTCGGTCACCACCCGGCTCCCGGGTGCGAGCGTGGTCTTGACCCACGGCTTCGAGGTGAGGCCCCGCTCCACGGCGTTCCGGGCGAGGAGGCCTGCGGCCATCATCACGTACGGGTTCGAGGTGTTCGTGCAGCTCGTGATGGCGGCGATGACCACCGCCCCGTGGTCCAGCGGGAACGACTCGCCGCCGGCCAGCGTCACCGGCACGGCGTCGTCCGGCGCCGTCGGCTCGCCGTGGGGCGCCGAGCCGCTGTCCGGGGCCCCGTCGTCGGTCACGCCCTCCATCGCCGCCGGCGGGTCGCTGGCGGGGAACGACTCGGCGGAGGCGTCCTCGGGGGACGCCGCGGCGACGTCGAAGGGGAGCTCCTGGGGCGGGACACCAGGTGCTCGTCCCCGGTCGGCGCCGCCGACGCGCTGCTCCAGGTACGCGCCCAGCGCCTCCCTGAACAGCCCCTTCGACTGGTCGAGCGGCACCCGGTCCTGGGGCCGGGCCGGGCCGGCGAGGCTCGGCACGACGGTGCCGAGGTCGAGCTCCACGTGCTCGGAGTAGCGGGGTTCGTGGTCGGGCTCGTGCCACAGCCCCTGCTCCTTGGCGTACGCCTCCACGAGTGACACCTGGTCCTCGGTGCGGCCGGTGAAGCGCAGGTAGCGCAACGTCTCCCCGTCGATCGGGAAGATTGCGCACGTCGAGCCGTACTCGGGGGACATGTTGCCGATCGTGGCCCGGTGCTCGAGCGGCACAGCCCCGACCCCGGGGCCGTAGAACTCGACGAAGCGGCCGACGACGCCGTGGCGGCGGAGGAGCTGGGTGACGGTGAGGACGAGGTCGGTGGCGGTCGCCCCCTCCGGCAGCTCGCCGGAGAGCCGGAAGCCGACCACGCTCGGGGTGAGCATCGACACCGGCTGGCCGAGCATCGCGGCCTCGGCCTCGATCCCGCCGACGCCCCAGCCGAGGACGCCGAGGCCGTTCACCATCGTGGTGTGCGAGTCGGTGCCGACCAGGGTGTCCGGGTAGGCGGCGCCCTCGTCGTCGACGAAGACGACGCGCGAGAGGTGCTCGAGGTTCACCTGGTGGCAGATGCCCGTGTTCGGGGGCACGACGAGCAGGCCGTCGAAGGCGCGCTGGCCCCACTTCAGGAGCTGGTAGCGCTCGCCGTTGCGCTCGAACTCGATCTCGACGTTCCGGCGCAGGGCGTCCGGCATCCCCGAGACGTCGGCCACGACGGAGTGGTCGATCACGAGCTCGGCGGGCACGAGCGGGTTCACCCGACCGGCATCACCGCCGAGCGCGGCGACCGCGTCGCGCATGGCGGCGAGGTCGACGACGGCCGGCACCCCCGTGAAGTCCTGGAGGAGGATCCGGGCCGGCGCGAACGCCAGCTCCTGGTGGCTCGCACGGCTCGGGTCCCACGCCGCCAGCTCGGCCACCGACCCCTCGGTCACGGTGACGCCGTCGACCCGGCGGAGCAGGTTCTCGAGCAGGATCTTGAGGGAGTACGGGAGGCCGGCCACGTCACCGGAGCCCACGGCGTCGAGCCGCCAGATGCGGTAGGTGCGCTCGCCGACCGTGAGCTCGTGGGTCATCGTCGCTCCTCCGTGCCCCGGCGCCGACGCGCCACCCGGCCGTCGTACCCCACCGACCACCACGCTGCACACCGGCGGGCCCGTCGTCGGGGCCGTACCGGGTCCCCTGACCGGGACCGGGGTCGGGGGCCCAGATCGACGATCCACCCTGCGAGCATCGAAGGTCAGAGCCCCACGAGCTCGCACGCGCGCCGGTACGAAGCGCGGCCCCACGCTGATGACCCGGGGTGCAGGAGCTGGCCCACGGGGCTCACTCGCGCCGTTCAACAACGACACCGTCGACCCGACTGGAGCGAATGCAACCTCGAGCGGCAGCACCTCACGGCGGTCGTCGGCCTGGTTGGTGTCACACCTGCGCCGTACCGCGCACCGTGAAGAACCCTCGAGCGACGGAGACCGATGAGCGCACGTGATCGAGCGGTCGGTGCGCTGCTGGGGCTGGCGTGCGGCGACGCGGTCGGCACCACGATCGAGTTCAGGCCTCCCGGCAGCTTCACCCCGATCGACGACATGGTGGGGGGCGGCCCGTTCCGGCTCCAGCCGGGGCAGTGGACCGACGACACGTCCATGGCGCTCTGCCTGGCGGAGTCGATCGTCGACACCGGCCGGCTCGACCTCGCCGACCAGCTGCGGCGGTACCTGCTCTGGCGGGACCACGGCTACCTGTCGTCGACGGGTCACCTCTTCGACATCGGGAGCACGACGAGCTCCCAGCTCGAGCGCTTCTCCCGCACCGGTGAGCCCGTGGACCCGAGACCGAATCAGGAAGCGGCGGCCAACGGCTCCCTGATGCGCCTGGCGGCGGTGCCGATCCGCTGGCACGCCGACCCTGTCGAGGCCGCCGACCGCTCGGCCGAGTCGAGTCGGACGACGCACGCCGCCACCCGACCGGTGGACGCCTGCCGGGTGCTCGGTGCCATGACGGCCGCCCTCGTACGTGGCGATCCTGCGGAGGAGGTCCTCTCGCCGGCGTTCTGGCGCTGGGGCCGGCTGCACCCGGAGGTCGAGTCGGTGTCGAGGGGGAGCTGGCAGGAGAAGGAGCCACCCCTCATCCGTGGCACCGGGTTCTGCGTCGACGCCCTGGAGGCGGCGCTCTGGGCCGTCGGCGGTGCGTCCGACTTCAGGGAGGCCGTCCTGCGCGCAGCGAACCTCGGAGACGACGCAGACACCACTGCGGCGATCGCCGGGCAGCTGGCCGGCGCCCGCTGGGGCACCGAGGGCATCCCCGATGCGTGGCGCAGCAGGGTGGTCCTCCGCGACCGCATCGAGGCGCTCGCCGAAGCGCTCTTCGTCGCAGGTGGTGGAGACGCCGGTCAGACGGCCTGGGAGCACGACGACCTCATCCATGCGTGGTGGGTCGAGCCCGAGCGGCTGCTCGCCGGGGAGTACCCCGGCGAGAAGCACGACGAGGGGCTCGCACGGCAGAAGGTCGACCTGCTCGTGGACGCCGGTGTCAGGACCTTCGTCGACCTCACCGAGGTCGGTGAGCTGCGCCCGTACGCACACGTGGCCGATGAGGTCGCCGCTGCACGTGGCCTCGACCTGCGCCACGTCCGGTTCCCGATCCCGGACCAGCACGTGGTGCCGGACCACGCCTACGACGAGGTGCTGGAGATCATCGGCGAGGCGAAGGGACGTGGTGTGGTCTACCTGCACTGCTGGGGTGGGATCGGGCGCACCGGCACGGCGGTCGGCTGCCTCCTCGCCGACGGCGGCACCCGTCACGACGAGGTCCTGGCGAAGCTCACCGACCTGCGAGCGGGCACCAGGAAGGCGTCGCAACGAAGCCCGGAGAACGGC
>CADCSY010000053.1 GCA_902805555.1 uncultured Acidimicrobiales bacterium | reverse complement strand
GCCAGCTTCGGCAGCTTGGCCCCGCCGAACAGCACGAGGATCACGACGAGGATGATGAGCAGCTCAGGTGCTCCGAGTCCGGCCATGGCAGCGCTCCCTTGCTCGGGTCCCAGGCGGGACCAGCAACGGCAATCGTACGGGCCGCAGGGGCACGGCGGATGAACGGGGGGCGACGAGGGGGTGTGGGCGGTGGGCCCGGTCATCTACAGGACCCCCCAGGCACGAACAGCGCACATCGACGTCGCCGGAGTCCTCCGCCACCTCGGGCGGGCTCCTTGCGGCGCCGCCCGGCGCCCGCCCGCCGCGAGCCGGCGGCGGGCACCGGCCGTGGTGGCACTCGTCGTCGCCCTCTCCGCCTCGTGCCTGGTCGGGTGCGGGGATGACGGCGGAGGTGCCCCGACGGCCGGCCCCCCGACCTCCACCGTCCCGTCCGGCGACCCCAGTCGCTCCCCGGCCTCCACGCTGCGGGCCACCCTGACCGCCCAGTCCGAGGCCAGGGTCCACCTGCTCTCGGCCCGTGGAGCCGTCTCGGCGGGAGGTGAGGACGAGGACCGGGCGGGCTTCGACGACGCGCTCCGGGCCCGTCGGGTCGCCATCGAGGCGACGCTCTCGACGCCGCAGCTGGGCGAGGTCGACGACCTCCTCGAGGTCCTCGCCGACCAGGACGACCTGCTGCGCGACCGGGCCCTCGCCCGGGGCGCGTCCGAGCAGCGGCGGGTGAGCACCGGGCTGCGCCGCAGCACGGTCCGCCTCGCGTCGGTCGCAGAGTCGATGACCGGCGGCAGGTTGCCGGAGGACGTGGCCGCTCCGCTCGCCTCCACCCACGTGCGCTCGCTCGAGGCCGTGCTCGACGCCCGACGACAGGGCGGCGACGCGGCATCCGTGGTGGCGGTGGACGAGGCGCTCGCCTCCGTGGGGCGCCTGCTCGGCCCCTTCCTCCTGGCACTGAGCGCCGAGCTCGGCCTGCACGGCACCCCCGAGGGCGACGCCGCCCGACTCCGGGCCGACCTCACCTCGATGCTCCTGCAGCACGGCTTCGGGGCCGCCGAGGTGGCGCTCGGGACGGAGGGTGGGGACGAGCTCGTGGCCGGTGCGCAGGGGCGCCTCTCGGCGTGGGTGGCCGCCTCCTACGGGGCCGACGTGGCGAGCACCGTCGTGGCCAGCTGGTCCGAGCAGGTCGAGGCAGCCGACGACGCCGTCGTCGCGGTCGGAGCGCTCCGCCGGGCGACTGGATCCGTGCGCCGCGGCGCAGCCAGGCGGGCAGCAGCCGCGGCCGAGCACCGCAGCGACGAGGCCACCGCCGCCCTCGCTGGGCTCCTCGGCGAGACGATGGACGACGACGCCGTCGCGCCGGCCGTGCGCGCGTCGCTCCACGACCACCGCCTGGCGCTCCACGACCTGCTCGCCGTGGTCGACAGGGGTCAGGCCGGGTGCTGGCCGATGGCCGCCGACGCGGCGCTCGACCTCAGCGAGCTCTCCACCGTGCTGGCGAGCGCCGTCACCCGCCAGAAGTCGCTGGCCTGACGGCCGGTCATCCCCCGGGGGACGAGTCGACCGTCGTCCTGCTGGTCCGGGGTCGGATGAACTGGCGGTAGTCGTCGGGCGACAGCGGCTCGGCTGTGGACTGCCCCTGCCCGGTCGGCACCTCCCTGGCTTGGCCGTCGACCTGGAACAGGACCCGCTCGACGCCCGGGACCGAGGTCGCCGTGTACACCAGCTGCGCGAAGGCGAGCCGGGAGATCTCCGGTGCGCCCTCGGCGTCGTTCGCGCCGCCGGACCCGAGGTTGATGGTCACGAGGCCACCCTCGGGGCCGACGACGCCCCGCAAGGTGACCGACGGCGGGATGGCCGTGCTCAGCCCGCTGTTGACCTCGATCTCGGTGGGGGGCGTCAGCAGCGAGCCGATGGCGACGCGCACCTCGCCCGGCAGCTGCCGGCGCACCTCGACGAGGTAGTCGTTGTTGTCGACCAGGAACACGCTCGTCGCCTGGAAGGTCGGGAGCGGGGTGGTGGTGGAGGTGCCGCCGGTGGTGCTGGTCTCCAGGAGGTCGAAGGGCACCGCCTCGCGGGCGATCGGGCGCGGCTCGTCGTCGAGCTGCACGCCGCACCCGGCGACGGCGGCGAAGACGCCCGCGACGGCGAGCACCCTTCCGGCTCGGCGGCGCACGGGGTTCACCTGGCCTCCGCCTCGTCGACCTCGGCCGCCGGCACCGCCGCCGGTCCGAGGTCCTCCTCCTCCGGCAGCGGGGTGCTGGGGGCGCCGAGCGGGAGCTCCACCACGAACCTGGCGCCGACGCCGTCGGGTCCGTCCTCGACCCAGACCCGCCCGCCGTGCAGGCCGACGTGCTCCTTGACCAGTGCCAGGCCGAGCCCGACGCCGTCGCTGGTGCTGCGTTGGCCGGCCACCGCCCTGCCGCGGGAGAAGCGCTCGAAGACCCGTTCGCGCTCCGGGGGGTCGATGCCGGGTCCGGCGTCGGTGACGGTGATGAGGGCGTGGTCGTCCGCCACCTCGACGGTGACACCGGTGGCGCCACCGGCGTAGGCGTCGGCGTTGTCGAGGAGGTTGGCGAGGACCCGGACGAGGCGGCGCTTGTCCACCTGGACCAGGCGGGTCACGGCCCCGGCCTCCACCTCGACCGGCACGGGCCGGGCGCGGAGCCGCACGGCCATCGTCACCAGCTCTGCGATGCGGACGTCGTCGAGGTGGAGGCTGGCGTTGCCGGCGTCGAAGCGCGAGATCTCGAGCAGGTCCTCGACCATCGCCGAGAAGCGCTGCACGTCCGCCACGAGCAGGTCGAGCGCGGCCTGGGCACGTTCGGGCATCTCGTCACGCCGGCCCTGGAGCACCTCGATCGATGCCGACAGCGTCGTGAGCGGGGAGCGCAGCTCGTGGCTCACGTCCGACGCGAAGCGGCCGTCCCGCTCGATGCGCTCCTGCAGGGCGCGGGCCATGTCGTTGAACGACGTGACGAGCGCGCCGAGGTCGGCGTCGTCGACCGTGGTGACCCGGGTGTCGAGGCGGCCGCCGGCGATGGCCACGGCGGCCTGGCGGACCTCGGCGAGGGGACGCAGGACGCTGCGTCCGGCCGCCGTCCCGAAGGTGGCTCCGGCGATGGTGGTGAGCAGGCCTGCGACCACGAGGGCGATGCTGAGCGAACCGAGCGCGTCCTCCACCTCGGTGAAGGCTGCGCTCTCGAAGTAGGCGGCGTCGACCGCCGGCAGCGGGACCCCGACAGCGAGCCGCGCGGTGCCGGCCAGCTCGTAGCGGATCCGGGCCGGCCTGCCCTCGGCGACGTCCTGGCGCAGCTCCTCGGGGAACTCGTTGAGGCCGATGGCCACGTCGCTCGTGTACGGCCTGCCGTCGACGAGGACGAACGCGCTGGCCCCGGTGGGGAGCCCGAGGTCGAGGAGCAGGTCGAGGGGGTTGGCGCCGGTCGTGCGGAGGCCGTCCCTGATGGCGCGGGCGTCGGCGTAGGCCTGGCGGGTCGCATCGCTCTCCCGCTGGGAGACGAGGTTGTCCCGGACGAGGGAGTAGGTGACGATCGCGAGGAAGGCCGAGAGGAGCGCGGCGCCGACGGCGAAGGCGGCGGTGAGGCGGGCCTGCAGGCCGAGGCGTCGTGCCCGCCGGCGCGTCTGCGCCCCCCGCTGGGCGATCGCCACGTCAGCCGTTGAGCTTGTAGCCCAGGCCCCGCACGGTCACCACGTGCTGCGGGTGGGCGGGGTCGTGCTCCACCTTCGTGCGCAGGCGCCGGATGTGGACGTCGACCAGCCGACCGTCGCCGAAGTAGTCGTAGCCCCAGATTCGGTCGAGCAGCTGCTCCCGGCTGAAGACGCGCCCGGAGGAGGATGCGAGCTCGCACAGGAGCCGGAACTCCGTCTTCGTGAGGTGGATCTCCTCGCCGTCCCGCCGCACCACGCCGTCGTCGGGGATGATCTCCAGGTCGCCGAAGCGGAGCCGGGTGCGGACCGGCTCGGTGGAGCGTGCCCTGCGCAGCAGGGCGCGGATGCGGGCCGACAGCTCCTTCGGCTGGAACGGCTTGGTGACGTAGTCGTCGGCCCCCGCTTCCAGGCCGGCCACGACGTCGTGGGTGTCGGCCCGGGCCGTGACCATCAGGATGGGGACGTCGCTCGTGCGCCGGATCGAGCGGCACAGCTCGAAGCCGTCGATGCCCGGGAGCATGAGGTCGATGAGCACGACGTCGGAGGGATCTGCGGCGAAGGCCTCGAGCGCCTGCTCGCCCGACTCGGACTCGTCGACGTCCCACCCCTCGTCCTCGAGGGCCATCCGCACGGCGGTGCGGATCCGCTCGTCGTCCTCGACGGTCAGGATCCTGGTTCCCACACCCTGAGAATGCCGCATCTCGGGCTGCCCGAGGGTGACGCTGCCGCGAGGGGGTCCGCTGCCGGCCTCCCGGGACGCTGGCAGGCCGGCCTGCGACAACAGGGCGCGCAGCGCCCGGGCGATGCCCGGGGCCGCCGCGACGGTGAGCGGCGCGCCTGCCCGCCCGCCATCGAGGCCGCCGAGGACGGCGCCGGCCTCGGTGGCGATGAGCCCGCCGGCGGCGAGGTCCCAGGGCTGCAGGCCGACCTCGTAGTAGCCGTCGAGCCGCCCGCAGGCCACGGAGCAGAGGTCGACCGCCGCCGCACCGAACCTGCGGATGTCGCGCACGGCAGGGAGGATCGTGCGCAGGACGTCGGCCTGCCGGGCCCGCACCGTTGCCTCGTAGCCGAAGCCGGTGCCGATGAGGGACAGCCCGAGGTCGCCCACCATGGTGCAGTGGATGGCTGCGCCGTTCCTCGTGGCCCCCCGCCCGAGGGTCGCCTCGAACAGCTCGTCCTGGACCGGGTCGAGCACCGCGCCGGCCACGCTCCGGCCGGCGATCTCCACCCCGATGGACACGGCGAAGCCGGGCAGCCCGTAGAGGAAGTTGGTGGTGCCGTCGAGCGGGTCGATCACCCAGCGGACGCCGGAGCGCCCGGGGCGGTCCGTCCCCTCCTCGCCGAGGATCCCGTCGTCGGGGCGGGCCGCCAGGATGCCGTCGACCAGCAGCCGCTCCGAGGCCCGGTCGACCTCGCTCACCATGTCGGTGGCGGACGTCTTCGTCCCGATCCGCTCGGCCGCCAGCAGCTCGGGGACCGACGCCATCCCCTCGAGCAGCAGGTCGGCGGCTCGCCTGGCCAGACCGGCCGCCAGGCCCGAGAGCTCGTCGAGCAGGGCGTCGTCCAGCAGGCCCTCGTGGAGCACCCCGTCGTCCAGCAGGCCGTCGTGGAGCACCCCGTCGTCGAGCCGCCCCTCGGTCTCGACGCGGTCTGCGGGGGGCTCGGCCACCCCGGCAACCTACCGGCGGGCTGCCTCTAGGGTCGGCGCGTGGCCGACGGCGTGGTGGACCTCCGCTCCGACACCCTCACCCGTCCGACGGACGCCATGCGCCGGGCGATGGCTGCTGCCGACGTCGGGGACGACACCTACCGGGAGGACCCGACGGTGCGGGCCCTCGAGGAGCGCTACGCCGGCCTCGTGGGCAAGGAGGCGGCCGTGCTCGTCCCGTCGGGGACCATGGCCAACCAGCTCGCCCTCCGCGTCCTGGGCCGCCCCGGGACGACCGCCGTCGTCGGCCTCACGTCGCACATCTCGAGCTTCGAGGGCGCCGCCTCGGGCCAGGCCCAGGTGCAGCTCGTGACGCTCGACGACCGCAGCGGCAGGATCCCGGCCGACGAGGTCGCATGGTTGGTCGAGGCGGCGGACCACCACTGGGTGAGGCCGAGCCTCGTCTGCATCGAGAACACGCACATGTACGCAGGCGGCGTCCCGTGGGACCCGGCCGACGTCGCCGGCATCGCCGCCCTCGGGCTCCCGCTCCACATGGACGGCGCCCGGCTGCTCAACGCCGTGGTGGCCACGGGCACGAGCGCCGCCACCTACGCAGCTCCCTGCACCACGGTGTGGACCGCCCTCACCAAGGGCCTGTGCGCCCCGGTCGGCTCGCTCCTGGCCGGGCCGGACGACGTGATCGGCGCGGCGCGCTCCGAGCGCCAGCGGATGGGCGGCCAGCTCAGGCAGTCGGGCGTCCTCGCCGCCGCCGGCCTCGTCGGGCTCGACATGGTCGACCGCCTGGCCGACGACCACGCCCGTGCCGCCCGCCTGGCGACGGCGGCAGCCGCACGGTGGGAGGGGAGCGTCGACCCGGGGACGGTCCGCACCAACATCGTGCGCATCGCCCACGACGAGCCCCGGCGGGTCCTCGACCACCTCGCCTCCCGAGGGGTCAGGGCAGGCACGGTCGCGCCCCGCACGCTTCGGCTCGTGACCCACCACGACGTCGACGACGAGGGCATCGAGCGCGCCTGCGCGGCGATCGCCTCGAGCCCGGCCTGACCCGTGGCCACCCTCTTCACCGACACCCCGGCCGTGGCCCTCGCCGTCTTCGCCCACCCCGACGACCACGAGGTGTCGTGCGGGGGCGCCCTCGCCGGCTGGGCCGCAGCCGGGGCGGAGGTGCACGTGGTGGTGGCGACCACGGGCGACAAGGGCTCGATGGACCCGTCGACGGTGCCGGACGAGCTGGCCGCCCGCCGGGCGGCCGAGGTGCACGAGGCCGCCGGGATCCTGGGCCTGCGCGACGTGCACCTCCTCGGCCACCCCGACGGATCCCTCGACGACATGGCGTCCGAGCTCCGGCGGTCGCTCGTGGGCCTCGTCCGGCGGCTGCGACCGGTCCTCGTCGTCTGCCCTGACCCGACCGCAGCGTTCTTCGGCGACGCCTACGTGAACCACGTGGACCACCGGGCGATCGGGTGGGCGGCGCTCGACGCCGTCGCACCGGCCGCCGCATCGCCCCTCTACTTCCCGGAGGAGGGCCCTGCCCACCAGGTCGGGACCGTCCTGTTGTCCGGGACGCTCGAACCCGACGTCTGGGTCGACGTGTCGGGCAGCGTCGAGGCGAAGGTCCGGGCGCTGTTCTGCCACCGCAGCCAGCTGGCGCCCGACGCAGGGTCGTGGCTGGCCGACTTCGTGCGCCAGCGCACCGAGGACGAGGGTCAGAGGGCAGGGGTCGCCCACGCCGAGGGCTTCCGCCGCATCCGCCTCGGTCGCAGCGTCTGAGCCGGCCTTCGACCGCCCCTTCGCTGTGCTCGCGGCTCCTGAGGACGGCCGCTACGGCCGGGTGGGGGCGGGTCCCGGGGGGTCGCCGGTGAGCAGGTCGTCGTCGAGGTCGAGCTCGCGGCGCCACTCGGCCATGGCCCGCAGCACGAGGACGGAGATGACCGCCACGCCACCGGCCCCGACGGCCGCGCCGACCAGGCCGCCGACCGCTGCGAGCGTGCGGCACCCGGCGGCGTCGTCGGGGTCCCGCTCCGGGATCGAAGCGCCCTCCACCGGCTGGCCGTCGCGGTCGAGCTCGACGGTCGCCTCCGGCGTGCCGCACTGCAGGTCGGTGACGGCGTAGCCGATGAGCCCGCCGCACAGCCCTCCGAGGACGATGGCGACGAAGGCGAGCGCCCGGGCTGCGACGGAGGGGAGGGCGCTCGGGGTGTAGGCCCTCGCCACCTGACCCGGCCGGCCCATCGGGGCCTGCACCGACGGGTCGTGCTCGGGTGCGCCGCGTCGGCTCGTCACAGCGCCCATCGTACCGGGGTGGTCCCCCTCGACCCGTAGTCTCCGGCGGTGCGCACTGTGGTCGTCGTCCCCACCTACGACGAGGCAGGCAACGTCGTCGAGCTCCTGCAGCGCCTCCGGGCCGCCGTCCCGTACGCCGACATCCTGGTCGTCGACGACGCCAGCCCCGACGGGACCGGCAGCATGGCGGAGGCGGTCGGGCGGGACCTCGGTCAGGTGACGGTGCTGCACCGCACGGCGAAGGAGGGGCTCGGGCCCGCCTACAAGGCCGGCTTCGCCCGGGCCCTCGGCGACGGCTACGAGGTGGTCGTCCAGATGGACGCCGACCTCTCCCACGACCCCGACGCGCTGCCGACCCTGCTCGCCCCGCTCGACGCCGGCGCCGCCGACATCGTCATCGGCTCCCGCTACGTGGCCGGCGGGGCGATCCCGGCGTGGCCCTGGCACCGACGGGCGCTCTCGCGCTTCGGCAACCGCTACGCCACCACTGCGCTCGGCATCCACGCCCGCGACATCACCTCCGGGTACCGGGCCTACCTGGCCCCCGCCCTGGTCGCCCTGGACGTCCAGTCGGTGCGGTCCGACGGCTACGGCTTCATGATCGAGCTGGCCCACCGCGCCGCCCGGAGCGGGGTCCGGGTGACCGAGGTGCCGATCACCTTCGCCGACCGGGTGCGGGGGCAGTCGAAGATGTCCGCCCGGATCATCGGTGAGGCCCTCCTCCTCGTCTCCTGGTGGGGCGCCAGGGACCGCGCCGGCGCCCGCCTCGCCCGGGGGCGCTGAGGAACGGCCCCGACGGTCCGAGCCGCTCCACCCGACCTCGGTCGGGCGCCCGGACGCCGGGCGCTCCCGGCGGGGCCGGCGGTTCGTTAGGTTGCCGCCGTGCGCCAACGTCCACGCGACCGGTCCGTCGGCGTCGGGAGGGCCGGTGGCTGAGCCGCTCGGCGTCGCCGTGGTGGGGCTGAACATCGGCAAGGTCCACCTGTGGGCCTACCAGCAGCTGCCCGAGTCGTACCGGGTGGTCTCGGTGTGCGACCTCGACCTCGGCAGGGCCGAGCGGGCCGCCGCCCGCAACCCGGGGTCGGTGGCGCACGCCGACCTCACCCAGGTGCTCTCCGACCCTGACGTGGACGTGGTCGACCTGTGCACCCCGCCCGCGCTGCACCTCGAGCAGATCGCTGCGGCACTCGCTGCCGGCAAGCACGTCGTGTGCGAGAAGCCTCTCGTGGGGTCCCTGGCCGAGGTCGACGAGCTGGTCGGGCTCGAGGCGGGGAGCGGGCGGCGGGTCATGCCGATCTTCCAGTACCGATGGGGCCACGGTCTGCAGCGGGTGCGCCACCTCGTCGACGCAGGCGTGGCGGGCGAGGGCCGCACCGCCTCGGTGGAGGTCGCCTGGCGGCGCCGGCCCGACTACTACTCGGCGCCGTGGCGGGGGACCTGGGCGAGCGAGCTCGGGGGCGTGCTCACGAGCCACGCCATCCACGCCATCGACATGCTCACCTACATCACCGGCCCCGTGGCCTCGGTCTTCGCCCGCACCGCGACGAGGGTCAACGACATCGAGGTCGAGGACTGCGCGGTGGCGGCCCTCGAGCTGGTCGACGGCTCCCTCGCCACCGTCGGCGCCACCCTCGGCTCGTCGCAGGAGGTCACGCGCCACCGCTTCCACTTCGCCGAGCTCTCGGCCGAGAGCGGGACCGAGGCCTACACCAGCTCGAGCGAGCCCTGGGTGGTCACGCCCGACAGCCCCGAGTCCGCAGCCCGGATCGAGGCGGCGATGACCACCTTCGCCCCCGGCGCCGAGGGCTACGTGGGCCAGCTCGAGCGGGCGGCCGGCGGCCTCGCCGGCGGCGGCGAGCTCCCGGTGACGCTCGACGACGCCCGCCGGTCGCTCGAGCTGCTCAGCGCGCTGTACACCTCTGCCCGCGAG
Organism: uncultured Acidimicrobiales bacterium; assembly: GCA_902805555.1. Lineage (GTDB taxonomy): Bacteria > Actinomycetota > Acidimicrobiia > Acidimicrobiales > CADCSY01 > CADCSY01. The sequence goes on along the minus strand of CADCSY010000053.1, from coordinate 16,831 downwards.
CGTGAGGAGGTCGCCTTGCCGATCACCGCCGACCACCCCTCGTACGCAGGTTGGGCGCCCCGGTGACGGGGCCGGACCCAGGCGCCGGTGGGGCCGAGGGCGCCGTCACCTTCGGCGATCGCTGGACCTACGACTGGGCCGCCCGGAAGAAGCCGGCCATCCACCCGTTGCGGACCCCGGCCGGCCACGAGCTCACCCGCATGCAGCCCGCCGACCACCCCTGGCACCGGGCGCTGTGGTTCGCCGTCAAGTACGTCAACGACGAGAACTTCTGGGAGGAGGTGCCTCCCTACGGCGTGCAGCGCCACACCGAGCCCCCCACCGTCACGGGTCCGGACGCCGCCGGGCGCACCAGCCTCGAGGGCACCCTCCGCTGGACCAGGCCCGACCAGGTGAGCACCGCCTTCGAGGAGCAGCGCCGGCTCACCCACGTCCCCCTCGGTGACGCGTACGCCATCGACCTCGACACGACCCTCACGCCGACCGAGGACACCACCATCCGCAGCGAGCCCTTCACGACCTGGGGCGGCTACGGCGGCATCTCGCTGCGGGGGAGGGCCGACTGGCACGACACCCGGCTCCTGCTGGCAGACGGCTCGACCCACGAGCGGGTGATCGGCGTGCCGTCGCCGTGGTGCGACCTGAGCGGCCCGATCGGCGAGGGGGACGCCGACGTGGGCGGGATCGCCATCCTCGACCACCCCGGCAACCCCCGCCACCCCGTGCCGTGGTACGGCAGCACGCGAGCGGCCACCTACGGCGACGAGGGCTGGTCGAACTTCCTGAACGCGGCGTTCCTGTTCCACGAGCCGATGGACCTCCGCGCCGGTGAGCGGCTCCGCCTCCGCCACCGCATCGTCGTGCACGACGCCTCCTGGGACGTCGACCGGGTGGGCGCGGCGTGGGACGAGTGGGTGAACGAGGCCAAGTCGGCGACGGCCGGGCGGCGGCTCCGGCGTGGCTGAGCAGCTGCCCGAGCGGGGGGCGGCCGGGACGGGTCCATCGCGGCGACCGTCCGGCGAGGTGGTGGCCGGCCACGGCGAGGGCGGGCCGGGCCCGGTCGGGCAGGGCCGGCCGGGAGGCACGCCCGGGACACGAGGGGGCGTGAGGCAGGGGCCGGCCGCCGCCCCGCCCCTGCCAGGAGCCGTGGGCGTGACCCACCTGCGGGTCTACGACTCGCTCGCCCCGGACGGGTTGCGAGGTGGCAGCGCCCACCTCCACACCGCCTGCACCGAGGCCTACGCCGTCCTCGCCGGCGGCGGGACCGTGCAGACCCTGAGCGGCGACGGCTACGCCGAGGTGTCGCTGGTGCCCGGCGCACTCGTCTGGTTCACGCCCGGGACCGTCCACCGCCTCGTGAACGACGGCGACCTCGAGATCCTCGTGCTGATGGCCAACGCCGGCCTCCCCGAGGCGGGGGACATGGTGCTCACGTTCCCGGAGCACGTGCTGGCGGACGGGGAGGCCTACGCCGCCGCGGCGACGCTCCCCGGGGCGGAGGCGACCACGGCGGGGACCGGCGAGGCCGCCCGGGCACGGCGGGACCTCGCGACCGACGGCTTCGTCGCGCTGCGCGACGCCGTGCTCCGGGGGGGCCCGGCAGCCCTCGAGCCCTTCCACCGGCGGGCGGGCGCGATCGTGCGGGACCGCGTCGCCGGCTGGCGGACGGTGTGGCAGGAGGGGCCCCTGGCCGCCGCCCTCGCCACGGGTGAGCACCTCGAGGCGCTCGCCGCAGGCGACGCCAGCCACCTCGGGTCGAGCTCGGTGTCGCAGCTGCCCGCGCCGCCCGAAGAGCGCCGGATGGGCTGCTGCGGGACGCTCGGCACCTTCATGCCGGTCGCTGCCGCCCGGGTCGGGGGGTCGGCTCCGTGACGGCGCTGGCATCGCTCGACCCGGCTCCGGCCGACCTGGCCACGACGGCGGTGGCCTGGGGGGACCAGTGGTGGGACCCGGACGCGGGGTTGCTGTGGAACCCGGACGACGCCTTCGAGGAGCTCCCTGCCGGGCGCAGCGTGCACCTCGTGCCCCAGAGCGCCTGGTACGCAGCCGGCCTGCTGCTGCGGGGCAGTGAGGGCGACCTGGCCCGGGCGTCGTCGGTGCTCACCGCCGTGCTCGACACCCAGTACGACGCCCCCGGTGAGGTGTGGGACGGCACCTTCGCCCGCTTCCAGGAGTGGCCGGTGCCGAGCTCCGACGCGACCATCTGGGTGGACTACGACCCGAACTGGCGGCAGTTCATCGGCACCACCTTCAGCCTCGTCCTGTCCGACCTGGCGGAGGGGCTCGACGACGCGCTGCTCGCCCGGATGGAGGCGGCGGTCCGCCGGGCCGTGGACGGGGAGCCGGAGGGGCGGGTTCCGGCGTGGTACTCGAACATCGCCCTCATGAAGTCCTGGCTCGAGATCGAGCACGGGACCCGGGCGGACCGCCCCGACGTGGTGGCAGCGGGGGAGGCGCTGGCCGAGGAGGTGGTGCGGCTCTTCGACCGCCACGGCGCCTTCGACGAGTTCAACTCGCCCACCTACTACGGGATCGACCTGTTCGCCCTGCGGCTCTGGCGGACCCGCTCGAGCTCGGCACGCCTGCGGTCGTGGGGGGCGCGGCTGGAGGATGCGCTCTGGGAGGACGTCGCGAGGTTCCACCACGCCGGGCTGCGCAACCTCGCCGGCCCCTGGTCCCGCAGCTACGGGATGGACATGTGCGCCTACGCGGGAGCGCTCGGTCTGTGGGTGTGGGGCGCCCTCGGCCGTGACCTGGCCCCGTTCCCGGACGTGGCCCGACCCTTCGGCCACAGCCACGACCTGTTCATGGGTGGCGTCGCCGCCCTCCTCGGCGCCGACATCCCGGCCGGGGCCGCAGCCGAGCTCGAGGCGTTCTCCGGCCCCCGCCTCGTCCGCCGGGTGATCTCCGACGAGCCGCCGAGGGTCGCCACCGCATGGCTCGAGGCGACGGCGATGCTCGGAGCGGAGTCGAGCGGGGACGGCTGGTCCGCATGGGGCCAGTACCACCCGGTCACCGGGCACTGGCGGGCCCCCGACGGGTCCCTCGCCTGGTTCCGCCTGCGCCACCGGGCACCGGTGCTCGCCGAGGCCGGCGAGCGGTCGCTGACCGCCACCTGCCACCCCCACCCCCGCCACGGGCCCCAGCCGGTCGTGATCGAGGTCCTCGGACCCGGCCTCGACCTCGACGGCCTCAGGGCCGGTCGCTGGTCGGTGCCCGGCCTCCTCGCGGAGGTGGTCGCCGACGCACCGGTGGCCGACGTCACCGTCGGTGCCGACGGGGTCGTCGCCGTCCGCTACGAGCCGGTCGACGGGCCGGCCCGCTGGCGCATCCAGCTCCTCGGGACCTGAGGGACCGGGGGTCGGCGCCCCCCGCCGGACAGGTCCCTGCTCGAGCTAGAGGTCCGCGACCGAGAAGGTGTCGCAGGACCGGGGGTCACCGGTGCCGAAGCCGATCTCGAACCACTTCCTGCGCTGCTCGCTCGACCCGTGGGTCCAGCTCTCGGGGTTCACGCCGTTGCCGAAGCGCTCCTGGATGTAGTCGTCGCCCACCCGCTCGGCGGCGTCGACGGCGTTGGCGATGTCGTCGGCGGTCACCTCGGTGATGAGCGGCTCGCCCCCGTCCGTCCCCACCTCGGTGGCGCTGCCGGCCCACACCCCGGCGTAGCAGTCGGCCTGGAGCTCGAGTCGGACCGCGTCGCTGGTGGGCCCCTCGCGGGTCTGCACCCGGTCGTTCTGACCGGTGAGGTTCTGGACGTGGTGGCCGTACTCGTGGGCGATGATGTAGGCCTCGGCGAAGTCGCCGCCCTCGGCGCCGAACTTCGTGCGCAGCTCGTCGAAGAACCCGAGGTCCAGGTACACGCCGCCGTCGGCCGGGCAGTAGAACGGCCCGACCGCGCTCGAGGCCTCGCCGCAGCCGGTGCTCACGCCGCCCGAGAAGGTGTTGAAGGGCGCCGGCTGGTACTGCTGGCCCTGGCGAGCGAACTGGTCCTCCCAGTGCTGCTGCACGGAGTTCTCGATGGCCACGAACCGGCACTCCCGGTTGGTGGTGATGTCGGCGCCCGTCTGGCACGACGACTCGAGCTCGCCGCCGGCCACGCCGGTCTCACCGCTCCCCCCGCCCCCGGAGAGCCGGCTGCCGCCATCGCCGCCGTTCCCGGCGAGCACGACGATGAGCAGCAGGACGATGCCGCCGATGCCCCCGATGCCGCCGATGCCCCGGCCCATCCCCATCCCGCCCCGGCGGCCGAAGCCACCACCGAGGCCGCCGCCAAACCCACCGCCGAGCCCGCCGCCCAGCCCACCGCCGAGGCCCCCGCGGCCCATGCCGCCACCGAGCCCTCCCCCCCGCCGACCCCGGCGGTCGCGGATCTGCGAGGTGTCGAGTCGTGCCCGTCGGTTGAACTTCATGCTCGTCCCCTGCTCGGTCGGCCGCCGGCACCGGAGGCTCGGCCAAGAGGTATCGCCCGAACACCGCGAGCCGAACCCTCGTCCCGGACGCTCCCCGTGGCGCCGGGCACCGGTACGCCCCGGGGACGGCCGGACCTCACCTCTCAGCCAGGTCTGCCACGGTGGCGCCCGTCGCCCGCACGAGCTCCGCTGGTGCCACTGCGAAGTTGTCGCGAGGCGTGCCGGCCGCCGCCCACACCTCGTCGTGGGCCAGGAGGTCGCGGTCGACGAAGACCGGGAGGTCGGTGGCGTGCCCGAACGGTGGGATGCCGCCGATCGGGAAGCCCGTCGCCTCCCGCACGGCCCGGGCGTCGGCCCGCTCGCAGCGGGTGCCGCCGGCCGCTGCCGCCAGGGCGGCTTCGTCGAGCCGGTTCGACCCGGACAGCAGCGCCATCGTCACCCGGCCGTCGACCAGGAAGGCGAGCGACTTCACGATCTGGCCGAGCTCGACACCGATGGCGGCGGCCGCGTCGGCCGCCGTCCTCGTGCCCTCGGGGAAGCTGCGGATCTGGAGGTCGAGACCGAGCCGGCGCCCGGCGGCGACGACGGCCTCGACGTTGCGGTGCACCCGTCGAGCGTGCCACGAGCCCCGGGCAGGCCGTGCTGCGAGCGCGAGCTCCGGCGGGTGGGCGCACCACGGTGCCCGGCCGCCCGGCCGGCGCAGGACCGGAGGCGCGCGCCGGCCCCGGGGCGGCTGGCCCCCGCTGGCATGCTGTTGGGGTGCGGGCGTGGACGGTGGGGAGCGGGCTGCTCGAGGTCGACGGGCAGCTCCTGCTCGTCGCCAACCGGCGCCGGGACGGTCGCATCGACTGGACCCCGCCCGGCGGCGTGATCGACGAGGGCGAGGACGTGCTGGCCGGCCTCACCCGCGAGGTGGAGGAGGAGACCGGCCTCAGCGTCACCGGCTGGGAGGGCCCCGTCTACCGCGTCGAGGCCGAGCACGCCGCTGCGGGCTGGACGATGCAGGTCGAGGTCCATCGCGCCACCGGGTGGACGGGGGAGCTGCGGGTGGGGGACGACCCCGACGGCATCGTGGTCGACGCCCGGTTCGTCCCGGTGGCCGAGTGCGACGTGGTGCTCGCCGAGACGTGGCAGCTGATCACCGAGCCCGTCGGCGCCTGGCTGGCCGAGCGCTTCCTCGACGACCGGGTCTACCGCTACCGGGTGGACGGTGCCGACCGCACCTCCCTCGTCGTCACCCGCCTGTAGGCGTCGTGGCCGGTCCCCACCCGCCCACCGACGGTGACCTGCTCCCGATCCTCCACGTCGACATGGACGCCTTCTTCGTGGCCGTCGAGCTGCTCGACCAGCCCGAGCTGCGGGGCCGGCCCGTCGTCGTCGGTGGGTCGGGCGGTCGGGGCGTGGTGGCTGCGGCCTCCTACGAGGCCCGTGCGCACGGGGTCTTCTCGGCGATGCCGTCTGAGCAGGCCCGGCGCCTCTGCCCGCACGCCGTGTTCCTGCCGGGCCGCTACGCCCGCTACAGCGAGGTCAGCGCGGCGGTCTTCGAGGTCTTCCACAGCTACACGCCGCTCGTGGAGGGGATCAGCCTCGACGAGGCCTTCCTCGACGTGTCGGGCGCCCACCGCCTCTTCGGGACGAGCCCCGAGATCGCTGCCTCCCTCCGGACGAGCGTGCTCGAGGAGGTCGGGCTCACGTGCTCGGTCGGCGTCGCCCCCCGGAAGCTGACCGCGAAGCTGGCGTCGGAGGCGGCCAAGCCACGCGCCTCGCTGGCGGGGACGGTGCGCGGCTCGGGCGTGCACGTCGTCACCGAGGCCGACGAGCTCGGGTTCCTCCACGCCCTGCCGGTGCGGGCCCTCTGGGGCGTCGGTCCGGCGACGGCGGCGCGTCTGGCGCGGCTGGCGGTGCGGACGATCGGCGACCTCGCCGACGTGCCCCTCCCCACCCTCGAGCGCACCCTCGGTGCCGGCGTGGGTCGGCACCTGCACGACCTGGCGTGGGCGCGCGACCACCGTCGCGTCGTCCCGGTCCACGTGGCGAAGTCGATCGGGCACGAGGAGACCTACGCGCACGACCACGTGTCCCACGAGACGCTCGACCGCGAGCTGGTGCGCCTGTCGGACGCGACCGCGACGCGCTTGCGCGCCGCCGGCGTCGCCGGCCGGACCGTGCAGGTCAAGATCCGCTTCGGCGACCACCGCACGATCACCCGGTCGGTCACGGTGCCAGAGGCCCTCGACACCGGCACGGCCTTGGCGCGCCTCGCCCGGCCGCTGCTGCTCGGCGAGGACGTGTCGGAGGGCGTCAGGCTCCTCGGCGTCAGCGTGTCGCAGCTCGCGCCGAGCGCCGAGCGGCAGCTGAGCCTGGAGGACGCCGGACCGTCGTCGTGGGCTGACGCGACACGGGCGATCGACGAGGTCAGGGGTCGCTACGGGGCCGCCTCGATCGTCCCGGCGACGCTCGTCGACCGCGGTCGCGGGCCGCGGGTCAAGGTCCGCGGCGACCAGCAGTGGGGGCCCGACCAGGGGCGCGCCGAGACCTGAGCGGCGCCCTGGCCGGGCCCCCGTCGACCACTCGTCGTCGGCCCCCCACACGTCGTCCGGAGGGCCCTGAGGCGCGTTGTCCAGCCGATGTTGGCATGGGATGATCACAAGTAGCATCGTGGTGCAATGAGTCCGGCCCCTTCCCGGCCGGCGATTGCCGGATCCGCACCGGAGGGGTGACGTGCCGCTATCCGAGGACGAACAGCGCATCCTCTCCGAGATCGAGCAGCAGCTGTACGCGTCCGATCCCCAGCTGGCCAAGGAGGTCGGCTCCACCACCATCTACCGCCATGCGGGGCGGAACCTCAAGTGGGCGGCGCTCGGCTTCGTGGGTGGCCTCGCCTTCATGGTGGTGGCGCTCACCGTCTCCACCTTCGTCGTCGCCTTCGCCGGCTTCCTCGTCATGCTCGCCTCGGCGCTCTGGTTCGAGCGCAACCTCCGCAAGATGGGCCGGGCCGGGTGGCAGCAGTGGACCGAGTCCATGCGGGCCGCCGGTGTGCGGGACTCCTTCGGCTCCGCCGGCAAGCGGATGAAGGAGCGCTTCAAGCGCGACGAGTAGCCGCCTTCGACTCGTCGGCGGTGCCCGTCAGGCGCTGACGGGGACGCCCTCGTCGCCGGCAGGAGTGGGGTCGACCCGCCGACGAGCGGCGCGCCGGGGGAGGAAGGGCCTCGGGTCGACGGCGTGCCGGACGCGCTGGCGGAGGTCCCAGGTGGCCGTGATGCGCGAGATCAGCGTGTCTGCGTCGTGGCGCGCCCGGTCCGCGGTCGCGTCGTCCACCCCGCCCGGGGCGTAGGTGGCCGTGGTGACGGTGCCGGCGAGGCCGTGGAGGAGCACCGGGTCGACGCCCGGCGCCTCCTCGCCCCGAACGGCGAGCTCACTCGGCGTCTCCCACGCATTGGGGCCGGCGCCCACGGAGGCGAGCGCGTCACCGACCTCGAGCCACGCCACCCCCACCTGCTCCCCGGGGGTCGCCGCCCCGGCGCGGCGCCGCCGCCGGTGCACGGCGCCGCCGATGGCGACGACGCCGACCCACAGCGCCGGCAGCCCGGCGCCGAGCAGCCCGACGACGAGGAGACGGCGCGGCCACGGGGAGGGCTCGTCGACGACCGTCCCCTCCGGGGTCAGGTCACCGAGGGCCACCTCAGGCAGCGGCGCGTCGGGGCCGCCGGCCGAGGGGCCGGTCGGAACCGGCTCCGGGCTCGGGGGGACGGTGGTCGCCGACGTCGGGTCGGACACGGAGGCCTGCTGCTCCTCCACCCCCGTGTAGGCACGGGCGTTGGGGATCCCTCGGCCAGGGGTCGGCTCGAACGGCACCCAGCCGTAGCCCTCGAGGTAGACCTCGGGCCAGGCGTGGCCGTTGGCTCCACGGACGACGAAGCGCCCGTCGGGACCGGGCTCCCCGGGGGTGAAGCCCACCGCCACCCGGGTCGGGAGCCCGACCGCCCGCGCCATCGCTGCGTAGGCGCCGGCGAACTGCTCGCAGTAGCCGGTCCTCGTCTCGAACAGGAAGCGCTCGAGGTCCTGCCCGCTGTGGCCCCGGTCGACGTCGAGGTCGTAGGTGAAGGCCCCGCTGCGGAAGTGGTCCTGGAGCGCGAGCGCCTTGTCGTAGGGCGTCGCCCCCGGGCCCGTGATGCGCAGGGCCTCCTGGCGCACCGCCTCGGAGAAGTCGTCGGGAAGTGCCGTGTAGGTGTCGACGACCTCGGCGGGTGCCTCGGCAGGGGCGGTGGCCAGGACCTCGCTCGTGAGCTGGGGCAGCGCCGAGGCGATGCGGTACCGCTGGCCGACCTGGGTGACCTCCAGCTCGGCGGGCACGATCAGGCTGGCCGACTCGGCGTCGTAGCTGGCCTCGGTGCCCTCGACGTCGACCGGCCGGTAGGCCGCCGGCAACCAGATGGAGGCGAGCGAGCCGATCTCGAACTCCTGGACCGACTCCCCCGTGGGGACCTCCTCGAGGCGTGAGCCAGGGGGGAGCGCCCCGTCTGCGTCCTGGTACGACCTGGTGGAGGACCAGATCCGCCCGTCGAACGTCTCGAGCGACGTCAGGCGCCAGTAGCTGCGGGTGGGGCTGTCGACGGTGAAGACCACCGACGCCGCCTGCTCGACGATGCGGGCCCGGATGTCGACGAGGGGGCTCACGGTCACGCGCGACCCGCCGTCCCGGTCGCTCGCCCGCCACGGGATGAGGGCGTCGGACGTCGAGCCGGGCAGCAGGGGTCCGCCGAGGACGGCCAGCACCACGACGAGGCTGCCGAGGGCGGTCCCCGCCCGGAGCAGCGCCCGGGACCCGGCCACGGTGTCGCGCGACAGCCACGTCGGGGAGGCGGCGTTCAGGAGCGCCCGCTGCGCGAGCCAGTAGGCGAGGACCCCGGCGAGGAACAGCGCCGTGGTCAGCTCCCGCAGCCGCGGGGCGCCGAGGGCGGCCCCGAAGACGAAGAGCGTGGCGCCGGGCACGGCGGCCTCGACGACGGCGCCCGCTCGGAACGCGGCGCTGTCGGCGACGAACGCGATGACCCACACGCCGATCGCGGAGGCGAGGATGAAGCCCGGCTCCACGGGAGCGGGGGCGACGACGTCCCTGAACGTGGCGAGCGCGGACCCGAGCTGGGTGGAGAGCTCGGCCAGCGTCGCCGTCGTCGGCAGCCCGTAGGCGGTGGTCTGGGGCAGCAGGAGCCACGACACCACGGCGACCAGCCCGGCACCCGCGACGAGCGCGGTGGCGACGCCGCTGAGGCGGGCCCTGCGGGACCAGCTGGCCAGCAGGTGGGCCGCCACGCCGACGGCGAGCACCGGGAGGAGGAACGAGCCGTTCTCGAACAGCCGGGCGAGACCCAGGATGGCGGCGACCGTCACCGCCGCCAGTGCCGTCTCGGCGATGGCCAGCAGCGGCACCTCCCGGGGCTCGGTCGTGGCCGTCGGGTGCCGTCGCCGCTCAGGACTGCCCTGGCTCGGTGCCGCCGGCGGCGGCGTCAAGGTCGAGGTCACCGTGCCCCTCCTGCAGGTGCGGCGGCGGTCGGACGGCGGGCCGCCGGCCGGCGTTGGGCCAGGGCGGCGTCCCACGCCGAGGCGAAGGGGTTGGCGTCGTCGGCGAGCACCACGTTGGGCCCGAAGGTGGTGCGGTCGAGGCGGCCGGTCCCGAACGCGACGACCGAGGTGTGGCCGTAGGCGCTGCGCAGGCGGCTGGCGGAGGCCACGTCGGTCGGCGCCCGGGCGCCGAGCAGGGCGGCCACCGCGCCGCCGTTGCCGGCCCGCCGCAGCGCGACGAGCGTGCCCGCCAGGTTCCCCTTGTCAGAGGTGCGGACCACGGCCAGGTGCTCCATCGCAGCCTCGACGTGGGCGCCCCCGGCGCCGAAGCCGGTGTCGACCCCGCCGGCGGTGACGAGGCGGATGAGGAACTGCCGCCGGTTGGCGGCGACGATCAGGCTGGCGGCGGCGGACACCGCATGCTCGAACGACCGCCCACCGAAGGCACCTCGGCGGGTGTCGAGGAGGATCGTGGCGCGCCCCTGCCACGGCATCTCGTCCTGGCGCACCATCAGCTCGTCCCGCCGGGCGGTGGAGGCCCAGTGGACCCGGCGCAGGTCGTCCCCCTCGACGTAGGGGCGCAGCGCGTAGAAGTCCTCGCCCGTGGGCCGGAGGGCGTTCGGGTGGTCGACGCCGCCATGGGGCTCGTCGCCCTGGGTGTGCGGGAGCGGGGTGATCTCCTCGACCGCCGGCCAGACGGTGAGGTCGGTGGTGCCGGCGGCGCGCGTGGAGAGGCTGGCGATGCCGAACGGGTCGCTCACCTCGACCTCGAGCGGCCCGATGGTCACCACCCCCCGCCTCTCGGTCGGGAGGTTGTAGGCGGCCCGGACCGTCTGGCTGCCTCGCAGGGGGGAGAGCAGGACCCGGGCGCTGCGGCCCTCGCCCACGGGGTCCCGCAGCGTCAGGAGCGGCGTCCGCCGCAGCGCCCGGTTGGTCACCCGCAGCTCGACCCGGCTCGGAGCGCCTGCGTGCAGCCGGGGAGGGTGCAGGGCGCGCGCCACCTCGAGGCGCAGCTTGGCCCGGTGGACGCTGACGACCGATCCGATCACCAGCGCGAACCCGGCGGCCGCCACGAGGTGCAGCTCGAAGATCCCGAACAGGCGGCCGACGACGACGAGCGCCACCGAGCCGGCCGCCACCAGCCAGCCGTGTCTGGTGGGCACCGCTACCTGGCCCCTTCGGCTCGGCCGCTCGGCACCGGGACGTGGCGCAGCACGTCGGCGACGACCTCGCCGGCGGCGACGCCCTGCATCGCCGCCTCGGGTGTGAGGGCGAGCCGGTGCGAGAGGACCGGTTCGGCCAGCGCCTTGATGTCGTCGGGCACCACGAAGCTCCGGCCCGCTGCGGCCGCCCGGGCCCTGGAGGCCCGCTGCAGGGCGAGCGTGGCGCGGGGGCTCATGCCGAGCGCCAGCGCAGGGTGGCGGCGCGTCGTCTCCGCCAGGTCCACGAGGTAGCCCTGCAGGCTCGGTGCGACGTGCACCTCACGGGCCGCCTCGGACATGGCGAGCACGTCCTTGACCGTGGCCACCGGGCCGATGGCGTCGAGCAGGTCGGCGCGCCCGTGGCTGTCGAGGATGCCGACCTCCGCGCCACGGGCGGGGTAGCCCACCGACACGCGCATGAGGAAGCGGTCGAGCTGGCTCTCCGGCAGCGGGTAGGTGCCCTCGTGCTCCACCGGGTTCTGGGTGGCCACGACCATGAAGGGCTGCTCGAGCCGGTAGGAGGTGCCGTCCACGGTGACCTGGTTCTCCTCCATGCACTCGAGGAGGGCGGACTGGGTCTTGGGGGATGCCCGGTTGATCTCGTCGCCGAGGAGCAGGTTCGTGAACACGGCGCCGGGGCGGAACTCGAACTCGTCCCGTCCCCGGTTCCAGACCGTGACCCCGACGACGTCGGAGGGCAGCAGGTCGGGCGTGAACTGGATGCGCCCCCACCGGCAGTCGAGCGAGGTGGCGAGGGCCTTGGCCAGGCTCGTCTTGCCGACGCCGGGCACGTCCTCGATCAAGAGGTGGCCCTGGGCCACCAGGCACAGCAGGACGAGCTCGACGACCTCGGACTTCCCCTGCACGACCTTGGAGACGTTGCCGGCGATGGCGGCGAAGGTCTCGGCGAACTCGGCGGGTGGGGTGGCTCTCGCGTCCTGCGTGGCCACGGTCCTCCGCCCCTCCTCGTCGACCGGGCCAGATCGGCTCCGGCGTGCGTCTGTGTCCACGAGTCCCGTGCGCTCGACGACCGACCTCCGGCTGGTCGCCGAGGCAGTGTCGCAGAGGCGGTGGTGCGGCGCACCGGCACGGCGGCCTGCCGGCGGCGGACCCTCGACGATCCTACCGGGCGCACCGTGGCAGCGGCACCGCCTCGGCGGGGTCGCGGCCGGCCTGGGGTACCGTCCGCCGGTGGCGCGGGTGCTCGCGGTCGACGTCGGCGGGACCAAGCTGGCGGCAGGTGTCGCCGACGAGTCGGGCACGCTCCTCCGGCGGGCCCAGGTGGCGACCCCGACGGGTCCCGACGCCGGTCCGGAGGCCCTCTTCGAGGCGCTGCGCGGGGTGGTCGACGAGGTGCGGGACGGTGGCGAGGTCGCCTGCGGGGTGGGGAGCGGGGGCCCGATGTCCCCTGGCGGCGAGGAGGTGTCGCCGCTCAACATCCCCGGCTGGCGCTCGTTCCCCCTCCGCCAGCGCCTGGCCCGGACCACCGGCCTCCCGACCACGGTGGACAACGACGCCAAGGCGCTCGCCCTCGCGGAGGGCTGGGTGGGGGCAGCCGCGGGCTGCCGCGACTTCATCGCCATGGTCGTGTCGACGGGGGTGGGGGGCGGCATCGTGCTCGACGGGCGCCTGCTCGACGGTCGTGCCGGCAACGCCGGTCACATCGGCCACGTCAACGTCGTGCCGGACGGCCACCCGTGCCCGTGCGGGGCTCGGGGCTGCCTCGAGGCCGAGGCGTCGGGCACCGGCATCCGGGCCGTCACCGGCCGGCCCGCCGCCGAGGCGGGTCCCGAGGTGGTGCGCCACGTCGGGACCCTCGTGGGCCGGGGGGTGTCGGCGGTGTGCAACCTGCTCGACCTGCGCCTGGCGGTGGTGGCCGGCTCGGTTGCGCTCGGCTACGGCCGGCCGTTCTTCGAGGCGGCCCAGGCCGAGCTGGCGGCGCGCTGCAAGCTCGACTTCTCCCTCGGGGCCAGCGTCGTCCCGGCGGGGCTGGGCGACGAGGGCCCCCTCGTCGGTGCGGCGGCGGTGGCGTGGCGGGCCGTCGGGCACGACATCGGCGTGGCCTGAGGGTGGGTGCGGGCGCCCGCTCGGCTCCGCGCCGGGCGCCGGCAGTAGCCTCGGAGGCCATGGAGCCCCGCTACGCACCCGAGGCCGAGGCCTACCGCGAGAAGGTCCAGGCCTTCCTCGCAGAGCACCTCCCGAGCACCTGGGAGGGCACCGGTGCCCTCGAGGGCGAGGCGCTCGACGCCTTCGTCGACCAGTGGCGCAAGACGCTCTACGAGAACGGGATGCTCGGCCTCTCGTGGCCACAGGCCTACGGCGGGGCCGGCCTCAGCCCCCTCGAGCTCGTCGTCGTGGCCGAGGAGTTCGCCAAGGCCGGCGTCCCGTCCGGCAGCGCCAACGACGTGTTCGGCATCCAGATGGTCGGCAACACCATCCTGCGGTGGGGGACCGAGGAGCAGAAGGCGCACTTCCTGCCCCGCATCCTCTCGGGGGCGGACCGTTGGTGCCAGGGCTACTCGGAGCCGAACGCCGGTTCCGACCTCGCCAACCTGGGCTGCAAGGCGGTGCTCGACGGCGACGAGTGGGTGCTCAACGGCCAGAAGATCTGGACCTCTGCGGGGCACCTCGCCGACTGGATCTTCGTCCTCGCCCGCACCGACACCGAGGCGCCGAAGCACAAGGGCATCAGCTTCCTGCTCGTCCCCATGGACCAGCCAGGCGTCGAGGTCCGGCCGATCGCGATGATCTCGGGCGAGTCCGAGTTCAACGAGGTCTTCTTCACCGACGCCCGGTGCCCGAGGGAGAACGTCGTCGGTGAGGTCAACGGCGGGTGGGCCGTCGCCATGACCCTGCTCGGCTACGAGCGGGGGGAGGCGGCCGCGGTCCTGCCCATCCGCTACCGGGGTGAGCTCGACCGTCTCACCGAGCTGGCCCGTGAGCGGGGCCGCCACACGGACCCCGTCATCCGCCAGCGCCTCGCCTGGTGCCACTCGAAGGTCGAGATCATGCGGTACCTGGGGATGCGGGCGCTCACGAAGTTCGTCGCCGGCGAGCACCCCGGCGCCGACTCCGCCATCTCCAAGCTCTACTGGAGCGAGTACCACAAGGTCGTGACCGAGCTCGCCGTCGACATCCTCGGCTCCGACGCCCTCGTCCCGAGCGGGAGGCCACCCACGAGCTCGTTCCAGACCGACGACCCGGGCGCACCCAACTCGACCGCCTCGTGGGTGGGCACCTTCCTCAACGCCCGCGCCGGCACGATCTACGCCGGCACGAGCCAGGTGCAGCGCAACATCATCGGCGAGATGGTCCTCGGCCTGCCCAAGGAGCCGAAGCCGGCGTGAGCTCGGGCTCCGTCCGGGTCGGAGCTGCACCCCCCGGGCGATCAGCGGAGAGCAGCGCAGGGGCAGGCGCCGTGCCGGGTGAGGAGCCGGCACGGTCGTGGCTGGCGTCGGCGGCCGCAGCGGTGGCGCTGCGCCCGGCGCTGTGGGGGACCGCGGCGCACCAGCTCCGCGCGCTGGCAGACCCCGGCTGGCTGCGACGGCGACCGCACCTCCCGCTCCCGCCAGCTGCCTACCTGCGGTTCCGGCTGGTGACGGCGTACGGGGATCCAGAGGCGTCACCGGCGCCGGCTGACGTGGTCGCCTACCTCTCGTGGTGCCGTGAGGAGCGCCGACGGGTCCGGTATCCCCGCCGCCGCCGATGGAGGAACGCGCCCGTCGGAGCAAGGGTCGGACGGTAGGTTCAGCCCGTGGCCCGCTCGCTGGTGCTCAATGCGACGTACGAGCCGTTGTGCGTCGTCTCGGCGAGGCGGGCCGTCGTCCTCGTCCTGTCGGAGAAGGCGGAGGTGCTGCACGACTCCGACGAGGACATGCGCTCCGAGCGCCTCGCCCTCAAGGTGCCGTCGGTCATACGGCTCCGCTACTTCGTGAAGGTCCCGTTCCGGCGGCGTTCTGCGCTCAACCGGCGGGCTGTGTTCGCACGGGACGGGGGGCGCTGCCAGTACTGCGGGGGCGCCGCCGAGTCCATCGACCACGTCGTCCCCCGGGCCAAGGGTGGCGCCCACACGTGGGAGAACGTGGTCGCCGCGTGCCGGGCGTGCAACACGGCCAAGCGCGACAGGCTGCTGTCGGAGACGAGCATGGTCCTGCGCCGCCGGCCGTCGGTGCCCCGAGAGCTCACCTGGATCACGGTGGCGGTCGGGACCATCCCGCCGCACTGGGAGCCCTACCTGCAGACCGCCCTCTCGGCGTGACCCCCCTCCCCTCGGGGAGCGGCGCGCCCCGGCGTCAGCTGCCGGAGGTGGCGGCGGCCGACCTCGAGGTGGTGCGGGCCGTGCTCCCGCTGCGACGGCCGTTCGTCACCGCCCACGGCGTGGAGCGGGAGCGGCACGTGGTCCTGGTGCGGGCGACGGCGGATGACGGTTCGGTCGGCTGGGGCGAGTGCCCCGCCCTCGCCGCCCCCACCTACACCGGCGAGTGGGCCGACGGCGCCGAGGCCGTGCTGCGCCGTTTCCTCCTCCCCGCAGCGCGCGCAGGTCGACCTCACGGCCTGGTGGGGCACCCCATGGCGGCCGGCGCGGTGGAGGTGGCGCTGCTCCAGCTGCGGCTCGCCGCCGCCGGCGAGCCCCTTGCCGAGTGGCTGGGAGCGGTGCGGGAGCGGGTGCCCTGCGGGGTGGTCGTCGGCATGGGCGAGACGGTCGACGAGGTCCTCGCCGAGGTCGAGGGCCACGTCGCCGCCGGCTACCGCCGGGTGAAGCTCAAGGTCCGCCCCGGTCGGGACGTGGAGCCGGTGCGGGCGGTGCGGGCGGCGTGGCCGGACCTCGCCCTCGGCGTCGACGCCAACGGCTCGTACGGCATCGCCGACCTCGACGGTTCCCTGCGCGCCCTCGACGAGCTCGGGCTGGTGGAGCTGGAGCAGCCGCTGCCGGCGACCGACCTGCTCGGGTCCGCCGCCGTCCGGGACGCCCTGGCCACACCCGTCTGCCTCGACGAGTCGATCACCTGCGTCGACGACCTCGCAGTGGCGATCGCCCTCGGCGCCTGCGACCACGTCAACCTCAAGCCGGCACGGGTGGGAGGGGTGGCCGCCGCCCTTGCCGTCCACGACCTCGCCCTGGCGAGGGGCGTCCCGCTGTGGGTGGGCGGGATGCTCGAGACGGGGGTCGGCAAGGCGGTGGCGCTCGCGTTCGCCGCGCTGCCCGGCGCCACCCTCCCCGGCGACCTGCCCAGCTCGTCGCGGTGGTTCGAGACCGACCTGACCGAGCCGTTCGAGGTGGCGCCCGACGGCACCATGCGGGTGCGGGAGGCGGGGCCCGTCCGCCTGCCCTGAGGGAGGCCAGTCGGGGGTGGGTCCACTGCCTCCGGCACGTGGCAGCCGGGCGGCGACGAGTGGCACCGCGACGAGGATCGTGCACGCGACGACGAGGGAGCCGGTGCCCGAACCCACAGCGGGGGACTGCCACGTGGACCGGTGGCCGCCCGCCCCCGTCCGACCGAGCGGGCGACAGGATGGGCGGATGGCAGGCGGGGACCGACGTCGACCCGGTCGGTGCTCGACGAGGTGCTCGAGCTCGACGTCGGCCGCTGACCGGCTCGGTGTGCACGGGCCCGGACGGGGGCGGCGGTGAGGGGTGCCGGGGGACGCGACGCCGGT
>CADCSY010000052.1 GCA_902805555.1 uncultured Acidimicrobiales bacterium | reverse complement strand
GTCGGGCGCGCCCGGGAGGGCCTTCGAGAACACGTGCGGTGCCCGGCCCGTCAAGGTGACGGAGACCTCGCGTCCCCGGGTGACGACGCCAGGCGCATCGAGCTCGAGCCCAGCCTCGCCCAACCGCTTGGCCGCCACGGAGGCTGCGACGACCTGCCCGGCCTGCACCTCGTCGAGCTGCAGGCAGCCGGCGCCGTAGAACAGCTCGATGTCGATCGCCCTGGTGGCGGCGTCGTTCGCGGCGCCGGCAGCGGCGCCCGCCAGCTCCCGCTCGGCCAGGAACAGCACGGTGGCGTCGACGGCCAGGGAGCCGAGGACGACGAAGATCAGTGCGGCGACGGGCATGAGGATGAGCGTGCTCCCCCGCTCGGCCGTGCTGACCAGGCCCTGCGACCTCCTCAGCACGTCACCGCCCTCGCCGGATCGGCGGCGGGGACGCCGTCCCGGAAGGGATCCACGACCTCACGGTGGCGCGCGCTGGTCGAGAACACGCCGTCGCCGAAGCCCCCGATCCACGGCAGCGAGATCGTCGGCACGTCGTAGGTGACGACGAAGGTGGCCGGGGCACAGCGCTCGAGGCGCAGCGGACCATCGGCCTCCAGCGCCATCCGTGCAGGGTCCCGGCCGTGGCCGACGATCGCCTCCTCCGCAGCAGCCTCCGCCTCGGCGAACGCCACGCCGCCGTCCGCTGCCTCGGACTCCACGTAGGCGCGAGCCGCCTCCCGTGCTGCCGCGCTGGCCGCGATCTTGCCGTCGATGATCCCCCAGGCGTTGGCGATGAGGAGCGAGCCGGCGACGAGGATCAGGAACCCGAAGGGCAGCATCTCGAACCCGCCGACCACGCCCGCCTCACCTGTGCGCTGCGGGCTCACCGGACCCGCTCCCGTCGCACCACCACCGTGCGGTCGGTGACGTCGAAGGGGAGCTCGACGAGCGGGAGCAGGTCGGCGGTGGGGTGCTCGGCGACGACGTGGAGGCGGACCACGTCCTCGTCGCTCCCCGAGAAGTCCAGCACGAGGGCGTCGCGCTCGACGTAGCCCGAGAGCAGCTCCTCGGCGTAGCGAGAAGCCGCCGCCTCGTCCCCGTCGGAACCGGCCGCGATGCGGGCGGCGTCGAAGGCGACGGCGGTCACCGTGGAGGTCCCGTAGAGGTTGAGCAGGAGGTGGACGGCGCAGAACAGGAGGACGAGGAAGACCGTCACGCCGGCCAGCGTGCTGACGAGACCCGCCCCGCCCTCCTCCGACATGACCGCCCTCAGCTGCCGATCTGGTTCACGTTGTCGGTGGTCCGCTGGCTGGCGCTGTCGAAGACGCCGCTGAAGGCCACCCACATCGCTGCGCCGATGAGGGCCATGATCAACACGGCGATCGCCGTCGAGATCACGCCCTCACCGACCTCGTCCCGGTAGCGGTCGACCAACCCGGCCCGCAGCCGGCCGAACGTGATCCAGAGCTGCAGCGCGCTGTCCATCAGTTGCTCCTCCTGTAGGTGTCGCCGGAGGTCCCCCCGCGGCGGTGGTGGGTGGTCGTCATGCGCCGAAGAACCGCAGGGCGTCGATGAACGGGATCGCGAGGAAGATGACGCCCGGGACGAGGGTGGCGACGGTCACCGGGATCCAGACCTGCTGGCTGCGACGCTCGGTGGTCTCGATGAGCTCTCGTTGCACGTCACGGCGGACGGCCCGAGCCTCCTCGGTGATGAGCCGGCCGAGGTCGGACGTGTCGCGGTTGAGGGCGAGGACCGAGACGAGCCGGTCGAGCGCGTCGACCTTGGCGACGCCGGCCCACTCCCGGAGCGCGTCCGCCTCCGAGAGGCCCTGGCGGATGCGCAGGCACACCCGCCGCAGGTCGGTGGCGCACGCGCCGGAGCTGCGCTGCGACAAGCGGTTGAGGGCGGCGGTGAGCGATGAGCCCGCCGACAGCAGGAGGGCGAGCTGCTCCGACATCACGGGGAGCTCGAGGAAGAGCCGGCGCTGCCAGCGCTGTGAGGCGGAGGCCACCTTCTGCTCCTGGACGAGGAAGGCGAGGGCCGGGCCGCCGAGGACGAAGGCCAACCCGACCACCGGGTGCGGGCGCACGGCCAGCACGAGCAGCGCGCCACCTCCGAGACCGGCGACGCTCGAGCCGACCTGGCGCACACGGAAGGCGGTGACGTCGAGCGAGGAGTGCGTGCGCGTGAGGCGGGTCTCGAGGTCCTCCCCCACCCCCGCGATCCTGGCGATGCGCTCACCGACGGCCCGGCTCAGCGGCCCGACCGCCTCGCGGAACGACTCGACCGACAGCACCCCGGCCCGGCCGGGCCGACCCATGCCCCCCGGCGAGTACGGCCGCAGCCGGTCGGCGAGCGTCGGTCGGGAGAACCACCGGAGCTCGGAGAGCACGAGCGCCATCCCGACCCAGGCGACGAGCCCGAGGGCGAGGTAGGCCCTCACCTGCCCGATCCTCGTGGTCCGGCTCCGACGTCGAGCACGAAGACGCGCTGCTCGGCGGGGAGCCGCATGATCCGGCCGGCCCAGCACCAGCAGCCCGCCATGAGACCGATGGCGAGCATGACCATGAGCTGGCCGGTCCCCGTCGCGTACGCCGCCCGCCCCTGGCCGATGCTCAGGCCGATGAGCGCCATGCCGAGCGGGACGACGAGCACGAACCTGCGGGCGAAGCGGGCGCCCGCCTGCTTGGAGTCGGCGTCCTTCCGGCCCTGGAGGTCCATGATCCGGTCGTCGGCCAGCGCCCTGAGGCACCGGTCGACGTCGTTGCTGCCGATGTCGTGGGCGACGAGGAGCGTCTCGCAGACGGTGTCGGCGGTGGCGTCCGCCAGCCTGGACCGCAGCACGGTGAGGGCGCGCTCGAAGTCGGTGGAGAGCAACCACTCGCGGTGGGCAGCCGCGAACGCAGGCCGCATGTCGTCCGGTGCCCGCCGCCCCACCTCGAACACCGCGAGGGGGATCGAGCGCCCCAGCGTGGTCGTCTTGATCCGGATCTCCTCGATGAGGCGGGGCCACGCCTCGCGGGCCTCGGCACGGCGGCGGTCGCGCCTGGCCCTGGCGGCGGCCAGCGGGAAGGTGGTGGCGAAGAGGCCGCCGGCGAGCGCGGGGAGCACCCCGCCGAAGAGGGCGAAGGCGAGTGCGCCCCCGAGGACGAAGAGCGCTCCCCCCGCCCCGAGCAGCTCGCCGCGACCCAGGTCGTCGAACCCGACGTCGGCCAGCCACGCCCATCGTCGGTCCGAGCCGGCGGACCCACCTGCACCTCTCGGCCCGGGGCGCACACCCTCCCATCCGAAGGTGACGCTGGTGTAGAGCAGGTGGACGCCGTAGGCGGCCGCCACCGCGACGAGCAGCCCGGCCATCAGGCCCCGCCCCCGTCGGCCCGGGGCCGTCCGGAGACGGCCAGGGGCTCGGCGATGCGACGAGCCCCGGCGTCGAGCAGCGTCCGCAGGTCGAAGCCGGCCTCGTCGAAGGCGCGACCGCAGCGGAGGGGCAGGTTCCCCGTCCAGGTCAGGGGCGCATCGTGGCGCGCCCTGGAGAACAGCTCGGTCGTGGTGAACGACGACGAGTCCGCCCCCGTCTGGAGGTCCTCGACGGCGACGATCTCGGTCACCCGGGGCACGTCCCGCACCCGGGCGCAGTGGACGACGATGTCGACCGCCTCCGACACGAGGCTGTTGAGGGCGCTGAGCGGGAGCTCGCTCGAGGTGTCGGCCAGCTGGGCCACGAACCGGAGGCGGGTCAGGGCCTGACGGGCGGAGCCGGCGTGGATCGTGGTGAAGCCCTTCACCCCTGACGACAGCGTGAGCAGCAGCGGCAGCGCCTCCCGGTCCCGGACCTCGCCGACGATCGCGACGTCGGGCGCCATGCGCAGGAAGCCGGCGACGAGGCGACGCAGGTCGATGGCGTGCCGGTCGGCCCGCGCCGGCCGGGTCTGCATGGCTGCCACGTTCGGCAGCGGGATGTCGACCTCGAAGACCTCTTCGGCGGTGACGACCCGGAGGGAGGGGTCGAGCTCGGCAGAGCAGCAGGAGAGCATCGTCGTCTTGCCCGATCCCGGTGCGCCTGCGAAGACGATCGACTGGCGGGAGCGGACGGCGGCTCGCAGGAACGAGCTCGCGACCGGGCTGAGCATGTCGCGGTCGACGAGGTCGGCCAGGCTGCGGAAGGCGACCCCGGTGAACTTCCGGATGTTCACGAGCACGTGCCCGTCACGCCCGACGTCGCCGTGGACGATGTGCAGGCGAGAGCCGTTGTCGAGCTGCGCGTCCTGGAGCCCGTGGGAGGCGTCGAGCTTGCGGTGCGAGCCGGTGGCGTCGTCGAGGATCTTGGTGAGGGTGCGCACGACGTGCTCGTCGTCGTGGAAGACCTCGTCGTGGTAGCCGGAGGCGGCCGCGTGGCGCTTGACGAAGATGGCGTCGGGGGCGTTGACCATGATCTCCCACACGTCGTCATCGGCCAGGAGGGGCGCCAGGGGGCCGTAGCCGGCCAGGTTGCGGAAGGCGCGGTCGGCCACGAGCTCGGGATCCGTCAGGTCGTAGGGCCGCAGCCCCCGCTTGTGCTGCTGCGACCACGTGGCGATCTCGTCGTCGATCAGGTCGCGCAGGATGCCGATGCCGTCACCGCCGGCGACGTCGACGTTGCGGTCCTTCGCCCGGAGCTGCACGTTGCGCTCGATCTCGACGAGCGGCGAGGCCGTCGGGTCCATCAGGCCGTCTCCCCCGCTGCTGCCCCGCCGCCGCCCACCCAGGTGCCGAGGGAGCCCACCGCCACCCGCTGGAGCACCGGCGGTGCGGGCTCGGCGGCCGGGCCGGTCTGCGCCAGCACCGCGCTGCAGGCACCGGCCAGCAGCGCGGGCAGGGGTGCGGGCAGCGCCACCGCGTCGCGCACGGCCTCCTCGACCCTCCGACTCGGCAGGAACACCGGTGCGACCGTCCGGCCGCCGCCCATGGCCGGCACCGCCAGGTCGGCCAGCGCAGCCGTCACCTCGGACCGGGCCCGGGGGTGACGTGGCCCCTCGTTGACGACGGGCACGATCCGGTCGGCAGGCACGCCGACCCCGGCCACGTCACCGAGGACCCGGACGAGCGCGTGGAGGCCCTTCACCCCCGGCCGCCCGACGACGAGCACCACGTCCGCCGACCGCACCGCCGCGCGGGCCAGGAGGTTGCGCTCCTCCACGTCGGCCGAGCCGCCGTCGTCCTCGGACTCGAGGTCGGCCGTGACGTCGCACACGACGGCAGAAAAGGCGGCCCGAAGGGAGGACATCGCCGCCTCCACGGACGGAGGACGCAACGTCGACCAGTAGCGGGCGCGGCGGAGCCCGAGCAGCAGGTGGTAGCGGCGCTCGACCACGGCGAAGGTGAGGGCCCGCACCTCCTCCTCGCTCGGCCGGCCTGAGCGGTGGGCCTCGACGAGCTCCTGGATGCCCGGCACCACGTCCCGGACGTCGTGGAGCATCGCCTGCTCGGCGTGGAGGGCGAGGTCGGCGAGGACGACCTCCCCGCTGGCGCCGCGGTCGTTCCCGAGGCCTTGTGCCAGCGCAGCCGCCACGGTGGAGGTGCCCGTGCCGCCCGGTCCGAGGACCGCCACCACCACACCACGCCGGGCGGTGAGATCGGCACCGGGGTCGGACCCGCCGACCGGTGCGCTGGCGCCACGACCGACCATCGCCGCATGGCCGGCCAGGGCGTCGAGGAGCGACTCGCGCGTCAGCGTCGACGGGAGGACGGCGGCCGCTCCGAGGCCGATCCAGTCGTGGTTCCCGGCGTCGTCCACCACGAGGACGACGCAGCCCGCGTCGCGCGCCGCTTCGACGAGGTCTCGGTCGACGCCGGCCATGCCACCGTCGAGCAGCACCGCCGAGTGCGTGCGACCCGACAGCAGCCGGGCCCGCAGCTCCTCCACGGAGACGCACTTGAGGAACTCCGCGGGGAGCGCTGCTGCCGTGGCCCACCGCCCGACGGCGCGGAACCACTCGGCCCGTGGCCGGGCCAGGCCGAGGATGACGTACCGCTCCGCAGACACGTCAGCCGCCCGGCGCCACGGGCGCGCCGCCAGCGGGCTGACCGTCGGAGGGAGCGCTGTCACCGGGTCGGGTGCCGGCGGGCGCTGTGCCGGCGGGTCCGGCGGCGTCCTCGGTGCCAGGGGGCTCCGTACCAGCGGGCTCGGTACCAGCGGGCTGGGTGCCTGCGGGCTGGGCGGCGCCTCCGGCTTCCGGCGCTCCACCGGCCGCGGCGACCTCGTCGACTGCCTCCCGAGGACGTCCTCGTTCGATCCCGGACACCCGGGC
>CADCSY010000051.1 GCA_902805555.1 uncultured Acidimicrobiales bacterium | reverse complement strand
GACATCATCGGTCAGGCCAAGGGCATCCTCATGGCCCGGTCGGGGGTCGACGAGGACCGGGCCTTCGAGATGCTCAAGCTGGCGTCCCAGCGGATGAACCTGAAGCTGCGTGACATCGCGCAGAGCATCGCCGAGGGCTCGCCGCTGGAGGGCGCCCCGCCCGACCGGGCACCGAACGGGGGCTCGCGCCCTCCTTCCCCGCCCGTGGGCCCAGACGAGTGATCTCGTGACCCCGGCGCAGGGCACCGGCGGGTCGGTCGCCGAAGCGCCTGTGCTGCGCATCGAGACCCGCGCCGAGCTCGTCGCCTTGCTCAGCGAGGCCGCCGAGCTCGAGCACGGCCTCGTCTGCAGCTACCTGTTCACGGCCTTCACCTTGAAGCCGGCCGACGCCGACGGGCTCACCGCCGGACAGGCAGAGGCGGTGGATCGCTGGCGGGGCGTGCTGACGGGTGTCGCCATCGAGGAGATGCTGCACCTGGCGCTCGTCTCCAACCTCCTCACCGCAGTCGGGGCGGCCCCCCACCTGGCGCGACCTCCGTTCCCCCAGGTGTCGAAGTACTACCCGGCCGGGATCACGATCGAGCTGCAGCGCTTCAGCGACACGACCCTCACCCGCTTCGTCCACCTCGAGCGACCCGAGGACGTCGAGGTCGAGGACGAGGTGCTGGCCGACCCGGCCGTGGAGGACGACCCCGACACGCCCGACGCCGCCCCCGGGGCGCTGCGCACGCCAGAGGAGGAGGTGGAGGAGGTGCCGGCCGAGGCGTACGCCACCGTCGGCCACCTCTACCAGGCGATCGAGGACGGCTTCTGCCACCTGGTCGAGGAGCGGGGCGAGGCGGCGGTTTTCATCGGGCCGCCGGGCGCACAGGCGACGAGCGACGCCTTCCGCCTGCCTGATCTCGTCGCCGTCACCGACCTGTCGTCGGCCCGTCGGGCCCTCGGCGTCCTCGTCACCCAGGGCGAGGGCGTGCGCGGCGACTGGACCGAGGCGCACTACGGCTCGTTCCTCCGGGTCCGAGAGGAGCTGCGGCAGCTGCGGGCGGCGGAGCCCGGCTTCGACCCCGCCCAGCCGGTGCTCGACAACCCGCTCGCCCAGGAGCCCGCCGAGGGTGCGCCCGAGCGGCTCGTCACCGACCCCGTCGCCGTCTCCGTCATGAAGCTCTTCGACGGCTGCTACGAGCTGATGACCGCCATGCTCCTCCGCTTCTTCGCCCACAGCGACGAGTCCGACGAGGCGCTCGGGACCCTCGTGCAGAGCGCCATGAGCCTCATGTCCTCGGCGCTGGGTCCCCTCGGTCGGCTCCTCACGTCGCTCCCCGCCGGCGAGCCCCACCGCGACGCCACGGCAGGTCCCGCCTTCGAGCTGCAGGCCCCGGTCTCGCTGATCCCCCACCGACGAGCAGCCTGGCTCCTGCTCCACGAGCGCCTGGTCGAGCTCGCCGACTTCGCAGGGCGCCTCGTCGACGAGGGCGCCGCAGCTGCCGTCGACGACGTGCGCACCCACCTCGACGACGTGGTCCGTGCCATCGCGGGCCACCTCGAGACGCCCTGAGCGGCGCCGCGATGCGCGCCCCGCTCCCGCCGCCTCGGCGCTGCGCTCAGAAGAGGTGACGGGTGTGGGTGAAGGTGCCCTTGCCGAACGCGAGGACCTTGGTCGGCACGACGGAGAACACGAGCGCCGAGCCGGCCTCGTGGTGGAAGCGGCCCTCACGCGCCTCGAACTGCCAGCGGCCGTCCCACTTCGTCCGCCACGTGTCGGCAAGGCGCTCCAGCGCCTCGTCGTCGGTCACCTGGACGGCCTCGCCCTCCACGACCACGTCGAGGCCGCGGTCCCACTGGTTGCACCCGGTGCTCAGGAGCACGTTCGGGTTGGCCCGCAGGTTGCGGGCCTTCTGCTCGTCGGCCCCGGTGGAGAAGTGGAGGGCGCCGTCGAGCCACACCGCGACGAGGGGGCTCATGTGGGGCCGGCCGTCGGCGCGGACGGTCGTGATCCAGAACAGCTCAGCGGTCTCGAGCGTCCGCGCCGCGTCGTCCCATGGGGTCGCCGCCGCCCCCGGGTCGCTGAAGCGGTCGTCCAGGGTGGTCGTCGGTTCGTTCACTGGGGCTCCCTTCCGCTGTGCGCAGGGTGCGCACGGTGCTCGTCAGTCCACCTCGCCACGCCAGCCGGTCCGGCCGGTGTCTTTTGGGCCTGTCTCGGGGCGACGTCAGATGTCGTCGAGGAGCGCTCCGGCAGCCGCAGCCGACCCTCGTCGACCGATGTCGAAGGCTCAGACCGTCCGCAGCCGTCGAAGTGATCGCTCGACGACCTCGTCGGTCCGTCCGCCCTCGAGGGTGCTGCACGTCCACGTCCGTGACCCCTGTGGTGCGGAGCACCACGAGGTGGGATGCGAGGCCGGGCCGCCGGGTCTGGCAGGGAGCTCCCGCTGCGTCGCAGTGGGAGGCGGCGCACGGCGACCCGGGCCCCCCCGACGTCCACCCGGTGAGAGGGTCCCGCGACTGCGTCAGCCCGTCGCCGCCATCTCGCTGGGGGCGGAGGCGAGCCGGTCCACCACGGCGACGAGCGCGTCGTGCACGGCGGCGACCGCAGGGCGGGCGGCGCTCGCCGTCCTGAACGCGATCTGGATCGTGCGGGAGAACGGTCGGTCGATGTCGAGGACCCTGACCCCGGCGGGGAGCCCGAGGAGGCCGAGGTCCGGCACGAGCGCGACACCGGCCCCGGCGGCGACGAGGCGCATCATCGTCGGGAAGTCGTCGATCTGGTGGGCGATGTCAGGCTCGAAGCCGGCCGTGCGGCACGCCACCACCACGCTGCTCCCACAGCTCGACGCCGGAGAGGACGCGATGAAGCGTCGATCGGCGAACTCGGCCAGCGAGACCCTGGTCACCCCGGGGGCGTCGTCTGACGGCACGACGAGGTGGAACACGTCCTCGAGCAGGGAGGTGGAGGACACCCCCGCCGGCTGCGACATGGGGGCGTGGGCGTAGTCGAGGGTGAAGGCGACGTCGACGGTCCCGGCGGCCACGGCCTCCAGCGCAGGCTCCACCTCGAGCTGGCGGGTCCGGATGCGCAGGTCGGGGTGGTGGGCCGCGAGCCGCTCGAGCAGCGGCACCAGCAGCGTGACGGCGACCGACTCGTAGACGGAGAGCTCGACGGTCCCCCGCACGTCGCCGGCGACCTGCTCCATGGCGGCCCGCGCCGCCTCGAGCGAGGAGAGGAGGTCCCCGGCGTGGCGGACGAGCTCTCGGCCGGCATCGGTCAACCGCACGTTGCGGCCGACGCGCTCGAGGACGGCCACCCCCGTGGCCCGCTCGAGACCGCTCAGCTGCTGGGAGATCGCCGACGGCGTGTAGCCGAGGGAGCTCGCAGCTGCGACGATCGTGCCGCGGATGGCGACCTCGCGCAGCATGCGCAGCTGCTGGATGCTCATGTCCATCGATGCCTCCTCATGAAGCGCTGCTTCACGGTACTCCGTCAGAACCGTTGCTGGTCCTGAACGGTCCGGGGTGTGATGGTGGACAGATGTTCGACATCACCTGCTCGACGTGCCAGCAGCGCTACCTCGTGGGCACCCGCTCCATCCGTACGTTCCGCAACACCGACGAGGGGCCCGTGGCGATCGTGCGCTGCCCCGTCGGCCACCTGCTCGAGCACGAGTTCCGCGCCCGGGCGCCGCAGGCGGCGGTCGCACCGAGCGCCCTGCCCGAGCGCGAGGCGCACGACCGGCCCCTGGTCGCCGGCTCGCACTGATGCCGATGCGGCCGGGCGCCCCGGGGGGCGGTCCGTCCGTGGTCCGGGACTCCGGTGGAGACGGACCACGTGCGACCTGGGACTCGGTGGTCGGGCTGCCGGGATTTGAACCCGGGACCTCTGCGTCCCGAACGCAGCGCGCTGCCAAACTGCGCCACAGCCCGATGACCGCCCGGTCGAGCCGGGCGGCGAGGGGACGACCCTAGCCGACGTCCCTCGAGGCGCTGGCGGCGGCCACCTGACGGGGGCGACCCGTCTCGTCGTGGTAGGTGCCCCCGGCCAGCAGCGCGGCAGCCGCCTTCCGCAACCTGATCGGGTCGAGCGGCTTCATCACCCAGCCCTCCGCAGCGGAGCGCTTGGCCAGGAACACGTCGGCCCGGCGGTCGAGCAGGATGAGCACAGGGATGTGGTCGATCCGGTCCGCGCTCTCCTCGAGCCGCAGGTTCAGGCAGGAGGCGATGGCGCCCATGTTGCCGATCTGCTGGTCGAGCACCACGAGGTCGGGCAGACGTTGCAGCGCAGCGGGCAGGACGTCGACGCCGGCTCCCACCACCCGCACCGACGTGTCAGGGCCACCGAGCGCGCTCTCGACGTCGTCGACGACGGCAGGGGAGTCGCTGGCGATGAGCACGTCGGGCACCTGCGAGAGCGTACCCGCACGCCATCTGCCGTCTGATGGGCACAAACGCCCCCGTCCGGGCGCCCGGTACCATCGGCCGGCGTTCCACCCCCTGGAGGTCCCGGTGCTCGAGATCAACGTGGAGATCAGTGATGGCCACACCGTCTGCCGGCCGGTCGGCGAGCTCGACGCGTTCACGGTCGGCCAGTTCCGAGAGGCGCTCAGCGAGATCGGCGGGCCGACGCAGCTCCTCATCGACCTCTCCGGCGTCCCCTTCCTCGACTCGGCCGGCCTCGGCGCCCTGATCGGCGGCGTCCGCCGGGCCCGGGAGGTGGGCGGGGACGTCGCCGTCTACGGCGCCCGTCCTGCGGTCGCCCGGTTGCTCCACACCACCGGCTTCGACCGGGTCGCCACGGTCTCCGACTCCCAGGAGGGCGCGGTCAAGGCGCTGGCCGACAGCGACGCCACCGCGTGAGCCCGGCTCCGGCGGCCGTGAGCCGTCGGGTCGCTAGGCGGTGGGGCGGAAGAGGTGCTCGGCGACGACGTCGAGGGTCCTGAGGTCGTGGACGTCCTCGGCCAGGAACGGGACCCGGACCACGGGGGCGGGGGCCACGGTCTGCGCAAGCCCTCTGAGGTGGCGCTCCTCCCCCTCGGCCATGTCCCGCAGGTCGGCCAGGTTGGCGTAGAGCGTGCCGAGCGTGGTGCCGACGAGGGTGGCGGCCCTCGCCCGGTCGGCGCCGGGCGTGGCCGGGCCGAAGGTGGGGTGCATCCGGTTGACAACCAGGCCGGCCACCGACAGCCCGTTCGAGACGAGCTTCCCGGCGAAGAACGTGGCCTCCTCGACGGTGTCACGGCGAGGTGAGGCGACCAGCACGAACGACGTGCCCGGAGCGCCGAGCAGCGCCCGCACGGCCGTGGCCCGGTCGCGGAAGCCCTCCTCCATCCCCTCGAAGGCGGTGAAGAAGGCGAGGGCGTCGTCGAGGACCTCCCCGCCCACGACCCGGCTCACGGTGCGGACGAAGGCCTGGGCGGCGACGTTGACCGCCTTGAGGTACGCCCTGGTCGGCGCCATCAGCATCCGGTAGATCCGGTGGTCGAGGAAGCTCGTGAGCCGCCGCGACGCGTCGAGGAAGTCGAGTGCGTTGCGGGTCGGGGGCGTGTCCACCACGACGAGGTCGAAGCGGGTCCTCGTCCCCTCGGGCGTGGTCGCACCGAGCTCGTGGAGCTCGTAGAGCTTCTCGCCCGCCATGTACTCCTGGGTGCCGGAGAGCGCACCTGAGATGTTGCGGTAGAAGCGGTTCTCGAGGATCCTGCGGGCCTGGGCGGGGTCGGCGGCGTAGGTGCCGACGAGGTCGTCGAACGTCGACTTCGTGTCGAGCATCAGGGCCCAGAGCTCCCCGGGCCAGTCCCCCTCGATCCGCGCTGCGGTGTTCGACAGGCTGGCGAGGCCGAGGGTGTCGGCGAGCCGCTTGGCGGGGTCGATCGTGACGACGACCGCCTTGCGGCCCTGGCGTGCGCCCTCGAGCGCGATCACGGCCGCCGTCGTGGTCTTGCCCACGCCACCGGAGCCCGAGCAGACGATGACGTCCTGCTCGGCCACCAGGTCGCGCAGCGATGCGCTCCCCGCCCCGCCGTCGCTCACCCGGGGCTCCGGGAGCCCTCGGGAGCCGCGAGCACGGCGCCGCGCAGCGCGTCGGCCAGGACGTCGACGTGGGAGGGACCGAGGTCCGCCTCGAACAGGAAGGGGAGGTGCAGCTGGGGGAGGGGGAGCAGCTCGGCGAGGCGTGCGAGCTGCTCGGCCTGCAGGTCCTGGCGGGCCCGGCGGAAGCGGGCCGCTGCTGCGAGCGACTCCCCCTCACCGGCGCGCAGCGAGGTGCCGGCTGCAGCGGCGGCGTCCCCCGGGTCGGCGTCGAGCGCGTCGAGCACCGGGTAGACGCCGTTGACGACGACCGGCCCGAGGCTCACGCCCACCCGGTCCTCGAGGTGGAAGGCCGTCTCCACGAGCTCGTTGACCGGGGTCTCCTCGGGCAGCGTGACGAGGACGACCTGGCAGCGGGCGGGGTCGGTCAGCAGCTCGAGCACGTCGCGGGCCTGCGTGCTCACGGGACCGACCCGCACCGCGTCGAGCAGGCCTCGGGCCGACAGCAGGAAGCTGATGGCGTGGCCCGCCGCTGGCCCGTCGAGCACGATGAGGTCAGCGGGCGCCGTGCCGTCCGGGGCGTCGCGC
The DNA here is from genome assembly GCA_902805555.1 of uncultured Acidimicrobiales bacterium. Taxonomy (GTDB): domain Bacteria; phylum Actinomycetota; class Acidimicrobiia; order Acidimicrobiales; family CADCSY01; genus CADCSY01. The sequence continues at coordinate 19,921 of CADCSY010000051.1, read as the reverse complement.
CCCGCCTCGCCGGCCCGCTCGAGCTGCTTCACCTTGCCGAGCAGGAGGATGTCCTTGATCCCGGGCGCAGCCGTCGCCACCACGTCCATCGCACCGGTGGCGACCAGCCGCTTGGACACCCGCTTGAGGCCGTGGTCCTCGAGGTACTCGAGCAGGGCGTCGTCGGGGGTGAGGGTCCGACCTCGCACCTCGGCGCCCCCCGGCTGGGCGGCCGGGACGAGCACCGACTCCCCGTAGGCCAGGGCCGACTTGCCGAAGAGGCCTGCGATGCCGCTCTTGCCCTCGACCTCGAGGAGGAGGGTCGACAGGCCCTCCCGGGCCGCCATGCGGGCGAGCGTGGCGCTCACGGTGGTTTTGCCGACGCCTCCCTTCCCGGCCACGATGACCACTCGGGATGCGTGCAGGAACGAGGCCGGATCCACAGGTTCCTCTCTGGAGGGGGCCGTTGCGCAGGTTACCCATGGTGTGCGCGCTCCTCGGCATCGTCGGGGCGCTCGGCGCCTCCGCGGCGGGTGCGCAGGAGGGCGACCCTGCTGCCTTCGTGGACGTGGTCCAGGTCGCCGGCTACGTCGACCCCGTCGTCGCCGACTTCCTCCAGGGCGCGGTGGAGGACGCGGAGTCCTCGGGAGCCGAGGTGCTCGTGATCCAGCTCGACAGCCCGGGGTCCCTGGTCGACCAGGCCGAGCTCGACGCGCTGTCCTTCCGGCTCAGCCACGCCGAGGTGCCGGTGGCGGTGTGGGTGGGCGACTCGGGCGCACAGGCGCTGGGCGGGGCGGCCCGGCTGGCGCTCGACGCGCCCCTCACCGGGTTGGCCCCCGGCGCCGAGGTGGGACGCCTCGACCGCGTCGCCCCCCCGATCTGCCTGCCCGGCCAGACCTGTCGGGAGTACCCGGCGGAGGTCCGGAACGGCACGGTCGGCCCGGACGAGGCCCTCGACCTCGGCCTCGTCGACCTCAACGTCGGGGAGTCCGCCACCCTCGGCAACTTCATCGCCGCGCTCGACGGCCAGGAGGTCGGCGGTCGTGAGCTCGCCACGGCCAGCTTCGAGGAGCAGGACGAGGGTCCTCCCGTGGCGAGCCTCGACGTGCAGGCGCGCCTGGCCAAGCTCCCGCTGCTCTCGCAGCTCATGCACACGGTGGCGAGCCCGCCCGTCGCCTACCTCCTGCTCACCATCGGCCTGGCGCTGCTCGTCTTCGAGCTGTTCACGGCCGGGGTCGGCATCGCCGGCCTCGTCGGCGCAGGCGCGCTCGTCCTGGCCGCCTACGGGTTGACGGTGCTGCCGACGAACCTGGTCGGGCTCGGGCTGCTCGTCCTCGGGACGTTCGGCTTCACCGTCGACGTCCAGACCGGTGCGCCCCGGGTCTGGACGGGGGTCGGCGTGGTCGCCTACGCGGTCGGCTCGTTGCTGCTCTTCGAGGACCCGGTCTCCCTCGGGTGGCTCCCGTTGGTCGCCGGCGTCGTCGCCATGGTCCTGATGATGCTGGCGGGGCTGCCGGCCACGATCAGGAGCCGGTTCTCGACGCCGACCATCGGACGCTCCTCGATGGTGGGGGAGCTCGGCCACGCGGTCGCCGACGTGACACCGGACGGCGTCGTGCGGGTGCGCGAGGCCCTCTGGCCGGCCTTCGCCAACCGATCGACCCCCATCAGCGCCGGCGCCGTCGTGCGGGTCGTCGCCATCGACGGCACCCGCCTCGAGGTCGAGCCGGAGGCCGGCGGGGCGAGGGACCACCGGGAGCGTCGCAGCGGTTCGTGACGCTCTGAGCAGCGGGTTCGCGACGATGCAGGGCGGGTGCTCGCGACTGTTGACCCCTTGTGAGGGGTGGTGCGCGCCGTTATGGTCGCCGCGCGATGACGGGTCGGCCGCCGGCCGGACGTGGGCACGGGGGGGACGAGGGTTGGTGGTCCGATGAGCGCGATGCGGGCAGACGGCATGCGTACCGAGGACCTGTGGCAGCTGAAGGCTGCCTGCAGGGGACCGCAGGCGGCGGTGTTCTTCCCACCGACCACCTTCGAGCGCAAGGACGAGAAGCTCGAGCGCGAGGTCCGTGCCAAGGCGATCTGCGGCCAGTGCGCGGTGCGCCAGCCCTGCCTCGACTACGCCGTGAAGATCAGGGAGCCGCACGGCATCTGGGGTGGCCTCAACGAGATCGAGCGCCGGTCGCTCTTCTGACGCCCGCCCGCCGCTGACACCGGGGCCGCCGCTGCGGTGTCGACGCACCGGCAGGTCGTCAGGCAACCTGCCTGGGGGTGACGACCGCCGGTCGCGCACCTGCGCATCGAGCGGACCCGTCACCGGGGCTCGACGGCGGGGAGCCGGGGCCCCGCGGTCCGGAGGTCGCCTCGACGGCGGGTGACGCCGGTCGCGTCGAGGACGCCGAGCAGCGGGAGGAGGAACTTCCGCGACGTGCCGAGGGCGTCGCGCACCTCGGCCACGGTCACGCCCGTCGGCCTCGACGCCAGGAGGCCGGCCACGGCCGTCGCTGCGGCGCCGATGGCGCTGGCCGCGAACCACGTCCCCTCGGCCGGGACGACGAGGCCACGCCGCACGAGCTCCCGCACCTCCGTGCGGTCGACGCCCTCGGGTGGCGGCGGCGCGAAGGGCGCGGCTTCGAGCGCGGCGAGCCACGGGTGCCCTGCCAGCGGGTCGGGAGCGGCCCCCCTGGTCGCCCGCCCACCGGCGACGACCACGTCGGCCAGGTGGGCGAGGGGTTCCCGGTCGGCGTGACGCGCCGCGGCCAGGACGGCTCGGCGCCGCTCGTCGAGGGTGGCGAGGTCGAGGCCCAGCGGACCGGCAGCCGTCACCCCGTGGTCGAGCTCGGCGACGGTGGCGGACAGGGCGGCGGGGTCGACGACCCACCTCCCGATCGTGGCCGCGCGGTGGGCACCGGTCAGGCGCTCGAGGTCCGACACCTCCACCCAGCCCCGTTCGGCCACGAGCCGCTCGATCGAGCGGTCGGGACGGGCCTTCGAGGCGGGGAGCACAGGCGCCACGTCGAGCACCTCCCCGCCCCCCACCGTCTCTCCCCGCCCCGACTCCCGCAGCACGTAGCGGTCACCGGCCACGAGCGGCAGGTCGACCGGCAGGTGGAGCCGGACGGCGCCCGTCTCACCCGGCTCGATGGCGCTCGGGCCGAGCACGCGCAGCCGGACGGCGTGCTCGCCGGACCCGACGTGGGCGACGTGGGCCCCGCGACGGCTGACCGGGTGGCCGAGGCCCGCGAGCACCGTGAGGCTGGCGTCGACCACCCGGGTGGCGTGCCACTGGCGGGGCCGGACGAGCGCCTGCCCTCGACGGAGGTCGGCGTGCGCGACACCGACGAGGTTCACCGCCACCCGGCGGCCGGGTCCGATCCGGTCGACCGCCGTCTGGTGGCTCTGGAGCGCCCGCACCCGCACGTGGGCGCCGGGGGGCGACACCTCGAGCTCGTCGTCCACCGCGAGCGGGCCCCCGGTCAAGGTGCCGGTCACCACCGTCCCCGACCCCCTCGCCGCGAAGGACCGGTCGATCCAGAGCCGGGGGCGGCCCTGGTCAGGGGAGGTCGGGGTCGCCGCGAGGAGCCGGTCGAGCGCCGTCGCGAGCTCCCCGACCCCCAGGCCGGCGGGCGCGTCGACGGGCACCACCTCGGCCCCCTCCAGGAACGTGCCGGCCACGTGGTCGGCGACGTCCATGGCGGCGAGCGCAGCGTGGTCCTCGTCGACGATCCCCACCTTCGTCAGCGCGACCAGCCCGTGGCGGGCGCCGAGGAGCTCGAGGATCCGCAGGTGCTCCTCCGACTGCGGCTTCCAGCCCTCGGTGGCGGCCACCACGAACAGGCATGCGTCGACGGAGCCGACCCCGGCCAGCATGTTGGCGACGAAGCGCACGTGGCCGGGGACGTCGACGAAGGCGACGCCCCGGCCGGAGGGCAGCGCCGTCCAGGCGAAGCCGAGGTCGATGGTGAGCCCCCGCTGTCGCTCCTCCACGAGCCGGTCGGGGTCGATGCCGGTGAGGGCCTGCACGAGGGTCGACTTCCCGTGGTCGACGTGTCCCGCGGTGGCGACGACGTGCACGCCCGGGAGGGTAGGGCCACCCCCGGGGTCGGAGCAGCGCAGGCGCCTCGGCTGTCCGGTCCCGCTGCACGCAGGCGCACGCCGTCGGCGGACCCGCGAGCCGCTACGGGCGCGGTTCCGGCTCCCGGGAGCGGATGGTCGCCAGCGTGGCGGCCAGGTGGCCGTCCTCGGCGGGGTGGACGGTCCGCAGGTCGCAGACGGTCAGGCCGTCGGCCACCCGGGCGACGATCGGGGGGGTGGCGGAGCGCAGCTCGGCGGCGTGGTCTCCCGGCACCGCGACGCCGCAGGAGGGGATCTGCACGCCGGGGAGCGTCCCGCCACCGGGCACCGAGGCGCAGGCCACGACCTCCCCCACCCCGAGGGCCTCCGCCCTGACCCGCAGCTCACCGGATGTCAGCGTCGCCATGCGCCAGAACGGGATCGAGCCCCCGTCGCGGCGGAGGTGGGCGAGCGCCGTCTCCTGGAGCGCCCCGAGCACGAGGCCCCCGGGTCGCAGGGCGCGCGCCAGCGGGTGGCGTGCGCAGCGGTCGACCAGCTCGGCGTCGCCGGCGATCACACCGGCCTGCGGCCCGCCGAGCAGCTTGTCGCAGGAGAAGGTCACGAGGTCGGCGCCGGCGCGAAGGGTCTGACGGGCCGCCGGCTCACCGTGCAGCCACGACGGCGGACCGTCCGCCAGCCACGGGCAGCCGGCGTCGAGGAGCCCCGAGCCGATGTCGACGACGAGCGGCACGCCGAGCCCGGCAAGGTCGGCGACTGCGACGTCCTCGGTGAAGCCGCTGATCCGGTAGTTCGAGGGGTGCACCTTGAGGACGAGGGCGGCCCCCGGCGCGGCGGCCCAGCCCCCTCCCTCCACCGCCCGGCGGTAGTCGTCGAAGCGGGTGCGGTTCGTCGTGCCGACCTCGACGAGGGTCGCCCCCGACTGCTCGAGGACGTCGGGGATGCGGAACCCGCCGCCGATCTCGATCAGCTCACCCCGGCTGACGGCGACGCCATGGCCGGCGGCGAGGGCGGCGAGCACCAGGACGACGGCTGCCGCGCAGTTGTTGACCACGATGGCCGCCTCGGCACCTGCGGCCCGGGCCAGCAGGGCGGCGGTGCGGTCCTGCCGGGACCCCCGGCCGCCCGTGTCGAGGTCGAGCTCGAGGTTGGAGTAGGCGGGCGCCGGCAGCACGTGGTCGCCGAGCGGGGCACGACCCAGGTTCGTGTGGAGCAGGACCCCGGTCGCGTTCACCACCGGCTGGAGGAGCGACCGCCCGATGGCGGCAGCCCGCGCCGGTGCCGAACCGGGGTCGCCGGCGGCGATGGCGGCCCGGGCGGCGTCGACGAGGAGGGGGTGGGGGACGCCGGTGCCGGTGAGGGAGCGGGCCAGGGCGTCGACCGAGGGAGGCCGGTCCGGTCCCCGCGGCGCCGTCACCTTGCCATCCTGCCTGCCGAGCGTGCGAAGGTCGGGCGTGGCCGCAGCTCCTGACCCCGGGCCGAGGGCCGCAATCGTCGTGGTCGCCCCGGACCCGGGGACGGCCGGGCCATGAGCCCCGTCTCCGTCGCCGGCGGCGGACGGTGGGTCCGGGCCGTGGCCCCGGTGCGGGTCTGCGACGTCGGCGGCTGGACCGACACCTGGTTCGCCCGGGTGGGGGCGGTGTTCTCCATCGCCGTGCAGCCACTCGTCGAGGTGACGATCAGGACGCGCCCGAGGGACGACGGTCACCAGGTCGTCCTCCACGCGCCTGACCTCGAGCGGCGCGACGCCTTCGACCTGGTCGCCAAGCCGGGCCGCCAGCCGCTGCTGGAGGCGGCGCTGGAGGCCGCCCGCCTGCCCGAGGACGTCGCCGTCGAGGTCACGGTCCGGGCCGGCGTCCCTCCGGGCTCCGGGACGGGGACCTCTGCGGCCGTCGTGGTCGCGCTGCTGGGGGCGTGCGACCGCCTGACGCCCGGGGTCACCCCGCCGCTCGACATCGCCAGGGCCGCCCACCGCGTGGAGACGGTGGAGCTCGGCCAGCAGAGCGGTGTGCAGGACCAGCTCGCAGCCGCCTGCGGCGGCGTCAACCTCATCGAGGTCCGCTACCCGGAGGCCGACGTGCACCCCGTCGCCGTCTCCGCCACGGCCGCCGAGGCGCTCGGGCGGCGGCTGGTGCTCGTCTCCCTCGGCCACCCCCACCGGTCCTCCGACATCCACGAGGACGTCATCGCCCGGCTCGGGGCCGGCGGCGGTCGGGCCGAGCTCGACGTGCTGCGGTCGGCGGCGAGGTCGGCCGCTGCAGCGGTGGGGTCGGGGGAGCTGGAGGACCTGGGCCGGGCCATGGCCACGGCGACCGAGGCGACCAGGTCGCTCCACCCGGCACTGGTGAGCGACGAGGCCGAGGCGCTGATCGAGGCCGCCCGGCGCTCGGGCGCCAGCGGGTGGAAGCCGAACGGTGCGGGCGGCGACGGCGGGTCGCTCACCTTGCTGGCCGGGCCGGGACCGGCCGCGACCGAGCGGCTCCTCGAGGCGGTCGCCGGGGCCCCGGGTGCCCACGCCGTGCTGCCCGTCAGCCTCGCCGACCACGGGCTCCTCGTCACCACCGGCGGCTGAGCGTCCTCGCGACCGGCGTGTGGCCGGTGCCGCCGAGGTCCCGCCCTGCGGCGGCTGTTCGGCGGGCGGCGGGGGTGGTTGCGTCGACACCTCGCGCTCCTCTCGGCATCGTCCCTGCCGGGGCCGCCGCGACCGGGGCCCCCGGGTCACCGCACGTCGCGCCGGTACGCTGTGGACGTGCCCGGCGTGCTCCTCCTGCTCTTCCTGGTGGTGCCGATCGTCGAGCTGGCGGTGATCGTGCAGGTGGGCCAGGCCATCGGGACGATCCCCACCCTGGCGCTGCTGGTGCTCATGAGCGTGGTCGGCGCGTGGCTCATGAAGCGGGAGGGCATCGGCGTGATCCGGCGGGCCCAGCGCCAGGTGCGCGACGGCAAGGTGCCGAGCAGGGAGGTGGCCGACGGCTTCCTGATCGTGCTCGGCGGGGCGCTCATGCTCACGCCCGGCTTCGCGTCCGACCTCGTCGGCATGGCCCTGCTGCTCCCCCCGGTCCGGGCCGTCGTCCGCCCGGCGCTGCTGCGCCGGCTGCAGGGGATGGCGCTCGGCGCCGCCATGGGTCCTGCGGCCGGACGCCGCCGCCCCGGTGGGCGATCCGGCGTGATCGACGTATGACCGAGGTCCCGCCCGTCCAGGTGCGCGACGCGGCGACGGTCATGCTCGTGCGGGACGGTGCCGACGGTCGGCTCGAGGTGTTCATGCTGCGGCGGAACCTCAACTCCGACTTCGTCGGTGGGGCCTACGTCTTCCCGGGCGGAGCAGTCGACCCCGCTGACCGGCACGCCGACCTCGAGCCGATCTGCGAGGGACGGACCGACAGCGACGCCAGCACCGCGCTCGCGCTCGAGCCACCCACCGGCGGCCTCGCGTACTGGGTGGCGGCGGTCAGGGAGTCGTTCGAGGAGGCCGGGGTCCTGCTCGCCTACGACGCCGACGGGACCATCGTCGACTTCCGAGATCCCGCCGTCGCGGAGCGCTTCGACCGCCACCGTGCCAGCGTCGACCGAGGCGAGCGCCGCCTCGTCGAGGTCTGCGCCGAGGAGGGCCTGCGCCTCGCCGTCGACGGGATGCACTACTTCGCGCACTGGATCACGCCGGTCGGCCCGCCGAGGCGCTACGACACCCGGTTCTTCGTGGCTGCCGCACCGGTGGGCCAGACCCCGCTCCACGACGACCGCGAGACGATCGCCAACTGCTGGATCGCCCCCGCCGAGGCGCTCGCTCGCCACCGGGCAGGGGAGTTCGACCTCATCCTCCCGACGATCCGCAACCTCGAGGCCATCGCTCGCTTCGACATCGCGGCCGACGTGCTGGCTGCCGCCTCGGCCCTGGACGTCGTGCCCGCCGTGCTTCCCCGGGTCGTCGACGACGGTGACGGCATCCGGATCCTCCTGCCAGGCGACCCCGGCTACGACGTCGCTGGAGACGCGCTCCTGGCCGGCATGCCGATGCCCGGTCGGGCCGGCGGCCCGAGCACCTGAGCCTGCCGGCACGCACGCCCGCACCCACACGAACCCGCGAACCAGGAGGCCGTCAGTGCCCGCTGATCCCGATGCACCGCTCCCCGAGCTGATCCCCGGCGTGGCCAGGGCGCTCAGCCCGCTCGTGCGCCGGATCGTCGCCCCCAACCCGGGGATGATGACGGGGCCCGGCACGAACACCTACCTCGTCGGGGTCGACGAGATCGCGGTGATCGACCCCGGGCCCGACGACCCAGGGCACCTCGACACCATCGTCGGCTGCGGCGGTGACCGCATCCGGTGGATCCTCTGCACCCACACCCACAGCGACCACTCGCCGGGGGCGGCCGGCCTCAAGGAGCGCACTGGCGCCGAGGTCCTCGGCTTCGACACCCGCGACACCCTGACGGTGGACCGCCAGCTCGCCGACGGCGACGTCGTGGTCGGCACCGAGTTCCGCCTGGCGAGCCTGCACACGCCGGGCCACGCGTCGAACCACCTGTGCTTCGTGCTCGAGCAGGAGCGGCTGCTGTTCTCCGGCGACCACATCATGGAGGGGTCGACCGTGGTGATCGCCCCGCCCGACGGGGACATGGGCGCCTACCTCTCGCAGCTCGAGCGGCTGCGCTCGATGCGGATCAAGGCGATCGCGCCGGGGCACGGCCAGCTCATCACCGAGCCGCAGGCGAAGATCGAGGAGTACCTGACCCACCGGCGGGCGAGGGAGGAGATGGTCGCGGAGGCGCTGGCCACCGCCGGCACCGCGACGATCGGCGAGCTGGTGGCCACGATCTACACCGACGTGCCCGAGCACCTCCACGAGATGGCCGGCTACAGCGTGTGGGCCCACCTGCAGCACCTCGCCGACCAGGGCCGGGCACGGGGTGAGGGCCTGAAGGGGGCGTGGAGCGCCGTCTGAGCGCCGGCCCCCTCGGCACCGGCCGGTCGGTCCCGGGCCGCACCGGTCGGCTCGGCTCGTCCAGCTCAGCTGTAGGGGGACGGGTGGTGGAGCCAGGCGGACGATCGGGCAGGGTCGACGACGCCGGCGAGGGGATCGTCGACCGAAAGGACGTGCGGGCGGGTGTGGGCCCACGTGCCGCCCGTGGCGACCGACTCGCAGAGCGGCGTCGCGTTGCGCTCGGTCCACGGACGGACGGCCCCGAAGCCGAGCAGCCGCTCGCCGGCCAGCCCGGCTCCGAGGCGGGCTGCGCCCAGGAGCACGTCGTCGTAGTCGTTGCGGGCCACCTCCCCGGCGTGGCACGCCAGCGTCGCGGACGCCCGGGCCAGGAGGTCGTCGTCGAAGGCGTGCACCAGGTCGACCACCGGCAGGTGCCCCCACACCTGCCACGCCCACCAGCGTCGACCCTCACGGGTGACCAGCTCGTCCCGGATCGCACGGCCCACGAGCTCGTGGCCGTGGTGGGCGTCGTGCGGTCCGGGACCGATCACGACGTCGGCGCCGACGTCGCGGGCGAGCTCCCCGAGCACCGCCCGCAGCGCGCGCTCCGCCGCCACCGGGTCGGCGCCGCGGCCGATGTCGACGGGCGTCGACGGCAGGTGCAGCAGCCAGCCGCCGACCTCCGCGGCCGCCGTCGCCTCGGCCCGCCGCCGGTCGTGCTGGTCGGGGCGGCCGAGCGAGGCGCACACGACGTGGACCTCGTGGCCGGCGTCGAGGAGCGCGAGCGACAGCGGCCCTGCGCCGAGCACCTCGTCGTCGGGGTGCGGCGCCACCGACAGGAACGTGGTCACGTCAGCCGGTGCCCCGTCGGCGACGATCGCCACCGGCGACGGGCGCGGCGGTCGAGGTCGCGGATGTCGTCACCGACCTGATCCGCCGCCCGCACCGGCTCGTCGGGTGGACGGGTGGGCACGGCGGGGGCCGAGCCTCAGCCGTCAGCCGGTCGAGGTGGACCGGAGCAGGTTCGTCGGGCTACCGGCGCCGCGACGCCGCCCACCCCGCGCACGAGGAGGCCGGAGGAGGCGCGCCTCACGTGCTCGGCGCGGCGGCGAGCTCGGCCTCCGTCGCCGTGGGGACCGGCCCCAGGGCTGCCTCCACGTTCTCGAGGATGCGTGCGGTGCAGCCGCCCATGGCGACGGGCGGGATCGCCTCGTCGACGATCCTGCGCACGAGGGCGGCGAAGGCCGCGGCCGCAGGACCGGTGCCGAGGGCGGCGGGGTGCCCGGTGTCGCCGCCGGTGGAGACGCCGGGCTCGAGGGGGATCTGGCCGAGCAGCGGCGCCCCGATGCTCTCGGCGAGGTGCGCCCCTCCGCCGCTCCCGAACAGCGGGTAGGACTCGCCGTGGTCGCAGGTGAACGCCGACATGTTCTCGACCACGCCGACGATGCGGAGGTACGTCTTGCGGGCCAGGTCGGCGGCGCGGGCCGCCACCTTCTGCGCACCGACCGCAGGTGTGGTGACGATGATCATCTCGGCCCTCGGCAGCAGGCGGGCCAGGCCCATCTGGATGTCGCCGGTGCCGGGGGGCAGGTCGATCAGCAGGTAGTCCATCGGGCCCCAGCGGACGTCCTCGAGGAAGTGCTGGACGGCCCGCTGCAGGACCTGCCCGCGCCACAGCAGCGCCGACTCCTCGTCCTCCACGAGGAAGCCCATGGAGACCACCTTCAACAGCCCGGCGCCGACGGGGAGCTCGTGGGGGACGATCTTCTTCTCACCCTCGACGCCGCCGAGGCGGCCGTCGAGCCCCAGCATGCGAGGCACGGAGAAGCCGCCGATGTCGGCGTCGAGCACACCGACGGTGAAGCCCTCCATGGCGAGGCCGGCGGCGAGGTTGACCGTCACCGAGCTCTTCCCGACGCCCCCCTTGCCCGAGGCGATGCCGACCACCCGGGCGGTCGGCGGGATCTCGGTGTCGGGCGCACGCTCCTTGGCGTGCCAGCGAGCCCGGGCCATCGCGTGGGCCCGCTGCTCGTCGTCCATCTCGGTCCACTCGATGCGCACCGAGCTGACGCCGGGCGCCGACTCGAGGCGGGCGGTGACGTCCCGCTTGATCTGCGCCTTCAGGGGGCAGCCGGCGGTGGTGAGCGCGATGGTGACCCGGACGGTCCCTTCGGGCTCGACCACGACGTCGCGCGCCATCCCGAGCTCGACGATGTCGCACCCGAGCTCAGGGTCGACCACGCCTGCGAGCAGGGACAGCACGTCCTCGGGTGTCGGCGGCGCCTGTTCGGTCACGACCCGCATTCTACTGGCAGCCTCCGTGTAAACTCGGTGTGTGGATGGCACCCCGGGGATCCCGTCCCGGCTCGACCTGTTGAAGGCGCTCGGCGACAACACCCGCTACGCCATCTACCTGGAGCTGGCCCGCTCCCCCCGTCCGCTGGCCACCGCCGACGTGGCCGAGTCGCTCGGCCTCCACCCCAACACGGTCCGGCCCCACCTCGAGCGCATGCGCGACGTGGGGCTGCTCGCTGTCGAGACCGAGGGCAGGGGTGGCGTGGGCCGGCCCCAGCACCGCTACTCCCCGGCGCCGGACGCGCCGTCCCTCGGGCTCGAGCCGCCGGCGATGCCCCTGCTCGCCGGGATGCTCGTGGGCGTGGCCGCAGCGGCCGGGGCCGAGCCGGAGGAGGCAGCGGCCATCGGCAGGTTGCAGGGGGCGGCCGCCGCCGCCCAGCTCGTACCGAGCGCCGGTGCACACGACGGCGGAGCCGACGAGCCGGCAGGCGACCTGTCGGTCGGGGATCCGGCCGGGGACGGAGGCGTCGACGCCGCGGTCTGCCTGGAGGCACTCGTCACCGACCTGGCGCGGCTCGGCTTCGACCCTGCGGTCGCAGGCGACGACGAGGGGGTCACCGTCGCCTTCGCGCACTGCCCCTTCGCCGGCATCGCCGAGGCGCACCCCGAGATCGTGTGCCACCTCCACCGAGGCATGGTGGAAGGCTTGGTCGGCGCCGTCGGTGGCCTCGACGTGACGGCGTTCCGGACCCTCGTCGACCGCCACCCGTGCCGGGTGGAGCTCGCCCCGGCGGGAGGCGGTCCCGAAGCGGGACCGGGCGCCCGAGGGGCTGACAGCCGAGGCCGTTAGCATGGTGCCGACGCACCGACCCTCCTGGAGGAAGCCATGATCGCCGTCTCCGACAGCGCTGCAAGCAAGGTCAAGGAGCTCCTCGAGTCCGAGGGCGACACCACGCTCGCGCTCAGGGTGGCGGTGCGCCCCGGCGGCTGCTCCGGCTTCAGCTACGAGATGTTCTTCGACGGCGACATCGGCGCCGACGACATCAAGGTCGACCAGGGCGGGGTGGCGGTCGTCGTCGACCCGTCGAGCGCACAGCTCCTCGAGGGCGCCACCCTCGACTACAAGGACGGCCTCCAGGGCGCCGGGTTCGCCATCAACAACCCGAACGCGCAGCGCACCTGCGGCTGCGGCCAGAGCTTCAGCTGAGGGCGAGCGCCCCGAGCTCCTCGTCGAGCTCCGTGGCGTCGAAGGTGTAGTCGAGCCGGCCCCGCACCGTCCCGTCCGCAGCGGCGACGAACAGGCTGGGCTCGTAGCGGAGGCCCAGGGCGTCGACCGTCGAGGTGGTGTCGGTCGCCCGGTCGTCGGTGTACACCTCGGCGTGGACGACCGTCGCCCGCCCGGCCAGCGCCGCCTGCCGCTCGACGAGGAGCTCGAGGACGGGCCCGCACACGGCGGTCTGGCAGAACGCCGGCGTGGCCACCAGCAGCACGACGGGCTGACCGGCGGCCAGGGCCTGCTCGAGGCTCACGTCGTGGAACGGGCACGCCGGCGTGGCCGTGCAGAGCGGCTCCACGCCGAGCTGGTCGTCTGTGGTGGGCGTGGGGACGGACGGCAGCGCCTCACCCGGCCCGGGGACGACAGCCAGCTCCTGGCGTGGGCGGACCGTGAGGTCGGTCGTGGTCTCCGCGTCGCCCGCTGCGATGCGGAGCTCCCACCCGCCCGGCTCGTCGAGCGTCGCCTCGTACGGGAAGTACGGGACCGGGATGCCCTCGCCCCGGCGCGCCACCTCGAGCGGGGCGGACTCGGCCCCCGACGGGGACACGGCCGTGACCCGGATGGTGTCCGGCACCTGGTCGGTCGGCGCGCCCCCGGCGTCTGCGAACGCGAGCGGGAGCCGCAGGGGGACCCCGGCCGCCTGCTCGAGCGCGAAGACCCGCACCAGGGTGAGCGCGCCGCCCCCCGTCCCGGCTGCGGCACCGCCCCCGGCCGACGTCGTGGTCGTGTCCCGCGCCGACATCCGCTCGTCACCCGAACCGCAGGCCGCGAGCACGAGCCCACCGGCGCCCGCCAGGAGGAGCCGCCGGCGCGAGCGGTCGAACGAGCTCGGTCGGGGCGTCGTCACCCCGTCCAGCGTAGGTTGGCGGCTCCTGCTCTCCGACCTCGGTGAGGCCTCCGCCATGGCGCTGCAACCGTGACCCCGCCCGTGGGTCCCTACACCCCGCTCGTCCGCGCCGGCGGCTGGCTCGTCGCCTCCGGGCAGATCGGTGCCGCCGAAGGCGCGGTGGTGCCGGGTGGGGCCCCGGCCGAGCTCCGGCAGGCGATCGCCAACCTCGAGCAGCTCCTCGTCGGGGCCGGTGCCTCCCTCGGGGACGTGGTGAAGACGACGGTCTTCCTCACCGACATGGCCGACTACGGGGCGGTGAACGCGGCCTACGCCGACGCCTTCGGCGACCACCGCCCGGCCCGGTCGGCGGTGGCGGTTGCGGGCCTCCCCCTCGGCGCCGCCGTCGAGATCGAGGCGTGGGCGTGGGTGGGCGATGCCGGTGCGCCCGGGGCAGACTGAGCGCGTGCTCGGCGCGATCATCCTCGTCCTGGTCATCGTCTTCGTCCTGCCGTCGGCCGTGCTGATGAGCGGTGGGGTGGCGGCGGCCATCCTCGGCTACTTCTTGAAGGACGAGGCCGAGCGACGGCACGCCGGGAGCGAGCTGCTCGACCTCAACACCTGAGGCCCCGAGCGCCCCGGGAGGACGAGCACCTCGGAGCGGCGGGTCAGACGCTCCAGCGGGCCTCGCCGAAGCGGTAGCCGACGCTCCGCACCGTCTGGATGAGCGGGGCGTGCTCCTCGCTGAGCTTCGCCCGCAGCCGCCGCACGTGGACGTCGACCGTGCGGGCGCCCCCGTAGTAGTCGTAGCCCCACACCCGGCTGAGCAGCGTCTCCCTGGTGAAGACCTTCCCCGGGTTGGACGACAGGAACTTCAGCAGCTCGTACTCCATGTAGGTGAGGTCGAGGGGGCGCCCGCTGATGGCCGCCTGGTACGTCTCGAGGTTCAGCACGAGCGGGCCGTACTCGACCAGCTCGGGTCTCGTCCCCCGGCCCGAGCGCCAGAAGAGGTGCTTCAGGCGGGCGACGAGCTCGGGCTGGCGCACGGGGGCGAGGCAGAAGTCGTCGTACAGGTCGTCGCGGAGGTTGAGCTCGTTGAGCTGGGCGCCGGTGACGAGGAGGAGGAGCGGCTCGAGGGGGACGTCCCGCTTGCGCAGGGCCCGGCACAGCGCGAACGCCGCCTCCGGCTGCTCGTCGGCGCTGACGATCGCGCCCGACCACCCGCCGTCGGGCTCATCGGCTGCGGCACCGGGGCCGTCGACGCCCTTCCAGGCGTGGCCGCCGAGGTCGAGCGCCTGCGCCAGCTCCGGGGGCGGCGGGTCGGGGAAGAGCAGCAGCGGCCCCACCTCGTCAGAGGGCCGAGAGGTAGCGGTCGAGCTCGAACTGGCTGACCTGGGTCTTGTAGTCGGACCACTCCGAGCGCTTGTTGCGGATGAACCACTCGAAGACGTGCTCACCGAGCGCCTCCGCCACGAGGTCCGAGCGCTCCATCACGTCGATGGCGTCGTTGAGGTTGCCGGGGAGCGCACGGATGCCCTGCGCCTCGAGGTCCTGGGGCGTCATGCGGTGGAGGTTGGCCTGGGTCTCGGGCGGCAGCTCGTAGCCCTCCTCGATCCCGGCGAGGCCGGCGGCGAGGACCACCGCGAAGGTGAGGTACGGGTTGCAGGCAGGGTCGGGGGCCCGGTACTCGATGCGGGTCGACTCCGCCCGCCCCCGCTTCGAGCGGGGGACGTTCACGACGGCCGAGCCGTTGTTGCGGGCCCAGGCGACGTGGACCGGCGCCTCGTAGCCGACCACGAGCCGCTTGTAGGAGTTCACCCACTGGTTCGTGACGGCGGTGATCTCGGGGGCGTGGTGCAGCAGCCCGGCGATGAAGCCCTTGGCCACCTTCGACAGGCCGTGCTCGTCGCCGGGGTCGTGGAACGCGTTGACGTCGCCCTCGAAGAGGGAGAAGTGGGTGTGCATCCCCGACCCCTGCACGCCGGCGATCGGCTTGGGCATGAAGGTGGCGTAGGCGCCCCGCTCCATGGCGATCTCCTTGACCATGAGCCGCAGCGTCATGACGGTGTCCGCCATCGTCAGGGCGTCGGTGTGGCGGAGGTCGATCTCGTGCTGGCTGGGCGCGTCCTCGTGCTGGGAGTACTCGACCGGGACGCCCATGTCCTCGAGCGTGAGCACGGTCTGGCGGCGCATGTCGGTGGGCAGGTCGGCCACGGTGAGCGCGAAGTAGCCGCCTTGGTCGAGCGGCTTCGGTGTGGAGGACGGGTCGTCGTCGGCGAAGTAGAACCACTCGACCTCGGGCGCTGCGTAGAACGTGTAGCCGCGCTCCTTCGCCCGGTCGAGGTTGCGGCGCAGGACGTTGCGGGGGTCGCCCTTGTGGGGGGCGCCGTCGAGGTCGGTGATGTCGCAGAACACCCTGGCGGTGGGGTCCGAGCCGGAGCCGCCCAGGGGGAGGATCTGGAACGTCTTGGGGTCGGGGAGGGCGAGGACGTCGCTCTCCTGGACCCGGCTGAGGCCGTCGATGGCCGAGCCGTCGAACGTCATGCCCTCGACGAGCGCGTTCTCGAGCTCGGCGGGGGTGATGGCGAACGTCTTGGGTGCGCCGAGGACGTCGGTGAACCAGAGCTGCACGAAGCGGATGCCGCGCTCCTCGACCGTCCGCAGCACGTAGTCCTGCTGGCGCTCCATGTCGTCTCCCTCGGTGGGCGTGGCGGTCATCATCGCACCGCCACCACGGAACCGGCCCGGAGCCCTGGCCCGTTCATCTACCGTTCACAGAGGTGCAACGGCCGGGAAACGGGTCGCTGCGAGCGTGCAACCGCACGACCGGACCTGCGCCCATGTTTGGGGCCAGGAGCACCCGGGCGCCCCCACCCGCAGACGGAGGAACGACGTGGCCTACAAGGCTGAGTACATCTGGATCGACGGCACGCAGCCGACGGCCAAGCTTCGCTCGAAGGTGAAGATCTTCCAGGACGGGGAGGAGCTCGGCCTGTGGGGCTTCGACGGCTCCAGCACGAACCAGGCCCCGGGCAAGGCGTCTGACTGCGTGCTGCGGCCCGTGTTCGACTGCCCCGACCCGATCCGGGGTGGCGACAACCGCCTCGTCATGTGCGAGGTCCTCCTGACGGACATGACGCCCCACCCCTCCAACACGCGAGCTGCGTGCGCAGCGGTGGCCGAGCGCTTCGCCAGCCAGGAGCCGTGGTTCGGCATCGAGCAGGAGTACACCTTCCTCCAGGACGGTCGGCCGCTCGGCTGGCCGGTCGGCGGGTTCCCCGGGCCCCAGGGCCCCTACTACTGCGGCGTCGGCTCCGACGAGATCTTCGGGCGGGACGTGGTCGAGGCCCACTCCGACGCCTGCATGGAGGCCGGTCTCGCCATCTCGGGCACGAACGCCGAGGTGATGATGGGCCAGTGGGAGTTCCAGATCGGCCCCGCCGACCCCCTGTCGGCCGCCGACCAGATCTGGCTCGCCCGGTGGCTGCTCTACCGGATCGCCGAGGACTTCGACGTGGTGGCCACCCTCGACCCCAAGCCCATCCCGGGCGACTGGAACGGGGCCGGCGCCCACACGAACTTCTCGACCAAGGCGATGCGCGAGGGCTACGACCCGGTCATCACCGCCTGCGAGGCCCTCGGCAAGAACGCGCGGAAGCACATCGAGCTCTACGGCGACGGCATCGAGAAGCGCCTGACCGGCCTCCACGAGACGGCCCCCTGGACCGAGTTCTCCTACGGCGTCTCCGACCGGGGCGCCTCGGTCCGCATCCCGTGGATGGTCGAGGTCGACAAGAAGGGCTACATCGAGGACCGCCGCCCGAACGCCAACTGCGACCCGTACATCGTGACGAGGCTCATCACCGAGACCTGCTGCAGCGAGCTGGACGCCGCCGGGCAGGCCTGACACCCGGCGCTCGCGCCTCGCAGAAGCCGACGACGACGGGCCTCGCCACCACCGAGCGGTGGCGGCGAGCGCCTGTCTGCTTCGGGCTCCCCACCTGACGCCTGCGCGCGGATCAGCTGGTGGCGAGCTCGCCTTCGGCCGTCGTCGCCTCGAAGCGGTCGAGGGGCCCGCCGGTCGAGATCACGGCGCTGGCGGCGAGGGAGAGCGCGGTGGCGGCGAGGAAGGCGAGGCGGTAGCCGGCGGTGGCGTCGCGGAGGATGCCGAGCAGGAACGGCCCGCTGGCGATGCCGACCGTCGACACGAGCTGGCTCCTGGCGAAGATCCGCGGGTAGTCGCGCACCCCGAACACGTCGGCCAGCACAACCGGCTGGAGCAGCAGCACGTTTCCGACGCTGAGGCCGAACAGGGACGCACACACCAGCAGGCCGGTGCGCCCGTCCACCAGCGCCAGGCCGCTCAACCCGCAGGCCTGGAGGACGAGCCACGTCAGGCACGCCGGTCGGAGGGCGACCCGCCCGAGCAGCCAGCCACCGGCCAGGCGGCCCACCATCGACGACCCCGCCAGGACCGAGACGGCAAGCGCCGCCCCGGGCCGGTCGACCCGCTCGTCGACGAGCGAGAACAGGTGGGAGATGCCGCCGACCTGGGCGATGAGGGCGAGCGTCCATGCCACCGTGATGCGCCGGAACAGCGTGCCCCGCACCGCCTCGGCGAAGGGGACGCCGCCCCCCACCGCCGTTGCGGCCCCGGTCGCCGTCGGCGACGGGTCCCCGTCGGGGAGGAGCCCGAGGGCCGACGGGTCCGGCCGGAGCACGAGCGCGGTGACGGGGACGATCCCGGCGACGAACGCGACGGCGATCCAGACCGATGCGCTGGCGAAGCCACGCTGGTCGATGAGCGCGGTGGCTGCCGGCGTGAGCAGGATGCCGCCGACCGACAACCCGGTCGACGAGACCGACAGCGCCACCGACCGCCGGCGGTGGAACCACCTGGTGACGAGGGTGGAGGAGATGATGAGGGAGCAGCCGGCGAAGCCCACGCCGAAGCCGGCGTAGGCGAGGTAGACCTGCCAGAGGGACCCCGCCCTCCCCATGCCCACGAGCGAGGCCGCGGCCACGGCTGCGCACACGGCGATGACGGGCCGGGGGTCGTGGCGGGCGATGACCCGGCCGACGCCGACGCCCACGATGCCGGACACGATGAAGAACAGCGCCGTCGCTCCCGACACGGAGCTGACGGAGAAGCCACCCACGTCCGTGAGCGTCCGCAGGTAGAGCGTGAGGGCGTAGAACCCGAGGCCCGACGAGGTCGTCAGCATCACGAAGGTGGCAGCGACGATCGCCCACCCGTAGAAGAAGGGGGCCCGCCCGGCGCGGCCGGTCGGATCGGCCGCGGCCGCCATCCCGGTCCCCACCGACCTCGGCGCCCGCCGGGGCTCCTCCACACGAGGCACTCGTGGATGCTGGCAGGTCTCCGGGGCGGGTGACGGCTGCTGGCGGTCGGTCGTCCCGCAGGGCACGCGAAGTGTCGTCCTCCGCCTGACGACGTCGTCCCACTTCTCGGTCGAGGCGGGCAGGCACGTGGGGGCCGGCCCGGCGGGCCGACCGCCTCCTAGGCTCGGGTCGGATGACGGTCGTGCGCGTCGCCCTCTGCCAGATCGACCCCGTGGTCGGAGGGCTGGACGACAACGTCGACCGGATCCTCGCTGCCTACGCGGGCGCCGAGGCGGCCGGTTGCGACGTGGCCGTGTTCCCCGAGCTGGCGATCACCGGCTACCCGCCGGAGGACCTCCTGTTGAAGCCTGGCTTCGTGGCCGACAGCCGCCTCGCCCTCGGGCGGGTGGCCGCAGCGACGGGTCGCTGCGCCGCGGTCGTCGGCTACGTCGAGGCCGGACGCGACCTGCACAACGCCGCAGCGGTGTGCGCGGGCGGAGACGTCCGGGGCACCTACCTGAAGCGCCACCTCCCGAACTACGCCGTCTTCGACGAGGCCCGCTACTTCGCACCCGGTCACGGCGACCTCACGCTGTTCGACATCGCCGGCGTCCACGTCGGCGTGTCCATCTGCGAGGACGCCTGGGACCCGGGCGGGCCGATCGCCGCGCAGGCCGGCGGCGGGGCCGAGCTGATCGTGAACCTGAACGCGTCGCCGTACTACGCCGGCCGGCTCGCCGAGCGCGAGCGCATGCTGGCCACGAGGGCGGCCGACGCCTCCTGCGCCCTCGTCTACGTGAACCAGGTCGGCGGTCAGGACGAGCTCGTCTTCGACGGCGCCTCGCTCGTGTTCGACGCGGACGGCGAGCTGCTGGCCCGGGCGCCGCAGTTCGTGGAGGGCACCCACGTGGTGGAGCTCGACGTCGCACCCGTGTTCCGCAAGCGCCTGCTCGACCCCCGCGGCCGCACGCACGGGGCCCCCCTGCCGGTGGTGCACGTCGTGGCGCCGTGGGACGGCCCGCCGCGCCCGCCCCTCGACACCACCGCCCCCTGGGTCACGGCCCCGCTCGAACCGGTCGAGGAGGTCTACGAGGCGCTGGTGCTCGGCACCCGTGACTACGTGACGAACAACGGCTTCACCGACGTGGTGATCGGGCTGTCCGGAGGGGTCGACTCCAGCCTGGTGGCGGCCGTGGCCGTCGATGCACTC